>JAHEJB010000132.1 GCA_024639085.1 Rubricoccaceae bacterium | reverse complement strand
TTGTAGGTGCAAGCGTCGTCGCGATGGGACTTATTTCACTCCCCGTGATGCTCCGCTACGGCTACTCGAAAGAGCTTTCTACGGGCATCATTGCAGCATCTGGTACGCTCGGACAAATCATACCGCCGTCCGTCGTGCTGATCGTTCTGGCGGACCAACTCGGTGTGAGTGTCGGAGATCTGTTTGTTGGTTCGTTGATCCCGGGCCTTCTCCTTGCCGGACTCTATGCCGGTTATGTGGGATTCATGGCCATCAGCAAACCTGCCCAAGCACCAGCACTACCAAAGGATGCACGATCGAGCAGCGGTATCGAGTTGCTCGGAAAGGTCATCAAAGTCCTTCTACCGCCACTCTTGCTGATTATCGTCGTGCTCGGAAGCATTTTCGCAGGCGTAGCGACGCCAACGGAGGCGGGTGCGCTCGGAGCCGTCGGCGCGATGATTCTCGCGGCGATAAACCGAAGGATGAACAAGACGGCCCTCAAGGAATCGATGGAAGGCACGGCAAAGCTGACAACGATGGTGGTCTTCCTTCTCATTGGCTCGACAGCTTTTGCCCTTGTATTCCGTGGACTCTACGGCGATATCTGGATAGAAGGGCTGCTCACGAACCTACCCGGCGGATTGATTGGATTTCTGATTATTGCCAACCTCGCCATTTTCGTGTTGGGCTTCTTCATCGACTTCTTCGAGATCGCTTTCATCATCATACCGTTGCTCGCCCCCGCCGCCCTCGCACTTGGAATCGACCTCGTTTGGTTTGGCGTAATGATCGGCATGAACCTCCAGACTTCATTCCTCACGCCGCCGTTCGGCTTCGCACTTTTTTATCTGCGCGGCGTCGCTCCACCGGAGGTCCAGACAACGGACATCTACCGCGGCGTCATCCCGTTCATCATCATTCAGCTTATTGGCCTCGGGCTTCTCATTCTGTTTCCAGAGATGGTTACGGGTTTGTTAGGCTAACCGACGACGGCAGACGCCAAGAAAAGTCCCCCTTCCTAGGGGGTGCCTGAGGAACGAGGGCGGGGGATGTCGGAATGGCGTGGAGCAACACAGCTAACCGTGGCAACACCCCTCCCCGCTTCGCGATACTCCTCCCGCATCAAGTGCGGGACAGGCTCTCAAGGGGAGACCTGTGCAGCGACCCAACCGGGCCGTCAATCCAAACCAAGCTGCTCCCGGTAGTGCGCATCCTCTGTGCTGTTCAGGTCCCAATACGGCAGCATTTCACGGCCTTTCATCGTTGCCAGCGTGGTGAGCAGTCGGCGCCCCTCGCCAAAACCGGACATCCGCGTTTCCTCCCAACCAGAAATTTCGTGGGGGAATTCAGCGGCGAAGTAGATGTTCAGCGTGCGATCCAACTCTGGATATTCGATCCGATAAGTGCGCCGACCGTCGTCGCCAGACAACGAAGCCGTTGCCGCGTACGGCTGCAGGTCGAGATGACTCATACGCTGGAAAATGGCGCTGGGGACGAGCTGGATATCCCCTACCGGTAGCGCCTCAGGGTTGACTCGTATAAGTGCCCACAGACCGTCTTCCAGCATAGTTTCTGGCAGTTCTCCATCCTGATCCCCTTCACTTTCGAAGTAAGAGAACAACCGCGCTCGATAGCCGCTCTCGTTGCGGTTCAGTTGTGTAAACGTGTGCCCACACCACTCCTGCGAAGTCGCCGTGACCTTCAACGGGAATGGCCCCTCACTGACAGGCGTGAAGACGGATGTCATCATCGAGTACGGATAGATCCCGGTCACAAAGTTGCGCATGTGGTTCAGCTTCAAGACCGTCACTTCATCACTTCCAGCCTCTCCCGCAATGTCCAGCTTCACCTGTTTCGAGCGGGAGAAGGGCTCAGTGACGAAAACCAGGACCGCCTCGCCGTCACGTACTTCACCGTAGCGAGCCTGTTCGAGATCGTACGAGGTGATTTCAGCAAGGCCCTGATACCAATAGTCGCCGAATGACTCGGAAGTCGGACCGACTTCGCCAAATGACTCGGCCGGGATTGCGGCAACTTCTTGACCCGGCGCTTCAGAGGCACAGGCGAACAGGAGTAAGGCCGGGAGGATGAAAAGACAGCGCATCAATGAAGACGTCGGGTTCGCCCACGTTACGCGCGCCGTGCTCTCCTGATCCTCACGAGGCCGTCGCGCTAATAGAAAGCGCAGCGAAATCAGCATAAGATTTCTCGGCGGTAGAGAACCACTGATCGCTTTGCCGCTGAAACTGCCGGTAGTTCTCAAACACGGAGCGGTAAATCGGATCCGTAGCAGACGTCTCTTCATAAAGAGATTGTGCAGCATCTCGCGCAGCCTCCATCACATCCTGCGGGAACGGGGCCAGCCGGACGCCGCCATCAATCAAACTCCGCAGGGCGGGTGGATTTTTCGCATCGTACTCGGCCATCATCCGCTGGTTGACTTCGAGCGCAGCGACTTCCAGCACTTGCTGATACTCGGCAGGCAGCCGATCCCACTCCTGTTGGTTTACATAGAAGGAGAGCAGCGCTCCCGGCTCCCACCATCCTGGATAGTGGTAGTTCTGCACGACTCGCTGAAAGCCGAGTTTCTCGTCATCGTACGGGCCAATCCATTCTGTCGCGTCGATAGCGCCACGTTCGAGGGCCTGATAGATCTCTCCCCCAGGCAGCGACAACGCATTGACGCCGAGTCGGTCCATCACCTGCGCGCCTAGCCCGGGAATCCGCATCTTGAGACCACGCATGTCGGCCATGGAGTTGATAGGATTGCGAAACCACCCGCCCATTTGTGTGCCTGTGTTTCCGCCGAGGAGGTTGATGACGCCGAAGTCGGCGAAGAGGCCGCGCGTCAATTCCGTGCCCTGTCCATAGAGCATCCATGCGTTCTGCTGGCGCGCCGTCATCCCAAAAGGCACGCCCGTATCAAACGCTAGCGCTTCGTTCTTGCCTGTGAAGTAGTAACTGGCCGAGTGCCCCATCGCCACCGACCGATTCTGAACCGCGTCCAAAACCTGAAACGGCGGCACGATTTCGCCGGCAGGCGAGGCCATTATTTCGAATCGTCCTCCGGTCAGTGCACTCACGCGCCCCGCGAGCACCTCGGCGCCGCGATAGATGATCTCCGCAGAGCGTGGAAAACTGGAAGCCAGCCGCCATCGAATGCGCTGGCCGGTTTGAACGGCTGGTGCGCCATTGTCGCCTGCTTCAGTTCCGCATCCGACTAGTGCCGCCGAAGCGGCGGTCCCCAGGGCAGCTTTTTTTATGAATCGGCGGCGTTCCATCTACAACTCAGCAAGAGTGTCCGCCGTAACGATCGACTCCTCAACGCTCGGCATGATTTCCTGAAGCGCTGACGCGAATCCAAGCACTGTCGAGCGTTGGCCCGCCAGGTCTTGCGCTACGTTGATATCCATTGCGGCCACGGACGAGCGTAGACTTTCGAATTCGGAGCCACCTGCACCTACCTGTTCTAGGACTGACGCAACTTGGTCCAATCGGTCGTTCGCCGTACCGAAATTGCGCGCATCAAGATCAAGCGCGGTCCGATACAGTAGCATCGCGGCTTCGGTCATGTACTGATGATCCTGCATGAGCGCGAGACTGGTTTCAGCGTTTTCGGCACGCTCGCGAAGTTCCCCGACGGGGGCCCTAGCTACAAACAAACCGACCAGGAAGAATAGGAGTGCCAGGCCAATCGCAATACCTGCTTTGACGCCGAGCGCCTTCAGTTTGCTCGGTTTAGTTTCCGCAGCCGGTGGCTTTGGTGGGGGCGTTGCGGGATCGGACATAGCGGTTGTGCAAAATGACTATCAAAGATAGCCGCCGAGTCATGTCTCAGGAGCAGTTACCACGATCGAGCCCCGTCCACCCAACGCCTCAACAAATGCTGCCTCTAATCGTTTAACATCTGAGATACGTACGTTGACCAGCATCTCCGTTCCATCCTCCGAATAGCTCGTATCAGCAATCTCTGCATCGAATCTGCCAATCGTGTGCATGGCGGGCGATGTATCGTCGAACCCGAACCGCAATCGGACTGATGCTCGCAAAATGACTTCACGCCTTCGGGCTTGGTCTAGGACTAACCCAGCAGCCTCACTATAGGCGCGGACGAGTCCCCCTGTGCCGAGCTTCGTTCCACCGTAATAGCGAGTCACCACCACCAACACGTTGCTCAACCCACGGCCTTCAATCTCTCTATATATGGGCAGTCCGGCAGAACCGTTCGGCTCGCCGTCGTCGGAATACCGAAACGTGCTGCCATGTGCAGCGACACGGTAGGCCCAGCAGTGATGGGTTGCTGAATGTTCTCGCTTCCGAACCTTGCCCAACAACTCAAGGGCGCGTTCGGCACTATCTACCGGGAACGCCTCTCCGATAAACCGTGAGCCTTTCGTTTTGGGGGACTCTGCCTTCGCCAGTTGTGCAATCGTCCAATATGAATCTGTCGAATTCGCGGGCATCTTCTGGCTTGGGCCAACTTGGTTAAATTTTTAGCATTCGATGTAACTTCGGGCCATCGCCCCACGTTCGGAGAACCTCACCCCACGCATGCAAACTATGCCCATTCGGTACCTCACAATAGCCGTGCTCTTTGTACTCGCCGCTGGCACACAGGCGCAGGAGAACCAGCACATGGTGTTGCACACCGCACGTACCTCTGCGATTGAGGTAGACGGGGTTCTCGATGAGGCCGACTGGTCACTAGTCCAGCCTGCCACGGACTTCATCCAGTTCAACCCGACAGAAGGGGACCCAGCGACCCAGCGCACCGAGGTTCGCGTGCTCTACGGCAGCGACGCCCTTTACGTTGGTGCGATGATGTTCGACGACAGCCCGGGCGAAATCCGGAAGTATTTGTCGCGTCGGGACCAAGTCAATGGAGCGGATTTCTTCCTCGTCGCCATCGACTCATATAACGACCTCGTCACGGGCTACGAGTTCTTGGTCACTGCCGCTGGCGTCCAATTTGATGCGATAGCCACGGTGAACAACGAAGACAGTTCATGGGACGCGGTGTGGACTTCCGCTGCGCGGATAACATCGGAGGGCTGGATTGCCGAAATGGAGATCCCCTACTCACAATTGCGGTTCAGCGAAGGCGACACATCGTGGGGCATCAACTTTGTGCGCGAGATTCAGCGAAACGGCGAGAAGGATTTCTGGGCGCCGATTACGCGTGAGAATTCGAATACCGGCTTCATTCGACACTCAGGAAGGCTGGCAGGGCTGGAAGGCATTTCCCCTCGACGCACCCTTCAGGCGACACCATATTCCCTCGCCCGAGCCAACACATTTGAAGATGCCGACATACCAGGCGACACGGACGCAGACTTTGCGGGCGATGCAGGAATCGATGTGCGTTTTGGGCTTTCCTCCAATATTACCGTAGATGCGACATTCAACCCAGACTTTGGACAGGTTGACGCCGATCCCGCACAGCTCAATTTGTCAACGTTCGAAACCTTCTTTTCCGAGCGACGGCCGTTCTTCCTCGAAGGAACGCAGATCTTCGATTACACCTACGGGAGTGGCGACGGCGCGCTCTTGTACACGCGACGAGTAGGAGCATCGGCTCCAATTATCGGGGCCACGAAGATCTCTGGCCGCCTATCCGGCGGTACCTCTTTCGGGCTTCTCGGCGCTGCAACTGGTGACGACTTCGACCCAAGCCGCTGGTACGGCGTAGCGCGTGTCAAACAGGAATTCGGCAACCAGAATTACATCGGCGGGGGGGTTACGGGTTCTTCGAATAACCCAAACGATGGCTCTGACGGCTCTCGCTCGGTAGTCGGCGGGACGGACTGGCGATATCTGGTAGGCGAAAGTGAAACATGGCTTTTCGAAGGCACACTAACAGGCTCTGTTCAAACGCAGACTGGTGATGGGATCGAAGACCCCACGCGGCGCGGTTTCGCAGCCTACGTTGGGTTTGACAAGGTCCGAGGCTTCTTTACGCCCGGAAGCGGACTGCGGATCTATTCAGACGACTTCGAAATGAACGATGTGGGTCGATTCCGGCAAAACAACCTGATACAGGCACGACTTGGAGGCCAGCTACTACTGAATCAAGGTAGGCCGGTAGGTCCATTTCGCCGGATTAGCGTTGGCGCCTTCAGTGATCAAAGTTGGAGTTATAACGACGGTCTTAACCGAGGCTTCAGCCTCAGCACATTTAACAATGGCGAATTCAATGGCTTTCAGCGAATCGAGATCAACGGCTCTCTGAACGGACTAGGTGGATACGACATTCGCGAAACGCGAGGATTGGGCCCTTTCAAGAATATTGTCAACGGTCGCTTCGGGCTGGACTACAGGACCGATAGCCGGCGTCGCTTTGTGTTTTCTCCCGAAGTGCTTTTCAGTTTTGACGCTGAAGGCGGAACCGGCTACGAGTTTGAGGCAGATGTAGAGTGGAACGTCAGTGATCGTATTCGCTTGTCAATGAACGGAGAGCTCGAATTCCAAAACGGCTGGACCGCTTGGGCCGCAAATGAAGGTCTCGTACGTACCGACGGAGGACTTTTCATAGGAGAATCTGCAGGCCCCCCTGATACACTGAGCGAGGACGATCTCTTTCAGCTTGGGCTTGCGGATGCAGAAATCGATGCACTCCTGAACGGCGTGGTCGAATACGGTGCGGGCGCAGGCGTGCCCGACGCCACTGGCTTCTATGTACCTGTATTTGGATCTCGCGACACTCGCGCCTTTGATCTTTCCACCCGAGCCAACGTGATCTTCAGCCCGAAGCTGTCACTCCAGATGTACGGGCAACTATTTGCCGCTCGTGGTCA
>JAHEJB010000131.1 GCA_024639085.1 Rubricoccaceae bacterium | reverse complement strand
GCAATAGATGGTGCGGCTGAGGCCGCGCTTTGCTTTGTACGAGACGGCATGCTGACAGCAATGAACCGCTACAACAAGCGCAGCTGAGTCCACCACACGTTTATCCATTCTCACACAACAAACCTCTAACTCCCTCATGGAGACAGCACAGCTACTAGCCCTACTCGTGCCACTGGCCGGGATCGTGGCACTCGCTTACGCCGCCTTGCGCGCGCAGTGGGTTACCAAACAGGAAGTCGGCACAGATCACATGGCCGAGATCGCCCAACACATCGCGGAAGGCGCAAGGGCATTTCTGAAGCGTGAATACCGCGTTCTCTTCATTTTCGTAGCCGCGGTTGCTGCTCTATTGGCCTTCGCCAATATGGGACGTGCCGATTCCTCGTGGATGATCGCAGTTTCGTTCATCACTGGCGCTTTCTGTTCAGGCCTAGCTGGCAATATTGGCATGCGCGTGGCTACCAAAGCCAACGTGCGTACAACTCACGCAGCGCGGACAGGGCTAGGTCCGGCATTGAACGTGGCATTTTCAGGAGGTCTCGTGATGGGCCTTGCCGTTGTTGGCCTCGGTCTTCTGGGTCTGGGCGGGCTGTTTGTCGCCTACGACGGCCTGACCGACTGGGACATCGCCAAGGTGATCAACGTCCTTGCTGGCTTCTCGCTCGGCGCGTCCTCCATCGCACTCTTTGCGCGTGTGGGTGGTGGCATCTACACGAAAGCTGCTGACGTAGGCGCTGACCTGGCCGGAAAGGTTTACGAGGGCATCCCAGAGGATGACCCAAGAAACCCAGCCACAATCGCCGACAATGTGGGTGATAACGTGGGCGACGTAGCGGGCATGGGCGCTGACCTCTTTGAATCCTACGTTGGCTCAATCATCGGCACGATGGTTCTTGGTGCGGCGTTTATTCCCGCTCTCGCAGCCGCTGGCGGGATGGAGTTAGGCGCGGTGCTGCTTCCACTCGTAATTGCAGCCGTTGGCATAATTGTCTCCATCGCAGGTTCTTTCTTCGTAAAGGTGAAGGAAGGCGGCAACCCACAGCACGGTCTCAACATCGGAGAATTTGGTGCAGCGGGTTTGATGGCGGTGTTGTCCTACTTCATTATTAAGTGGATGCTGCCAGGCGACTTCACGATCACCACGCCCATCGTTGGCGAGTTCACCTATACGGCAGGTGGAATCTACTTCGCAGTTCTGATTGGCCTGGCCGCGGGAACGCTGATCGGCCTCATCACTGAATTTTACACCGCCACGGATCGATCCCCAGTAATGAACGTAGCGCGACAGAGTGTAACGGGCTCTGCGAC
Source organism: Rubricoccaceae bacterium (assembly GCA_024639085.1). Classification (GTDB taxonomy): domain Bacteria; phylum Bacteroidota; class Rhodothermia; order Rhodothermales; family Rubricoccaceae; genus JAHEJB01. The sequence continues at coordinate 5,529 of JAHEJB010000131.1, read as the reverse complement.
CAACATCATCGCTGGTTTGGGTCTTGGCATGTATTCCACGGGACTCCCAACGATTGTGCTTGTGTTCGCAATCATCGGCTCGTTCACATTTGCCGGTCTCTATGGCATCGCTATCGCGGCGCTGGGGATGCTTTCCGTTACAGGCATACAGCTAGCGGTTGACGCGTACGGACCGATTTCAGACAACGCTGGTGGTATCGCGGAAATGGCAAATCTTCCGCCGGAAGTCCGCGAGCGTACCGACAAGCTTGACGCCGTGGGCAACACCACAGCGGCAATTGGCAAAGGCTTCGCTATTGGCTCGGCGGCCCTCACAGCGTTGGCGCTTTTTGCAGCATTCATGCAGCAAGCCGGCATCGAAACGATCAACGTGGCCAACCCGACGATTTTAGCAGGTGTACTACTTGGTGCGATGCTACCCTTCGTGTTCTCCGCCATGGCGATGGCTGCCGTTGGTCGGGCTGCTGCGGACATGATTAAGGAAGTCGGGCGCCAGTTCAAAGAGATCAAGGGTCTTCGCGAAGGAACGGCTCCGGCTGAATACGCAAAGTGCGTTGCCATCTCGACTGACGCCGCTATTCGTGAGATGGTTGCGCCGGGTCTCCTCGCTTTGATTGTTCCCGTTGTCATCGGCTTCATCGACAAGAACATGCTCGGTGGCCTTCTTGTTGGTGTAACGGTCTCTGGTGTGCTGATGGCCATCTTCCAGTCAAACGCTGGCGGCGCATGGGACAATGCTAAGAAGCGCATTGAGGGCGGCGTCACGTTCGACGGCGTGGACTACGGCAAAGGCTCCGACGTCCACAAGGCGTCGGTTGTTGGTGACACGGTGGGTGACCCGCTTAAGGACACTTCCGGCCCGAGCCTGAACATTCTTGTGAAGCTCATCGCGGTTGTGGCGCTCGTCATTGCCCCGCTGATCGCAGGCCCGGATGTATCACCCGCTGAAGCCGGTAGCGCTGCAGGAGCAGAAATTGTTCGCCCCGGCAATGAAGATGCTTCTATTCCTGAGCTTACTCCTCTGGTCGGAGAAGATGAGGGCGTAGAGGATTTAGAAGATCAAGGAATGCTTAACGAGCAACCAGACGACGCGACTAGGTAAACAGGCTGTCGACCTCGAGGCACACGTCTCCTGGTGCAACAATTCAAACCCCGTCCGAAAATCTTCGGGCGGGGCTTTCTTTGCAAGAGGAGCTGCTCTAGGACAGTTCGGGCAAGGCTAATTCTATCAAGTACTTCACAATTGGATTTTCAATGCGACTACTTGCGGTGTCGAATGGCGTGCTTGTCCGTATCCTTGCGATGATGCTCAAAATTGAGCGATTGCCTCGGCCTGTAAAGTTGAGAATTTCGGTAGAGAGTTGAAGTTCGTCGGCGGACAACTTTCCTATTTCCTCGGCGACCATACGGTTCGCCGCAACGTGCGCGCGCTGATGAAGTATCTCGCGTTTGTAGGCGTGGTGATTGGGGTTTACGCGATCGTCTTCCACGCGATAATGGTGTACGAGGGCCAACAACACTCGTGGCTCACCGGCTTCTATTGGACGCTCACGGTGATGAGCACGCTCGGCTTTGGTGACATCACCTTCCACAGTGACCTTGGGAGGCTATTCAGCATGGTCGTCCTACTGTCTGGTATCGTGTTGCTGCTCATCGTATTGCCTTTTGCATTTATTCGGTTCTTCTACGCACCCTGGCTGGAATCACAGATTCGAATGCGCGCGCCACGGGAAGTTCCGCCTGGCACGGAAGGTCATGTGGTAATCTGCGCTTACGACTCGGTTGCGCCTGGTCTCATTAAACGCCTTGAGCACGAGGGCATTCCATACTTCATTGTAGAAGAGGATCCTGAAGAGGCAGCCAGTCTGCATATGGATGGCATATCCGTCGTTACAGGCGAGGTTGATAGCACGACCACATACGAATCTCTGCGCTTGGACAGAGCGCGAATGGTTTTCGCTAACCGCGAGGACACCGTCAACACGAACATCGTCCTCACCATCCGGGAGCTAGAGGCGGACCTGCCAGTACTGGCCACGGCAAGCGACATCGACTCGGTGGACGTACTGGAGCTCAGTGGTGCCACACACGTGTTGCCGTTGAAGAAGTGGTTGGGTGAGCAACTGGCAAGCCGCGTTAGTGCTCTACACGCAAAGTCGCATCCGATTGGCAAATATGAGGACCTGCTGATCGCTGAACTCCCCCTACACGGTACACCTCTGGCGGGCAAGACCCTCAAGGAAACGCGTTTGCGGCAGATCTCAGGCGTTAGCGTCATCGGTATTTGGGAACGAGGGAAACTGCTTCCTGCGCGCGCCGACGCACATCTTTCCGATTCCAGCGTGCTGGTGGTAATCGGTACTGAAGAGCAGTTGGGTAACCTTGACGAACTGCTGGTGATCTACGATGTAAATCCGAATCCTGTCCTGGTTATCGGAGGGGGAATGGTTGGGGGAGCCGCAATCCGCGCGCTAAGAAACCGAGCGGTGCCGGTAAACCTGGTTGAGCGTGAAGAAAAGCTGTGTAAGCGCCACGAACCGATCTGCAATCTCGTCTTTGCCGGCAATGCGGCAGATTACGAAGTGCTGGATCGCGCGGGCGTGCTTGATGCACCGTCCGTGCTGCTTACGACTAACGACGACGCGATGAATATCTACCTCGCCTCGTATTGCCGACGGCTCAACCCCGACTTACGCGTTGTCAGCCGCATCACTCACGAACGAAACCTGGAAGCCATCCACCGTGCCGGGGCCGACTTTGTGCTGAGCTACGACTATCTCGGGGCCGAAGCCGTTGTCTCCATATTAAAAGGGAAGCAGCTGATGGTTCTTGGGGAGGGCGTAAGTCTGTTTCTGGCACCTCTGCCTCGACAGCTGCACGACAAGACGTTGGCGCAGACGCAGATTGGGGCTCGGACGGGACTGACCGTGATCGCGGTTCAGCGAGATGGTGAGATTTCTACAGACCTAAATGCTTCGACCGTGCTCGAGCCTGGTTCCGAGCTACTTATGTTAGGCGACGCTCAGCAGCGTCAGGATTTTGCTTCCGCCTTCGGTGGCGGTAGCTAAGACCTGCTTGGTCCGCTCTACAATAAATGTGGTATGGGGCTTTTCACATTGGGATCGTTAGGTGTATCTACCTGCGCTTGTGTCACTTACTAATCACAGTCCATGAAGCCTACTCTAAAGTGGATCGCCCGCATTCTCGGCGGGCTTGTCGTTGTACTTCTCATCGCTGGGTTCACGATGTTTATGATCGGAGGTTCAAATGCTGGAAAGACATACGAACTGCCCGATGTCGTTTTGAATGTCTCGGATGATTCCAGCTCGGTCGCACACGGTGCGCATCTGGCAAATACTCTTGGTTGCACAGATTGCCATGCAGAGGACCTCAGCGGTCAGGAGCTGTTCGATGCACCGCCATTTAGAGTCGTAGCACCGAATCTGACTCCCGCGGGCCTTGGCGGACAGCGAACAGATGCCCAGTTGGAACACACCATTCGCCATGGTGTAGCGGGAGACGGTACATCTGTGATCATTATGCCTTCTGCTGCCTTCCATGGATTGGCCGACGAAGATGTTTCTGCGTTGATCTCATACATTCGCTCCGTGTCTCCTATTGAGAACAACCCAGGCACAACGGAAATCAAGCTTATGGGCAAATTGCTTTCGGTGGGTCCATTTGATCCTGGGTTCGAAGTAAACCTTGACGCGAGTCCTACTGCCAAACCTGAAGCGGGCATAACGTCAGAATATGGTGCCTATCTATTTGGGACTGTCTGCCATTATTGTCATGGCGAGAATGGTCAGGGTATGGAAGTTCCGCCCATTCCCGAATCCCCTCCAGCGCCGTCTCTAGCGGCGGCAGGAAACTGGCCTCTGGATCAATTCATTAGCACGATTCGGACAGGCGTGACTCCTGCGGGCAGGCAGATCGACAACGACTTTATGCCTTTTGAGGTCTTCGGCCAGATGACAGATGCGGAACTAGCTGCGTTGCACGCCTACGCAGCTACGTTCTAGTTCAAATTCCAGTCAACGAAACAACCGCGAAGCGCAGGTCTCAGCGAATCCTCCGTGCATGCGGCGGTATATTTCGCGTCCGACTTTTCTGAGTTCTAACCGTAAACATCATGGCTCGCGTCGATGTCGTCATGCCCAAAATGGGCGAAAGCGTCATGGAAGGCACTGTTCTGGAGTGGAAGAAGCAGATCGGTGACGTCATCGAACTGGACGAGACGCTCCTGGAAATTTCCACGGACAAAGTTGACTCCGAAGTACCGGCCCCGTCTGCCGGGAAGCTCGTTGAGATCCTAGTAAAAGAGGGCGACACGGTAGACGTCGGTACGCCCATCGCTGTGATCGATTCTGATGTCAATGCGGAAGTAATTGCGGGCGGTGCGGATCCCGCGCCAGTGGAGGAGCCTGTCGCTGCTCCCGTTGACGATGAAGCGACTCCTGAACCTGAATTATCTGCGAACACTGGCGGAAACGGTGCTGCGCCCTCCGCCGCCGCAGGCGGAGGCGATCGTGTTAACGTGGTGATGCCCAAGATGGGCGAATCTGTCATGGAGGGAACCGTTCTCGCGTGGGCCAAGAAAGTGGGCGACGAGGTTGATCTGGACGAAACGTTGCTCGAAATATCAACGGATAAAGTTGATTCAGAGGTGCCAAGCCCATCTGCTGGCGTGCTTGTCGAAATAATAGTGGCAGAAGGCGATACTGTTGACGTTGGGACGCCAATTGCTGTCATTGCATCTGGAGATGCAGCCTCCGCGCCAAATGTTTCTCCCGAAAGCGCAGAGCAGGCCAAAACCACATCGCAACCCGCTCCAACACCGACGCCTTCTGGCGACGGATCGGCCATGCCCGCGGTTGCCGTTCCAGCTCATCCAGGAGCGCCGATTCAACGACGCGGCTCTGATGGGCGGTTTTACTCACCTCTCGTTCGTTCCATCGCGGAGACCGAAGGGCTTTCCATGGCGGAACTGGAATCCATCGTCGGAACGGGTGCGGAAGGACGCGTTTCGAAGGCCGACGTGTTGGCCTACGTTCAAGTGCGCGGTTCCATGGGCGTAGCGAGGTCCGCGTCCGTGACGGCTTCCGCGCAACCGACCACCAAATCTGCGCCTGCTCAACCAGTTCTAGCGCCGTCGAGCGACACTGGTGAGCGCGTGGAGGTCATCGAGATGGACCGAATGCGCCAGCTCATTTCTGAGCACATGACGCGGTCGAAGGCTACGAGTGCACACGTTACATCGTTTACTGAAATTGACATGACGGGCGTTGTGGCCCACCGTGAGAAGCACAAGGCAGCCTTTCTTGCCCGCGAAGGCACGAAGCTTACGTATACACCCTACTTCCTATTCGCGGCCATTGAGCCCATGCGTGCCCATCCGTTGATGAATTCGTCGGTGGAAGGAACGCGCATCCTCGTCAAGAAGGATTTCCACATCGGTATCGCCGTTGCCATCGGATCCAAAGGGCTGCTGGTTCCTGTCGTTCGTAATGCAGGCCAGCAAAATCTGAC
>JAHEJB010000130.1 GCA_024639085.1 Rubricoccaceae bacterium | reverse complement strand
CATTTCATCATCGGACAATGCCAACTGCGCGTTTGCGGCAGGGCCGATACTCATCAGCATGACCGCTAGAAATGCAAGACTCAGAGTTGTTTTGATCGTCATTATTCGTCTGGGATATCGACAAGGGAAGCGGAGACTACGAACGCATGAACCGGAAACCCGCATCAATGTTGCGTGGATAACGAAACGTCCATTAACAACAGCGCCGGACCTTTGACTAGAAAGGCCAGGCGTTGTCAGTGGAGATGCCGGGAGTCGAACCTCGTTCCGCGCTAAAGCGGGACGATGCGCAGGCAGGCGCGCGGCCGTATTTCGAAGCGCACCTACACAGGTGCACTCGCAGGCGTTGTCAGTGGAGATGCCGGGAGTCGAACCCGGGTCCGAATGAACCTACAGTCCAAGCGTCTACGATGCGTAGTTCGCGAATTCAGGTCTTTGCTAAAACGGCAGGGCCCACGAACGGGGCTTCCGAGCTAGCGCAGGCTGATAAGATTTCGCCACCGGCACACAGCCGGAGCGTCGGTGGCTAGCTCATTGTAGCGGTGTCTCCCAGCAAGCCAATGAGCTCACTCACAGGGAGACAGCTAGGGCAATTAAGCCGCTAGCGCGTAGGAATAGTCGTTTGCAACTATTCGTTTTCTCAGCGAAGGTCGCGGGCGTACTGAGAACCACCCGGCACGCAGCCTGCCGCACAATTCACTCGTCGAAACCAAAACATCCCCAATATTTGAAAGAACCAGGCCGGAATTCCAACCGGTCAATCGTACCGCGGATTCGGCAATCAGGTTTCCTCGTCCTCCGAGTTGTTCGGATCATCACGTTCCTCCGGCGTTCCGAGAACCACGAATCCCTGGGCTTCAAACGCCGCGTTTAGGTCAGGCAGGATAAACCCCCGTTCACCTCGGCCCAAGTAGCTGATTTTTGTTCTTCCACCAAAGACGGAATATCGAACGGGGTGGAAGAGTACGCGAACGTGACTGTCGCCAATGGGGGCAACGTCCAGTGAGACCTCGGTACGAAACAACCCCCAGCCAGACGTGGGCCGTGGTTCAGTTGACACGATGTTAGGTGCATCCGCTTCTTTTTCCGTCCAACCTGCGTGAACGAGCGCCGTACGGATTCGGGCGAACACGTCTGGAGATGACTCTGCGCTCGAGCCAAGCGTACGCACTTCATAGTCCCGGAAGAGCGGCGAGATCGATGGCGCACATGCAGCCAGTGAGGTTGCAAGAGCTACTCCTAGAATTATGACGCGAAGTCTGAACATGGCGATACGATGCTTCGTCGTCAATCTACATGCGTTCACAGATCCGGTAAGGGCATAAAAAGGGCCGGGCGGACACGCTCACCCAAACGTGTCCGCCCGACTGTGCGACTATGGCTTGTGGCCGTGTTGCACGTAGTGCTCTTTAGAGATCTGGAAATCGGAGGTAACCCAGGATCTGCCTCCCGTACTACCAAAGGCTGTGCCAGAAGGCTTTTCGCATCCCGTCCGCCATGTTTTGCAGGCCCAGCACCAAAATTGTGTGCACTCAGTTGTACAGCGATGTACACATTCGCTTCACAATGCAGGTGTGAAGACTTGCCGGATAGGAAATGGCAAGGGATCGAAGCAGGATCAGAGAACGCATATCGGCGTGAACAGTTGGCTTTCATGCAGCGCCTTGCTGGTTCTGAGGACCGGTTATCCGTATTTTGAAGGCCGTCCAAACCGCACCTAGCGGCTCCTTTAAGACGAATCCAACAACACTATGCCCTGCGGACGCAAGCGCAAGCGCCACAAAATCGCGACGCACAAGCGGAAGAAGCGGCTTCGCAAGAACCGCCACAAGAAGAAGAACCGGTAGGTAGCGGCGCTTACACGCGCGATACTCTTCCCGTTCACGTGTATGAGAAGCTGCGTCTGGACAACGGACGTGGCTTCTTGTGTTCACACGCGTAACAGTCGCTTTATCCCCCATCCCCAATTGCCGATAGATATTTGACACGCGGGTCGTTTTCTAATCTCAATCTAGTAAGCCATGAGTAAGCGTAGTAGCGTCGTTCGAGCCTCTCTTGGAGGCATCCTATTTGGTGGTGCGGTCGGCTTCGGGTTAGGTCTGTTGCTAGCGCCGGATGAAGGAAAACAGATTCGGCAGCGTGTTGCGTTTCTTCTTGATCAGTGGGGCCACCAAGTTTCCGATTTGATAGACAGAGTTGGATCGGAAGGTGTGGCGAGCAACGCTCGTGAGAAGGCCGACGCAGTTGTTGCTGACGCGCGCGAACAAGCGCAGCAGATTCTCAGCGAAGCCGAAGAACTCATGAGTCAGGCCCGTCAGCGCCGTGGTGGTGAACCGCCTCTCCGCCGAGCATCATAGTAGAACGCGTATCACTCATACCGCGCGAGGCGTGCGGTTTTCTTTTCACCCAAATTGTGTGCCTCGTCCATGTCGGTGCCGTTTTCGATTCTGATGCCCTCGGCCGAGGGGAAGAAGTCCGGCGGTAATCCATTTGCGCCCGATATGTTCGACTACCGCTCGTCGGACACGTTTAATTACTTCAACGCACTGAACCCGGAGCGACGGGCGTTGATCAAAAGTCTTCAAGAACAGATTGAGGCGGGAAAGAAACTCAATAAGCTTTTTGGCCTCAAGGATAAGGCGCTGGAAGAGGCAATTGAGGACAATTTGGGGATCTATGGCAGTCCGCTGATGGCTGCGGTGGAGCGTTACGAGCCTGGCATCCTGTACAAGGCGATGGACTTTGAGAGTCTTCCTACCGGGGCGCAACGGCGGCTCCTTGAGAACGGCGTCATCATTTCGGGTTTGTTCGGGTTGCTCCGCCCGGACGACCTCATCCCAAAGTACAAGCTAAAGATTGACGCTTCAGTGGATGGCATCGGCAGGGTATCGAAGTACTGGCGCCCACATCTTTCGCCCGTACTGAACGAGCTTCTTCAAGGCAAGGTCGTTTGGAATCTTCTGCCAGGTGCCCACCAGGATGCCTGGGATGACGACGAGTCTTACGAGCGTTTGTACCGGCTCAAGTTTTTCAAGGAAGAGAACGACGAGTTGAACGCCGTAACCCATGGGGTGAAAGAGCTCCGTGGCAGCTTGGCCAATTTCATCGTGACCGCGCTGGCAGACACGCCAGAAGCGCTCGAAGAATGGGAGGCCGAAGACGGTTACGAGCCGGATTACGAAGCGTCGGAACTGAACGAAAAAGGTGGAACCATTGTGATGGTGTCTCGACCTGGCTGGGAGAAACGGCGGAGGGCGCGACTCAGAGTGAAGGCCGAAGAAGAAGCGGAGCGTAGGGCCCGAAGAGAGGAAGCACAGAAGGCTGAGGCCTAGGGCCACATGTCGGTGGTCATCGGGATTGCAGGCGGATCAGGGTCGGGGAAGACGACAGTTCAGCGCCGGATTCTAGAGCGATTTGGTCCAGATGCCATCGCGCTGCTAGAGCATGACGTGTACTACCGAGATCTATCGCATCTGCCGCTCGAAGAGCGAACACAGTTCAACTTTGACCATCCGAATGCCCTGGAAACGGAGCTCATGGTCGGGCAGCTTGATACGCTGCTTGGTGGAATCCCTATCGAAAATCCTACCTACGATTATGCCAATCACTCGCGGCTGACGGAGACAGATCGAATTGAGCCGCGCCCGGTCGTAATCGTGGAGGGTATTCTCGTTCTGGCGGAGCCAGCTCTGCGTGATCGTATGGACATCAAGCTCTATGTAGACACGGCAGCGGATGTGCGCCTGATGCGCCGTATTGACCGTGACATCAACGAACGGGGGCGGACGCTCGAATCCGTGATGACGCAATATCGTCGAACCGTTCGACCCATGCATTTGGAGTTTGTTGAGCCATCGAAGGTTTACGCGGACGTCATCATTCCACGCGGCGGCAAAAACCAGGTAGCCATTGATATGGTGCTGGCGCGTGTTCAAACGCTGTTGGCAACGGACCAGGCAAAGGGCTAGTTGGCAAGCAGCCTGATTCCATCTAGTACGAGATCGGGTTCAATTTGGTCAATGATGTCCACATGGTGGTCAAGCCAGGTCGCCCATCCGCCAGTTGCTACAATTAAAGGGACGTCATTGAGCTGCTTGGCGGAGCGATCCAGTAGTGCCTTCACTCCGCTGAGAAACATGATCGATGCACCCGCCGAAATGGCATCATGCGTTGAAGAACCGATGGCCGCAGGAGAATCAGGCCAGTCGATAACAGGTAGCTGGGCCGTATCTCTAACCAACGCGCCTAGGAGCAAGTCTGGCCCGGGAGCGATGGCCCCGCCCAGATAAACACCGTCAGAAGTGATAACCTCGGTAGTTACTGCCGTTCCAGCGTCCACGACTATGACTCCACGATTCTTGTTCAGTCCAAACATCAGCCAAGCGGCAGCGGCTGCAGCCATTCGATCAGCGCCTAGTGTTTGAGGCGTCTCGTAGCCCATCTCAAACGGCAGTGGCAGTTTTGCGCTGATAATGGTGGGCTCTACGCCTAGATGCTCACGGACTGCAATAGCCGTTTCGTCTGTGCGCGTAGGTACAACCGATGCAATTCCGGCAGCATCAATGTCCACACTGCGCAGCCGCATCGATAAATGGTCGATCAACGATGCCTCGGTGGCAGCAACCCTATCTACGGTTGACCATGACTGCCCATCGTACACGCCGATCTTGGTTGCTGAATTCCCTATGTCGATTGCCAGAAACAATGGAGCAATGGTTAATCAGCGAAGCTGGTTTTGCCGGCGAACGTAATCTCGCCTGCATGGAAGAGCTGCTCTCCGTCGTCTGTCATGAGACGCAATGCACCATTTTCTGCTACGCCCAGAATGGTTCCGAGAGCAGAGTTGCCCGAATGTGGGAATGAGATGGACGCATTATCCCCTAGTCCGGCCATGCGCTCCTCGAAGCTCTTGAGAATGTCCGCGCCGCGATCCATAAGAAGGCTGTCGTAACGCTTTTCGATAGCCAGAAGGGCATCGGCCAACAGGGGAAGCCGCGGAAGGAACTGCCCGGTCTCCAATGCCAATGATGTCGCCCGAGACGACACATCCGAAGGAAACTCGGTTTGGTTCACGTTCAGTCCGATACCCAGGACCATGGTGGACCGGGAGCCATTTTTTGGCGATAACTGCCCCTCCAACAAAATGCCGCAGACCTTCCGGCCCGCGATCAACACATCGTTGGGCCACTTCAATGTCGGTAGGAAAGGGGTGTGGAGTTCAATCGCCTCGGCAACCGCCAGGCCTGCCGCAAGAGGTATAAGCCCGAAATAATCCGGCGAAAGCGTCGGGTGGAGAACAAGCGAGAATAGGAGATTGTGGCCGGGAGAATCACTCCAGGCCCGGCCGTGTCTTCCTCGCCCGGCAGACTGGTGATCCGTTCCAACGAGGGCTCCTTCTGGCGCTTCTTCCGCTGCCCATGAAATGGCCTCTGCATTCGTAGAGCCGACCGAGGAGAGCCATCGCAACTCGCGTCCAAAGCGCTTCGTGCGCAACAGAGAGGGCAGTTCGTCCGAAACGCCGATTATGATATTTGGATCATTCAACTGCTGTGATGTCCTCAACCGATTCTGTCAAACGAAGATGCTTTGGAGCGCGGCCAGGTGTTCGAATGATCGTCTCCGATACCGCCGTGCTTGGCAACAAAGCACCCACGTCATTCCATTGGAGCCAAACCGTGGCACGACTTGTCTCGCTGAACAAAGCCGATTCAGAAATGCGCAGCACATCGACCGCAACAAGCGAATTCGTACCCGTGAGGTAGTATCGGGCGTATCTGATAGGTTGCTTGCCAACCTGATCTTGATGAAGCGTCGCTTGCACCACATGGAGTCGCTGGCGTTCAACTGTCGTGTCCGGCAGCATCTCGAAAGCGTATCTGTCGCGCGTTCGGACGCTGGCAAAAGCGGGGTCTTCCGAAAGCACGTTCGTGATAGGATTAGAGGGTCGCGAACGGTCTTCGAATGCAGTTGAATCTGAAAGCGATCCCGAAAACTCGGAGGCCAGGATCAGCATATCAAAGCCATTGGGAGAGGGAGCGCGGCGAACGGTTCGGCTAGCGGAAGCCACAACATTTGCGTTGGCATCAAGTTCTTCGACGACGATTTGAACTGTGTACGCTAGGCTATCAAGACGCACAAAGGAATCGTCGAGTGTATTTAGTCCGATGCTCGCCATAAGAACGAATGCCTCGTTTTCGGCGGAGTTTGGTTCGGTGTTGGGGGGATCGCCGTTGCATCCAACAACGAGCAAGGCGACGAAAAGAAGCGAGCGGGGCATCAGTGAATTCTGAAATCAAGAATGCAGGAAACTACTCAGTACACAGTCATCTATCTTCGGCGTCATGTCCACTGCACATCGAAAGCCAGGCCACCTTTCTCATGAACTCGACATCGCGGAAATAGCCGCTCGTGCTGCCGGCGACTTCATCCGTGCACATGCAGGTGATGTTGGTGTTTCGGCAATTAGGGACAAGGGCATTCACGATCTAGTCACCTTTGTAGATGAAGAGGCCGAACGTATCATCACGAAGTGCATTCGTGACGCGTTTCCCGAAGATGAGATCCTGGCCGAAGAAACGGCTGGTTCTGGCATCCAATCAGTGGTCAAGGGACGGCGATGGATAGTCGACCCACTTGATGGGACCACAAATTTCATTCACGGCGTGCCGCCATATGCCGTGTCCATCGCGTTACAGGATGGTGCCGAGATCGTTGCTGGCATTGTCTTCGATATACCGCATGACGAACTTTTTGTGGCCGAGATCGGACGAGGCCTGACGGTGAATGGCATACCCGCCCACGTTTCTGAGACATCAAAACTTGAAAGTGCTTTGCTGGCTACCGGATTTCCGTT
>JAHEJB010000029.1 GCA_024639085.1 Rubricoccaceae bacterium | reverse complement strand
GCTTGCCTTTTGTCCGAAACTCGATCTACTTTGCATCGTAAAGTTATTTACATCATGACAAGTACCATGAAAGATCGCCCGGCTCTTCGCAGCCCGAAATCATCGCCTGCCGCTCCCGATTCGGCGGCGCATGCCCATTTGCAGTTCATCCGCGAAGCAATGGAGCGGACGACGGAATTCACCGCCGTTCCGGGTTGGGGCGGGTTGTTGATGGGCATCACTGCCGTGATTGCTGCCTTTATCGCCCATCAACAGCCCACGGTAGTAGCCTGGATGAGCGTGTGGGCCGCAGAAGCACTCGTTGGCTTTGCAATTGGCGTGTTTGCCACGTCATACAAAGCACGAAAGCACGGCGTACCATTGCTAAGCGGCCAGGGCCGAAAATTTCTGCTTGGTCTCCTCCCCGCCGTAATCGCTGCCGTTGCGCTGACACTGGCCGTGTACAGCTTCGATGTAGGGCCTACAAAGGAATATTTCGTTCGCCAGGGCCTGACTGACGCCAAGGCGAGTATGCGACTGCTTCCCGGACTCTGGTTGATGATCTATGGCGCAGGCGTCATAGCAGCCGGGATGTTTTCGATTCGACTTATTCCTATGATGGGAAGCCTCTTTATGATCGTTGGCGCATTTGCCCTGCTTGCGCCCGCTGCTTGGGGCAGCCTGTTCATGGGGATCGGGTTCGGCGGACTCCACATCGTGTTCGGTGCGTACATCGCTCAAAAGTACGGAGGCTGACCCTAGCAATGCCCAACGCATCAAAAGAGCCGGATGTCCAGCGGCCCACGCCGTTCATCCCTGAATTCGACACTGTGCTGCATCAGCGCGTACGGCTGGGGATTGTGAGCGCGCTGGCTGCAGGAAGCACGATGAGCTTTGGCGATCTCAAAACCGTTCTGGAACTCACCGACGGCAACCTGTCCGTCCACGCCCGAAAACTGGAAGAAGCAGGCTACATCTCGTGTCGCAAGTACTTCGAGAACCGTACTCCGCATACCGAATACTCCTTGAAAGCAGCTGGCCGCGCCGCGCTTGACACCTACCTCAATCAGATGGAGGCTGTGATTGAAGCCTCTCGAAACCAATAACCGTTTGATATCTGGCGATCCATGCGATCGCCTTTTTCTTCATCCATGCACTTTACAATGCAAAGTAGTTTAATTCATCATACCATTTCCGGCCTCCACGTGGCTTGCATCATGGATGGCAACGGGCGCTGGGCAGAGCGCCGCGGACTCCCCCGCTCCGCTGGGCATCGAGCCGGAGTCGAGGCCCTTCGCCGGGTTGTCGAAGCCTCACCCGGCCTAGGCATCGGCACCCTTTCCGTTTACGCTTTCTCCGCCGACAATTGGAAACGCCCGGAAGCAGAGGTCGGTGCGTTGATGATGTTATTCAAGACCTATCTCCGCGCCGAGATCGTCCGCCTGAAACGCTCAGGCGTCCGGCTCACCGTATTCGGGCGACGCGACCGGCTACCTGAAGCCGTCCGCCAGGCTATTACGCGTGCTGAGTGGGAAACCCGAAACGGAGGTCGGTTACATCTACGTATCGCTGTTGACTACGCAGGCCGCGATGCCATTCGGATGGCGGCGATGCAGTGGGCCTCGGATGCTGCTAATTCATCATTACCGCCGTCGCGAGAGGAATTAGGGCGGTACGTCGCAGCCGCGACGCACAGTCCAGATACATCGCCCGTTGACCTCCTGATTCGCACGGGAGGCGAGCAGCGGTTGAGCGACTTCATGTTGTGGGAGTCAGCCTACGCCGAGCTCTTCTTCCTCGAAGAATTCTGGCCAGACATCTCCGCACACATTCTCGCAACGACCGTCGAAGCCTTCCGTGTACGCGACAGGCGATTTGGCGGGCTTTCACTCCGCACAGGTTCCTAACACACAAACAAATAATCCTACCATGGCAAAGAAAATCTTCTCGATCGCCTTCATTTACGCATGTTGTTGTTTTGGATGGATGATTCTCGGCGGCACCGTTATGCAGCGCACCTATCAACAGGACGCGCGGATTACCACAGCGGTCGGCAGCCTTTGGGGCGGTGAGCAAATCCAGCAAGCGCCCACACTCGAAATCGTTGGGGAGGAAGAGGAAACGATTACGCGAGAGTTAACAACCGGAACAGTAACAGAAACGCAAACGCGCACGGTGTACGATCCTATGCCGCTAGCGGGTACAAACCTGAACGTGGACTTGAGCCTCGAACATCGGCGGAAAGGACTTATCTGGTTTCCAACCTATCGCTCCGAGCTGGATGGACAGTACCGCATCGCCAATGAAACGGACGAAGCGGCGACGTTCCGATATGTCTTTTCATTTCCGCAAGAAGCGTCTGTGTTCGACAGTTTGAGGATTCTAGTCGATGGCGAACTGATCGAAGATGCCTCTATAGAAGATGGTCAGCTCGTGCGGATCTTTGAACTCGACCCCGGAGAATCGCATTCGTTACGGATTGCATACGGCAGCCAGGGTGTAGGAACGTGGCGATATCGTTTCGGAAATCAGGCGACGCAGGTTCGAGATTTCTCACTGGCGATGACGACGGACTTTGCCGACATCGACTTCCCTGAAAGCACGCTTTCTCCGACAGCGAAAACTGAAACGGACTCCGGATGGGCGCTGAATTGGGACTACGGAACGCTGGTCGCGGACGCGGGCGTAGGCATGACGATGCCTCAGAAGCTGAACCCGGGCCCTTGGGTAAGTCGTGTCACTTTTTTTGCACCGGTGTCGCTGTTTCTCTTCTTCTTCGTCCTGTTCGTAGTCACGCTTCTCAAAGGAGTGCGGCTGCATCCGATGCATTTTTTCTTTCTCGGCTGTTCGTTCTTCGCCTTCCACCTGCTGCTTGCCTACCTGGTTGATCATATCTCTGTCAACCTGGCATTGGCCACCGCCTCACTGGTATCAGTCGGCCTCGTGATTTCCTATATGCGCCTGGTTGCCGGAATGCGTTTCGCATTGGTCGAGGTTGGTCTTGCTCAGGGTGTGTATCTGGTACTCTTCGCGTACACGTTCTTCCTTGAGGGATTTACGGGCCTCGCCGTTACTGGTCTCTCTATTGCCACGCTCTTTGTGGTGATGCAAGCTACCGGTCGCGTCGATTGGGAACAGCTCCTGCGAAAATCGAGCTCATTATCTGTCGATCGGTTGACTCCCACATCATCTGTGAGAGCACAGAATGAGCGTTGACCCAAAGGCTGTTAGGAAACCATCTGTCCCGCAATTCGCGTTACATGAAACCCATACGAACGCACTGTTTGGAAATGATGAAGCCGCGTTGTATCGTACAGATCCATATCCCCCTAAAACCTCACCTGCCAGCGCAATGAAACTTAGACACCTCGCTGTGCTTTTTGCACTACTTCTACCGGTAGCTGCATCCGCACAGAATGCAGCCGTTCAAACGGCATTGAATCATATATCTGAACGGGCATCATCGCTCGGTCTTTCTCAACAAGACGTTGCTGATCTCGGCGTGACAGATGCTTACCAAAGCAGGCGGAGTGGGCTGAGCTACGTATACGTGCGCCAGCAGCACGCGGGCATAGGCTTAGTCGATGCCAACATGACGGTCAGCGTACAGAATGGAAGCGTTTTCCATGTCGCAGGTGAGTTTGAGATTGGGATTGCAGATCGCATTGAAAGTACTTCGCCGGCTGTTTCGGCAGCCGATGCCGCGCAGGCCCTGGCGTTGGAAATGGGTCTGACTCCGACCTCTGCTTTCACCGTAATTGATAGTGAAGGTGGACCTTCGCAGGCCGTAACACTATCTGATGGTGGCGTTGCACTGGAGCCAATTCCTGCGCGCTTGGTCTACCACATGGACGAAGATGACAATCTCTATCTCACGTGGCTGATTGGTATCTATGAGAATAGCGCCCAGCACTATTGGAACGGTCGTGTAGATGCGCAGACTGGAGAGGTGCTTCGCTCCGACGACCTAGTTGTACACGACTACTTCGGGTTTGAGAACACCCTTTCTAAAAACATCAATGCAGATCGCACTGAAGCTCCTGTTGTGCACCCAATGGCACCAGTCGCAGCGAGCGTAAATGACTATCGTGTTTTCGAAGAGCCTGTTGAGGCCCCTATTTACGCGTCATCGCCACCGCCAGCAGACGGACGTACGCTCCAAACCAATCCTGCCGATGCCACGGCTTCTCCATTTGGCTGGCACGATACGAATGGTGCATCAGGCAATGAGTTTACTAGGACTCGGGGTAACAACGTCCACGCGTACACAGATGTAGATGCCAACAACTCTCCCGACGCTGGTTCGGACCCGGATTGTGGGCCCAGCATCATATGCGATTTCGACTTCCCGATCAATTTTGGGACGGACGCTCCAAGTACGTATCGGGATGCTGCCGTCGCGAATCTGTTCTACTGGAACAATTACATCCACGACGTAACATCACGGCATGGATTTGATTCGCCGAGTGGAAACTTCCAGGTAAACACCTACGGAACTGGTGGTATCGGCAACGACGACGTACGCGCAGAAGCACAGGACGGAAGTGGCACCAACAACGCCAACTTCTTTACACCTTCGGACGGCAATCGGCCGCGCATGCAGATGTTCATCGGCACGAACCCTAACCCGGATGTCGATGGCGACTTTGACAACCTCGTAATCGTCCACGAATATGCCCACGGTATTTCCAATCGGCTTGTTGGCGGACCGGCAAATGTTGGGTGCCTGAGCCATGCCGAGCAGGCGGGTGAAGGCTGGAGTGACTGGTATGGTCTTCTTATGACAATTGAGCCTGGAGACACCGGGGCCGATCCACGCGGCATTGGTAACTACCTCTTTGGTCAGCCAACGGGCGGCCCGGGCATCCGTGCCACGCGCTATTCAACCAACTTCGCTGTAAACGATCGCACCCACAACGACATTGGCAACTCTAGCCGCTCAGGAGGCCACCCACATGGGACTGGTTATGTATGGTCCACGATTCTCTGGGAAGCCACGTGGGAGCTGATTGATGATTTCGGGTTCAACCCCGACCTTCACGATCCGTCTGGCACCGCGGGAAATCAGGTTATGCTGAGCCTGGTTACCGAAGCAATGAAGATGGGTGGCTGTAACCCAGGCTTTGTGGATAATCGCGATGCCATTCTGGCGGCTGAAACTGCAATGTATGGTGATATCCATAGGCAGCAGCTCTGTGACGCGTTTGCGCGTCGCGGCCTTGGAGACAACGCTACACAAGGCAGCGTAAACTCAAGAACGGACAACACGGACGGGTTTACGCCGTGTGTCATTCCGGTCGAGTTGGGCTCATTCAACTCAACGGTTGATGGAAACGACGTTATTCTGTCGTGGAACACGCACAGCGAAACCAATAACTCTGGCTTCGAAGTCCAACACTGGACAAGCGACACGCCTCTTGAGGTTCTTGGATTTGCTGAAGGCCACGGTACAACGACCGAAGCGCAGAACTACAGTTTCCGCGCAACCGATCTTGAGCCTGGCTCACATACGTTCCGCTTGAAGCAAATCGACTTTGATGGAGCCTATGAGTACAGCGCGGAAGTCGAGGTAACGGTAGGCGTGGTGGGCACGCACCTGCTGAGCGAGGTTTATCCGAACCCGTTCAATCCGCAGGCGCAGTTCAACCTGGCCGTAAGCAGCTCCCAGGATGTAACCATCGCTGTATACGATGTCATGGGTCGCCGTGTAGCAATGCTCCACGAAGGCCAGCTGGATGCGAACGAGACCTACAACTTCACGGTTGATGGTTCAAACCTTGCCAGTGGCGCGTATTTCGTGCGGATTGCAGGTGAGACGTTTGCTGAAGCACGTCGGATAACGCTGCTGAAGTAAGTACGATGCGCGCTTTGTAAAAGCGACGCTATTAGTAACCCGGAGGCCCCGGCGACACATTGTCGTCGGGGCCTCATTCTTTTGGCCACAAACCCTTCAGGCACTTGCAAGTCTAGTTGCGCGGCTCGTTAATTCCTTTCCCTGAAAAAACTGATCACTTCCCTACTGCCTCCGGCAACAACCCAATGAAACGTACTCTACTGGCTCTAATTGGCCTATTCTCTCTGGCTCAGCCAGTTACCGCCCAGAACGCGATCCAAGAAGCGAAGGATCATCTCGCTCGGAATGCGTTCCGGTACGACTTGAATTCGACGGATGTTGCCGACCTTTCGGTTACAGATGCATACACAAGTCGCCGGACAGGCGCAACGCACGTTTACCTGCGGCAGCGAATTGACGGTGTAGAGGTTGTGGGATCAGAGATGACTGTAAATGTAGACCGCGATGGCCATGTGTTCCATACTACCGGTCGTATGGTTGAAGATGTGAACCAACGTGTTCGGGTTCAGCAACCGTCTCTTGATGCAGCAGCCGCCGCAATGCGCGCAGGACAGTTACTGAATATTGAGAACATGCCAGTGCTTCGCGTTGCGACTACTGATCCTAGCGCAAGAGATCAATCAACGAGTTTCTCTACGAATGGCCTGGACCAGAATCAGGTTCGGGCGAAGCTGGTCTACAAGCAAAACGACAGCGGTGCCTACCGCCTAGCCTGGGAAGTTGAACTGGCGCTTGCAGTACAGAGTGAATACTGGCTGGTTTACGTAGACGCCGTGAGTGGCAACGAAGTCGACCGCATCAACCTTACCGTATCGGACAACTGGGGCGCGGAATCGGAAACCGTATTGCCTGCTGCAGCGGCCAGCTTCCTGCCTTTCGATACGGAAGAACACGCCATGGCTAATTTTGCGCCTTCAGCGATGGTTGGCTCCTACCGCGTGTTCGAACTTCCAGTCGAATCACCTAAGCATGCGAGCCCACCGCTCCCTGCTGACGGACGGACGCTTGACGTAGATCCGGATGACGCGACAGCTTCTCCCTTTGGCTGGCACGATACAGATGGAGCGCCAGGACCGGAATCGACGCTGACTACGGGAAATAATGTGGATGCGCACAAAGGTTCAACCCGAACCGATGGTGGTGGCTCGCTCATCTTTGACAACCCGGCGGATTTCTCCATGTCGCCAGTCACATTCGTGCCTGCTGCGATCACCAACACGTTCTACCACAGCAATATCTTCCATGATGTGATGTACCACTACGGGTTCGATGAGGCATCGGGCAACTTTCAAGAGAACAATTATGGGAATGGCGGTGCAGGCAGCGACGGCATCAACGCGAACGTGCAGGCCTCCGGCAATTGTAACGCAAACTTTGGAACGCCGAGCGATGGGTCCAACCCAACCATGAACATGTTCCTATGTACGACGCCCAATCCGGACGCCGACACAGATTTTGACACGGTCGTCATCCAGCACGAGATCACCCACGGCGTGTCCAATCGCCTGACCGGAGGCCCTGGAAATGTTGGCTGTCTCAGCAACGCAGAGCAGATGGGCGAAGGCTGGAGCGATTGGTATGGCATTATGACCACCATCGAACCGGGGGACTCACGTACGGATATTCGTGGAGTAGCGACCTATTCATTGACTGGAGAAGGACCTACGGGCAATGGAATACGCCCAGCTCCGTACTCCACGGACTTCGCGATCAATGATTTCACCTATCAGGATACACGTACGCTAGTAGCTCCTCACGGCGTAGGGTTCGCTTGGGCGACAATTATCTGGGAAGTAACGTGGGACCTGATTGATAGAGATGGCTTCAACCCAAACATTTATCAGGACTGGACGACGGGTGGAAATAACCTTGCTTTGCAACTCGTAACGGACGGATTGAAGCTCCAACCCTGTTCACCCGGTTTCGTCGACGGTCGCGACGCAATTATGGCGGCTGACCTCGCACTAACGGGCGGCGCAAACATCGACCTCCTCTGGGACGCGTTCGCGCGCCGTGGTCTTGGCTTTAGTGCCGATCAAGGAAGTTCAAGCACAAACTCAGACAATACGGAGGCCTTCAATACGCCTGAAGCTGTACCGCCAAGCCCTGTCACCGACCTCGCGGCAGCTCCTGCGTGTGAGGGAATAGAGCTGAGCTGGACAGCCACCGGAGATGACGGCTCGACTGGCACAGCAGACAGCTATGACATCCGTTATGCGGCCTCGCCAATCACGAATGACACAGAATTTGACGCAGCAATGCAGGTTGAAGGTGAGCCAGATCCACAGTCTTCTGGAACTCCTGAAAGCTTCGTAGTGACCGGATTGGGCTTTTCGACGACGTACCACTTCGCCATGAAGGTGTCGGATGAGAGCTTCAACATTTCTGATCTCTCGAATCCAGCTTCTTCTACGACGGGTGGCCCTCCCGCGCTGGATGTAGACACTTCGCCTATAACAGTGGCTGTGTTCCCCGGCGATTCCGACACGCACACGCTGTCGATCGGCAATACGGGATCTAGTTGCCTGTCATATGCAATTGATTTCACTGAGACGACCAGTTTGCAGCTTCCAGATTCTGGACCAGTCGTATTTACGCCACCGACGGATCAGAATCCGGACGTGAAGGATGGACCGGAAGAACGAGGGGTTGCCCAACTTCGTGGCAGTGGTGGACCGGATGCTTTCGGCTACAACTGGATTGACTCGGATGAGCCGGGTGGCCCTGTATACAACTGGGTTGACATCTCCGGAACGGGAACTTCGATTTCTCTCGGCGATGACGACTTCGAAGAGGTCGCACTGCCGTTCACGTTCGAGTTCTACGGGATTCCTCAGTCGCTCGTTAAGATCGGATCGAACGGCTATCTCACATTCGGCGGTGATGGTACGGACTTCACTAACGATCCAATCCCAACCAATACAGACCCTAACGATCTCATCGCGGTTTATTGGGATGATCTCGATCCGGGCAACGGTACGGGCAACATTTACTACCAGGACATGGGTGACGGTCGTTTCATAGTCCAGTGGGATGAGCTACCGCACTTCCCGAACGACGGCAGCTTCACGTTCCAGGCAATCCTGAACGCCAGTGGTTCGATGCTCTTCCAATACGAGAACATTGCCCCAGCCGCTGGCGATGAGAACAGCGCGACAATTGGCATTGAAGACGCGACAGCCAGCGACGGACTTCAGGTTGTGTTCAATGCCCCATACGTGCACAATGAATTGGCCGTCCGCATTTCCTCGATCTGGGTGTCTGCAACACCTACCGGAGGCGTAGTAGTCCCAGCAGGTTCAGAGAACGTAGAGCTGCTCTTCGATTCAGCAGGTCTGGCTGAAGGCACCTACACGGCGGACATGACGATCACGACCAACGAACCCGACGGGGCAAGCACAACCGTGATACCGCTTACATTCATCGTTGACATCGACGTGCCCGTTGAGCTAATCGGTTTCAACGCCACAGTAGATGGTGACGATGTTGTTCTTGATTGGGGAACGTCGAGCGAAACCAACAACGCGGGCTTCGAGATCCAGCGCCTCAATGGCGAAGGTGAACCCGACGTTCTTGGCTTCGTGGAAGGCCACGGCACAACAACAGAAGCGCAGATCTATACTTTCCGCGCTCCTGGCCTTGACGTTGGAACGCATACGTTCCGCTTGAAGCAAATCGACTTCGACGGCGCGTTTGAATTCAGCCCGGAGCTTGAGCTCACGCTTGGCGTTGTCGGTACGCACCGTTTGAGTTCGGTATACCCGAACCCGTTCAACCCACGTGCGCAGTTCACGTTGGCTGTTGCACGCGCACAAAACGTGACCATAGACGTATACGACGCGGTGGGACGACGGGTCGCCATGCTTCACGATGGTGCTGTGGAAGCAAACCAGACGCAAACCTTCGTGGTTGATGGCGCTTCACTTGCTAGCGGAACGTATTTCGTACGAATCACAGGCGAGACGTTTGCCGACACTCAGCGCATTACGCTTCTGAAGTGATCAATCGAAGCGAGATTAGCCCGAATGCCACCTAGCGGCACGAGGGATCTCCACCACGGCGGCCCTGCAGTAAATGCAGGGTCGCCTTGTTTTGGCCGTGACTAACAGAATCCGGCGGATGAAAGATGAATGAAAGAGCGACTCTCTTTGCATTGGCCGAGGGCGCCTCAATTCGCCGCTAGCCGATTTGACAAAGATGTGATTTGTGCATTTGTGTCTCGTCCTTGTTTTTTTCTTCCCTATTACGTTCATTAGGGGTCTTCGCGGTTCGGTCCGCCCCTTTCCCTCTTACCAATCAATGGCTCCATGAGAATCCGCTATAGCGTGATTTGTCTCGCCCTGCTCGCCTGGTCTGTCCCGGCATTTGCACAGGTCGACGCAGCGATCGCCACCGTCAAAAATCATTTCGTTGAGAATGAAGCACGTTATGGTGCTTCTAGTGATGACCTTGCTGAATTGGCCGTTACAGACGCCTACACGAGCCGCCGCACCAACGCGACCTACGTATACCTAAAGCAAGCACACAATGGCATTGAGGTATACAACGCTACAGCACAGGCGGTTGTCACCTCCAATAATCAGGTTGCGGCACCGCATGCGCGTTTCATTTCCGATCTCGCAAATCGCGTAAATGCCGATTCACCAACAGGCTCTCCTGAAGGGGCAGCATCCTCAGCAGCTCGCCATTTGCGCTTTAACGCAGCAGATTGGTGGGTAGACAGCCGTCTGGAAACGGACGCACCCGACGATGATATCATCGCATCGGACTACCTCACATATGTTCCTGATTCCGGCAAGCTCGTCTATCTCGCCTTGGAGAACGGTAACGTACGCCTCGCTTGGGATATTTCACTGGACTCAAAAGACGGTCAGCACTACTTCAGCGTTCGCGTAGACGCTCTGAACGGCAGAGTTCTGGAGTATGCTGACCTCGTCAACCACGACACGTGGGGAAGTTTCTTCAAGCCTGCCTCCGACGAGGTGGTGCCCAACTTTGCCCCCATCGCCAGTAGCGCGGCTGCAGGTGGACCAGAGTACCGCGTGTACGCGATTCCCTGCGAGAGTCCCGGCGATTGTAGCCGGACGCTGGAATTTGATCCGGCGACTACAAACGGCTCTCCCCTCGGCTGGCATGACAATGGCTCAGCGAGTTTCACAACAACCCAGGGCAACAACGCTCACGCCTACACAGATACGGACGCGAACAACAGCCCCGATCCAGGAAGCTCTCCCGACGGTGGCGGTGGCCTAAGTTTTGATTTCCCAATTGACATATTAGCGGATCCTACCACTTGGACAGATGCCAGTGTGACGAATCTGTTTTACTGGAATAATGTCTTTCACGACGTCACGTACCAATATGGCTTCGACGAGGCTGGAGGCAACTTCCAGGAAAACAATTTTGGGAATGGTGGCCTCGGAAGCGACTATGTGAATGCGGAGGGCCGGGATGGATCCGGTACCTGTAATGCAAATTTCTTCACGCCTTCGGACGGAGGAAACCCCAGAATGCAGATGTATTTATGCCCCTCAGGCATCGATTCGGTTAGAGTAAACGCTCCTGCACCCATTGCGGGTAACTACCTGGCTCTCATTGCTGGGTTCGGCCCAACGGCTCCTCCCGGTAGCGACTTTTCGGGCGACGTTGAACTAGTCGACGACGGTAGTGGCGAGCCTACCCGCGGTTGTGGCGCACTCATTGGTTTCACTCCCGGTCGGGTTGCGCTAGTCCAGCGTGGGGATTGCGAGTTCGGCACCAAGGTGCTAAATGCAGAGAACGCTGGTGCGATTGGTGCAATCGTCTATAACTGTGTTCCTGGCTCCGCTGGATGTAGCACGAATAGTCCGGGAGAGGCGGTCATTACTATGGGCGCAGGCGCAGATGGTGGTTCGGTAACTATTCCGTCCTACATGGTATTCAACAGTACCGGACAGGCAATGATCGACCAAGCGCCCACCACTGTTTCCGTTGATGCCTTCAGAGGTGAGGCCTTCACCGCAGACACGAACCTGGATAATGGCATCGTTGTTCACGAATATGGTCATGGTCTTTCGAATCGACTTACCGGTGGCCCAGGCTCGTCAGGTTGTCTGAGTAATCAGGAGCAGATGGGAGAAGGATGGAGTGATTACTACGCAGTAGCGCTGACCATGAAGCCGGGGCAAACGGGAGCCACCCCACGTCCGGTAGGTTCTTACGGATTGGCATCGCCGAACGGTATTCGCCCAGCTCCATATTCCACAGATTTCGCGGTCAACTCTGCTACCTATCAGGATTCCCGGACTCAAGCTGTTCCACACGGTGTTGGATGGGTGTGGGCCTCGGCGATTTGGGAAATGACGTGGGAATTGATAAACACCCATGGCTTCGACCCTGATGTCTACGATGCCGATGGTACCGCAGGCAATCAGATTGCGATACAATTGGTTACGGAGGGTATGAAGCTTCAGCCTTGCTCTCCGGGCTTTGTAGATGGCCGCAACGCCATTCTTGAGGCCGACCAGTTGCTTTACGGCGGCGCCAACACCGATCTCCTGTGGGCCGCATTCGCACGCAGGGGTCTTGGGCTATTCGCCGATCAGGGAAGCTCTGGTACCAACGCCGATAACACGGAGGATTTCACTGTCCCCTCCGGGGAGCCAGAGCCTGTTGTCGATCCGACCTCGATTACTGTAGACGTCCAAGAGGACGACACGGAAGTTGTGGGAGTATCAATCTCCAACGTCGGAGGAGCGGAGCTCACTTGGAGCCTCAGCGCGCCACCAAGTTGGCTCTCCTACAGCTCGTCGGGTGGATCAATATCCCCTGGAGATGATATCAATGTCAACTTTACGATGGACGCCACAGGGCTGGACGCCGGTGCCGTGGAGATGACGACCGTAACGATGACGACGAATGCGCCAGGTGGCGGGGCCTCCATCGACATTGATGTGACGATGAACGTCATTTCACCTGTGGCCAATGAGGCTGGAATGGACTTCCCAGGGACACACCTTCTATCGGAGGCCTATCCCAATCCGTTCAATCCGACGGCAACCTTCTCGCTCGCTGTGGCAGAACCACAGGAAGTACAAATCGCTCTGTACGATGTGCGAGGTCGACTAATCTCGATGCTGAATGAAGGGGCGCTATCCGGACGAACGTTGTATACGTTTACGATTGATGGTGCCAACCTGACAAGCGGTACGTACTTCGTTCGTATCTCAGGCGAAACGTTCGCTGATAACCATCGGATTACGCTTCTGAAGTAAGTCCTGTCGAGCGACTAAGAGGACTATAGGCCCCGGCGAGCTACTCGTCGGGGCCTTTTTACGTCCTTAACGTACTTTCATGCTTGGCGAAGCAAGCAACAAAGAATGCCTCGAACACCCCATCTGGCAAAACCCGGAGTGCCTCCGACGCCAAGGGACTGAACGCGCGATCATTCCAAGCACGTAGGGGTCCTTGTATTTGGCGCTCATCCAACGTGTCTAGCCCAGCACTCGTGAGTTCCACAGCTTCACCGAACGTCTTGAGTGCTTTTGAGACAACGATCTCGTTCTCCTCGGGCGCGAAGGTGCAGGTTGAATAGACCAGTGTTCCTCCAGGCTTCAGTGCCTGAATCCCCGCAAACAACAATTTTCGCTGCTTGGACTGCATCTCCTTGATTTTTCTTTTACTCCAATAACGCGTTGTTTCCGAGTCATCTGCTCGGAAACGCCCTTCTGTTGAGCAGGGGGCATCCACCAATACGCGATCGAATGCTTCGGGCTCTCTATGCCAATATGCCGTGCCTGAACCCAAGAACGGCTGCACAATAGTACTTCCCTGATCCACAACGTTGGCTTTGAGCTTGTAGAATCGCTTCCTAACCTTTTCGACGGCGATAATCTTGCCCATGTCCTCCATAAGACAAGCAATCTGCCGAGTCTTGCTACCCGGAGCCGCGCACAGATCCAAAACACGGTCTCCCGGCTTCGGATCGAGAATAAGAGGAGGAAGCTGGCTTGAGATGTTCTGCACATATATGGCCTCCCGCAGCGCTGGTCCAGATTCCAGAAGCCGTATTCGTTGTTCGGCTGGCACCACAAAAGCGCCCTGTACGCCTTCAACGGATTCCGGAGTTAGGCCAAGCGTCCGCAGTTCATCCAGAACCATGTCCGGCGTGGTCCTAAGCGTGTTTATTCGAAAGCCAACAGCTTTGGGCTCCGCGAATGTCTGTATGACATGGTCAAACCGATTTTGTGGAACAATCGCCCTAAGGCGCTCGACGAATAGATCAGGGAGAGACACTGGAGACGTATTAAAGATTGGTGTACAAAACTATCCAACGCATCGTCGCAGAAGTGAATTGAAGCACGGTTTGCGATTAATGATTGCATAGTGCTCACCGATTCTATTATATATCGGGTCTAGCCCAACACCTTTTATGGAAACCTCTGGTGGCGACGACATAATCCGATGCTCTTTTTGCGGCCGTTCGGCGCATGAAGTGGCTTCAATGGTGGCCGGGCCCGACCCGTCTGAGGTGTATATCTGCGACGGCTGCATTCACCATGCGTCGGGGATTGTTCAGAGCGAAGCGCCTGTTCAGCCTATATCGAAACGCCATTCGGGGACGTCAAGGCACCATCGGCTCACGCCACCAGAAATCAAAAGTGCACTCGACGAGCACGTGATCGGCCAGGATCAGGCCAAGCGGGCACTGGCGGTGGCGGTCTACAATCACTACAAGCGGATAGAAGCCGAGGACTACCTCCACGAATATGACGATGTGGAGCTGGAAAAGAGCAACATTCTTCTTGTTGGTCCAACGGGGACGGGCAAGACGCTGCTCGCGCGGACCCTGGCGCGTGTGCTCGATGTGCCGTTTTCAATCGCCGATGCCACAGCCTTGACCGAAGCCGGCTACGTGGGTGAGGATGTAGAAAGCATTTTGAGCCACATTCTGCAGGCAGCCGACTATAACGTGGAGCGTGCAGAGCGTGGCATCATCTACATTGACGAGATCGACAAACTTGCACGGAAGAGCGACAACGCATCCATTACCAGAGATGTGTCCGGCGAAGGCGTTCAGCAGGCGCTGCTCAAAATGTTGGAAGGCACTGTGGCTGGTGTTCCTCCAAAGGGTGGACGTAAGCACCCCGAACAAAGCCTCATCTCGTTCGATACGCGAAACGTGCTGTTCATCTGTGGCGGTGCATTTGATGGACTGGGCGACATCGTCTCGCATCGACTTTCTTCGAGTCCCATTGGGTTTAGGGCTGAAGAAGGAGCGATCAGGCTTGATAAACGAGATCCGGCCATTTTCCAACATGTTGAGCCGGATGACCTTCTCGGCTATGGCCTCATTCCCGAGTTGATTGGTCGCCTTCCGCTCGTTGCTGCACTGGATGGCCTCTCTGAAGAGGAGATGAGGCGCATTCTAATAGAACCCAAAAACGCTCTTACCAAGCAGTATCGCAAGCTATTTGCAATGGACGGTGTAGACCTTTTCTTTGAAGACGAAGCTTTGGATGCCGTAGTTACAAAAGCCAGAGCATTAGGGACGGGAGCCCGGGGGCTGCGCTCCATATTGGAAAGCGCCATGCTCAATCTCATGTTCGAAGCACCGTCGCGTAGAAACATTTCTGCGTGCCATATCAGCGCCGACGTAATAAACCACCACGTTGAGCCCCTCTTCGAGGAACGAAAGGCATCGGCATAGCGCCTCTTGTACGACTTGGAGAGGCCTGAAGGACCGAGCCAGAGCTTGCCGGTACATGAGACGATTGGGCTAGCTTAGGGAAACAGTATCGCGATTCATGCTAAGCCACGCCAGTCGGCATCTGAAAAAAGCCACCAGTGCTCCCCGCTTCTACGTAGCAGGCCTGGTTCGCAAGCTCTTTAGCAATCCTGTCCCCATCTGGTGCCAGGCGATTGCGTTTAAGGTCCTCGTTACGCTCGCGCCGCTGATTCTGCTTGGAACGGGCATTTTTGGTCTCGTCCTGAAACAGGACAACCCGTACGAGCGGGTCGCGGTCTACTTCCGTTCGTTCCTACCCGCGTCGCAGACGGAACCACTGATTCAATTGATGCAGGATCTTCAGCGAACGTCAGGTGCGCTCACGTTGTTCGGTGCCATCGCGTTCATATTCGCGGTGGTCACCTTGTTTGGAACGGTCCGTTTTGTGATCTCGAGTGCCTTCGGCACAGGACGTTTCGATATGCGCTCCCGCCTTCAGGGGATGGGGTTTGACCTAAGGCTGGCGTTGCAAGTGGGCATGCTATTTCTCTTGTCCTTCGGCGTGACGTTCGCCGTGAACACGCTACAAGTTCAAACGACGGCTTGGGGCACGGACGCCGGCCTTGACCCGGAAACGCTACGCAGGGGTTGGCGCTTCGTTCTTCGTATAACGACTCTAGTAGTGCCGTGGGCGATTTCAGTGGCGATGTTCACGCAACTCTTTTTCTTCATACCTAGGCCAAAACCGCCTTTGCGCAGTGCGCTTCTTGGCGCTGCCGTAACTGCAGTACTTTTCGAAGGAGCCAAGAATGGCTTTACGATCTACGCTGGCTACTCGGGCCGCTTTTTGCGGGATCAAGGCGGTGACACGTTGGATAGCCTGGCGGGCGTGTTTCTGTTGATTCTGATCTTTGTCGTCTGGGCCTATATATCCGGCCTGATCTTAATTGTTGGTGCAATGGTCGCCTCTCTGCACGAACAACGGCATCTGCCACGCAGATCTACTATTCGGCGACTCTGGCGAACGGTCCGGCAAAGACGTGAAAGCGAGACCACACAAGTCGAGGACAGTCATGCAAACGAAAAACAATCTGAAGTAGACGATATACCGTTGGCATCCAGGGAGGTATTATCGAAGGGAGCGCGGGCGCCTAACCATACTGTGAGTTCGCCAAAGACGTAGTTTCCGGGCTCGATTTGCCTCAAAGGCTTGGTGACTATTAATCGGATCCTGTCATGTATCGGCGTGCTTACAATGCTTGCCTTTGCGACCACGCCACAATTGTGGGCGCAGGAGCCGTTGTATCTCGTCAACGACCAGACAACCGTACGTCGCGTGGACTTCCGGTTTGTCGATACTCAGACATTCAGACCGTCTCGGCTTAAGGCACAGATCGCAACCACGGCGCCAGGGTTTTTTCAGAGTGGATGGCGGGCTGGTGTTCTATCAGCTCTTCCGATCATCCCAGAGCCCGGCGTCTTCCCGTTTAGTCCCGTAGAGCTTCAGAAAGATGTCATCCGGCTCGAACGATTTTACGACCGCAACGGATTTCTCGGCGCGCTCGTCGATTATGAGGTCGAACTGGATACGTCTCGTAACGACGTTAATGTCTTGCTTTCCATAGAAGAAGGCGAACCGCTTCGCATCGATTCGCTCTGGTTTGCGGGCCCTGGAGGACAATCTGCGGTAGAGCAATTTGACAATGACCTGAAAGATGATTGGATTGTATTCAGAGACAAGATTGTTCTTCAATCAGGTGAGCGACTGGATGAATACCGCCTCCTCGCACTGCAAGATCAAACTCTCGACTGGTTGCGCGACCGCGGTTACGCTTTTGCCGACGCGTCTGCTGAGACCCGCGTTGATACGACAGCTCTGCAGGCGGATGTGCGGATCAAACTCAATGCAGGGCCACGGGGAAATTTTGCTGACATCGCCGTTGAGGGTGCCGAGTCCGTTCAGCCCATAATCGTCCAGCGCGAGCTTCCGTTTCAAGCGGGCGATCTGTTTCGCGAGAGTGAATTGACCGAAGGGCAGCGTCAGATTTTTGGACTCAATCTCTTTCAGCTCGCTGCTGTAAATGTGGCACAGGACCAGCCGCGCGATTCTACAGTGGATGTCATTGTTCGCGTTCGCGAAGGGCCGGCGCGGTACATTAACGCACTTACGGGCTACTATTCAGACGGCGGCCTGACAGGTAGCGCCCAGTGGACACACCGCAATTTTTTTGGCGGAGCTAGGTCCTTTACGGCGTCATTGCGGGGCCAGACAGGTATTGGTGCCGTGGGCACTTATCCATTCATTGATTACGAAGCGAGACTCTCACTACGACAGCCGTACCTGTTCGATAGAAGGTTCTCGGGAACGATAGAACCCTTCGCTCGCTACCGCGACGATGTTGTGGAAGAGGCAACGCAGTATGGCCTGACGGGAAGTGTTCTGTACGAACGAGGGCCCCTTCAGACAGCCAGCCTCTCAGCCACACTATCAACGCGCTCGGTTGGCTCGGATAGTACGAACCTGGTTGATCCCTCCACATTGTTGCCGGGAGATGCTTTCCGAATATCTCGAAGTAAGCTCCGCCTGTCTACCATCTTTGGAGTGCTTGATAACCCACTCAATCCGCGAAGCGGTTTCGTAATCCGGCCATCGCTCACTGCCGCGGGGCTTTTGTTTAATGAGGCGACGTTCGCATCTGCCGGCCTGGCTGCTTCTGGCTATCTGCCATTGGGCGAGAGCATGAGCCTCGCAGTTCGTGGATCAGCGGGAGCGCTCTTTCCGTTGGGATCTACGGATACTGCAAATGAAGAGGACTATCTCTCACTCCGCGACGAATTGTTTTTTGCCGGCGGTACGACGGACGTTCGGGGCTGGACCGGAAATCTCCTCGGCCCCAAATTCCTTGACTTCACTCGGATCGACACATCTGTTGTATACACAACGGGCGACGACGTTGCCATGTATTACAACGACCGCTACGGCGTGCGCTATCGTCCAATTGGTGCAGAATCCAAGGCGACAGCATCGATTCAGTTGAATGTGCCTTTGCCTATAGGCGAGAACTGGGGTGCCAGTCTGTTTATGGATGCTGGCCGTGTGTGGCGTCCCGCGCAGGGGTTGTACGATCTCTACGAGAATGCCTCGCCAGACTTCCCAAACCTTCAGTTACTCATTGACAGATTCAGGGCTGACCAAGTAACAATCCGCTACGGCGCGGGCGCGGGCATTCAATATCTAACACCCGTTGGGTTTGTGACTTTTGCCGTCGCTGGAAAGCTGAATCCGTCCTTCTTCGATCTCCGAGACCCACGCGCCGTTTTACGAGCCGCCGATATCGAAGGGCTCACTGGAGCCGCGCCTGATTTCGACGCTATAAGTACAAGCTGGGTACGGCGCCTCCAGTTCCACCTGTCTATCGGTCAGCGCTTTTAGCGCATGAACAAGACTTCAACCCATATTGCAGAGGAGAAGGCCCCACCGCCCAAGCGTGGGCGGGGAGTCAGTATGCTTCGTTGGGTTGGCGTGCTGATGGCTATTCTGCTCGTGGTCATGCTTGCCATCCTCTTGCTTCTGCAGACCGGGCTTGGCAAGAATATGGTGCGCAATTTTGCAGTGAGCCAAATCGAGAACATACTGACGGAAGGCGCATCCGTTGAAATTGGTAGCCTGGATGGCTCTATTCTTCGAAGCGCCGAGCTAACTGGTGTCATTGTCCGGCAGGATGAGGGAATCACCGCGTCGATAGACACACTTCGCGCCCGATACAGCCTCTTTGGGTTACTTAGAAGTCGGCTCTCCATAAGTGAGTTGGAAGTGATTGCCCCGCTTATCGTTGCCCGACAAGGAGCCGATTCGACATTCAACCTTCAACACCTCCTCAAGCCGAACGACGCACCTAAATCCGATACCACGGCCTCGAAATTCGTGGTGACGATCGACTCGGCATTGGTTCTAGATGGCCGGATGGAGGCCCACTTCTATGCGACGGGGAAAGATTCGACGATCGTCGTCGATCAGATTGCCTTGTCGGCCTCTACTTTCTACTCCGGCAACAGCCGAATCGAAGCCAAACTTAGAGAGTTGGCCGCCCAGGCGATCGCACCAGACAGCTCCGCCCGAATTAACCTGACGACCTCAGGATCAGTAACCCAAGAGGCCCTCACACTCAACGAGCTTCACATCACGTCCGATGCAGGCACGGACGTGTCCGGCTCCGCCAGACTGCTATTCACCAGCAGAAACCTCCCAGATCTGACCGCTGACCTAAGAGCCGAACCAGTCGCGTTAGCTGATGTTCGTGCGTTCTCAGGTTTTGAGGTCTATGGAAATCCCAGGGTTCGTCTGACGGCACGAAACGAGGCGGAACGTTTGACCTTTGCCATTCAAGGAGCGCCACACGAGGGTGCGACAATAGCGTTGGACGGTTCACTCGAAAATGCGGATCGGCTACGCTATCGTGTGGAAGGCCAGGTTCGCGGGGTGAACCCCGCTGAGTTCACGCACAACCAGAGCCACGCGGCGAACCTCACGGGAGATTTGCGCATTGATCTTTCGGGAACTTCTGTGCGCACGCTTGATGGCCCATTTGCGGTCAACTTGATGGACACCAGAATTGGCGCCCAGCCTATCGATCACCTTCAGTTGGACGGCGCTTTTCGAACGGGGCGCGTCGAGTTTGGGGTCGATGCCGACGTTCCCGGGCTGCGCTTCCACGCCGAGGGCGACGCACGGCCATTTGACGACACCCCGATTTACGACATCAGCGGTGAAGCGGAAGACGTGAATCTGGCTCGCTTGCTTCGCGACCCGGCGCAAACGACAAGCTTTAAAGGCACGTTCGATGTCAGTGGAGTTGGGATCGAACCCGAAACCATGATTGCTGAGGCTATCGTGGATCTGCAGAACGTTCGTTTTGCGAACCTTTCGCTGGACTACCTCGACGGCGTTGCAGAAATACGGCAGGGCAGTCTCAGATTTGTTGCAGAAACGAACGTGGCAAACGGCGGTGGCTTGATTGAGGCCTCAGGCGAAGCACAACCTTTCTCTAACCCCCTGACGTATCGAGTTACGAATGGGCGGGTGAGCCACTTTAACCTGGCCGCCATCACGGGCAGCCCGGCGCAGGAAAGCGACCTGACCGGGACGTTCACGCTCGATGGCCGTGGAACGAAACCATCCGAGATTGTTGCCAACCTGACCGCTTCGCTACAGGATTCGCGCTTTGGCGAGTACGACCTCGTTGCTGTCAATCTCGATGGGACGCTAGAACGTGGACTCCTTTCGCTGGATGGTTCGGCCGATCTAGGGCGCATTGGCTACGTGAACGTGGCGGGTACCGCGCGTCCCTTCGACGCCATCCTCTCCTACGATTTGAACGGTCGCGTTGAACATCTTGACCTAGCGGAGCTCCTAAGAAATCCTGATCGCCAGAGCGACATTACCGCAGCCTTTACGGCGACGGGAAGTGGCGTAGACATTGCATCGCTTTCCCTCGACGCCCAACTAGACCTTGATTACTCCAGTTACGGAGCTCAGGAAGTAACGGGAGGACTGCTAAACCTCCGGCTCGTTCAGGGCAACCTTGTGCTTTCCGGCACCCTAGAAACGCCGGAAGGCTCGTTCGCGTTGGACGCAACAGGCCGACCCTTTGACGAGAACCCGACCTTTGCCTTTGGCGATGGGATGTGCTTTAACGGAATTGATCTGGCCACGCTGACCGGCAATCCCGATTTACGAACCCGACTGAACGGTTGCTTCCGTGGAAGCCTGAGTGGACTCGATCCTGCAAGATTGAGTGCAGATGGCATTCTTGCGCTACAGCCTTCAACCGTGAACGACGCCGAAATTGAATCGGGGAGTATCCAACTCGTCCTGCGCGAGGGACTCATCGACGCCAATGCCGAGCTCGTTATGGTCAATGGGCAGGGCCTCGATAGCGGCCTCGACTTCCACATTAAGGGGCGACCGTTCGACGAAACGCCGACATACATCACGAACGGTAGTATGACAAATCTTGATGTGGTGGCGTTCGCTGGACTTGACGCCGAACAAGGCGCTCCGCTCACCCTGAAGTTCGACCTCGAAGGACAGGGCATTGTATTCGAAACGATGGCTCTTCGCGGCTCCATCGATGCTAGTCGATCCAAACTCGGATCGGCAACGCTGGATACGCTGCAGGCGCAGTTCGATCTCAACCAAGGGCGGCTTGTTCTCGATACGCTGCTTCTTCGCTCGGATCTCGCCGACGCAACCGGGGGCGGCTACATCACACTGACGGATCGCGCCGGAGCCGAGATTTCCGACCTTACGATTGACGCGACACTATACGATTTGTCGCCACTCAACGCCTACACCGCTCGGCCGCTAACACTGGGAGAGGGTGAGTTGAACCTTGTATTCACAGGCGAACCGGGTGCCCCTCTTTGCCTCGACGCTAGGCTCATTGCGCATCGTTTTGCATACGGATCTACGGCGCTGAGCGCAGTAAACAGTCACCTTTCGGGCACGCTCAATACAACTACAGGCGAGCTCAATCTGCGAAATACGCTCGACTTCAAATTCCTCTCACAGCCCGCGCTGCTCGTAGAGCGAGGGCGTGTCGAGATGACATACGATGGCGTCGAAATCGCCGCTGAAGGCGCAGTTCGAGTGGATCGCAAACGCTCTTTTGATTTCGTATCCGCGTTCGAAATTGGCCAGGAGCAACAAGTGGCTCAGATCGAACAGCTCAATCTAGATCTGGACGGCGATATTTGGTCGTTGGCGCAGCCTGCTAGAATCTCCCTTGGCGCTGGATATCGGTTCGAAAACCTGCTCCTCCGAGCCGAGGATGGTACTCAACAAATCGCCGCGGATGGGCTGATCGATCCAGAAGGCGAGCAGGCATTCATCTTTAGTTTGGAGGATTTTGAAGCAGAAACCGTCGCTGATCTGTTCGGATTCGGCGGGCTGGGCGGTCGCCTCACGACCACACTCTTGATGACAGGTTCTGCGCGAAATCCGGAAATCTCCGGCATGGCGTCTCTGTATGACTTCACAGCGGACGGCCAGCAAGTCGGCTCCATTGACGTAAATCTTGACTATGCCAGTGAACGTCTCGACCTTGACGCCCGGCTCGACCACATCACCGGTAAAGCCCTTACCGCGCGTGGGCATTTGCCCCTTCGCTTTTCGTTATCGGATGTGGGCGATGACGGCGTCTCGTCCATCACCGAGGCGGAAGACCTCAACGAGGTAAGTCTCGCAATTCGTGCAGATTCGTTCCAGGTTGGATGGATCGAGCCTTTCCTGAATCCGCGGACCTACACGGAAGTTACAGG
This sequence comes from Rubricoccaceae bacterium, assembly GCA_024639085.1. GTDB lineage: Bacteria > Bacteroidota > Rhodothermia > Rhodothermales > Rubricoccaceae > JAHEJB01. Next base: position 1,580 of record JAHEJB010000029.1, on the reverse strand, counting down.
CATCCTCAACGCCGACCTTACGGTGGATGGAACGCAAGCGAATCCACAGCTGAAGGGGCGAGCTCGTCTCGAAGACGGTCGGCTAGGTCTAGGATTCACAGGACGCGTCTTTGAGACACTTTCGGGTTCTCTCCGCTTTATTGGAAACCAGGTTATCGTTCAACGTGCCGTGCTGACAGATGACGATGGTACGGAACGCGTGACAGCCGAAGGGACAGTTACTCTGCAGAAACTATCGCTCGGTGAACTCGATCTCCGCCTTTCGCCAAACCAGTTGTTGGCGATGGAAACGCCGACCTACGACCGTCTCGTTATTGACCGTGGCCCAGACTCGCTCCGACTAACAGGAACGTTAACCGCGCCTGTCCTGCGGGGTTCAACAGTGCTTTCGGCTGGCAACATCAACATGACCGATGAACTGATCACACGTGAGTTAGAGGACGTCCGGCTTTCGGCTGCGGATCTGAGGATCGTCGAAAGCCGCTTCGGACGGCGAATTACGGCGCGGGATACTTCCGTCTCTCGATTCTACAAATTGTTGGACCTCGACGTGGATGTCGAAATTGGTCGTGGCGTATGGCTTCGTTCGCCGTCCGGCCTTCTGCCTTTCGCTGCCGAGTTCACGGGCGATATTCAGGCCATAAAGCCACCACAAGCCGACAAGACAAACATGTTCGGCACTGTGGATGTGACGCGTGGTTGGGTCGAAAGCCTCAGTCGACGGTTTGATATTGAACGGGGCACCCTCGTGTTCAACGGTCCGATGGAAGAAACGCTCGTCGATCTGGAAGCCAAGCTGGACATTCGAACAGACCCCGAAGTTGGAACGACGGCCGTAGAAATCAACTTGCTGGTGAATGGCCGCCTCGGCGACGACCTGACAATTACGCTTACCTCCAACCCGCAGCTCGACAACGCGGACATTGTCTCTCTGATTGTTACAGGTCGCCTTGCAGAGAGTGTGATTGGAGGCGGAGCGCTTGCGGGCGTAGGTGAAGGGTTCTTCCTCGGGCAATTATCAGGCATCGTCGAGGGATTCGGTAGCAGCCTTGGAGAGAGTATCGGCTTCAGCCTCGACGTCGTGCAGATCGACCAGACGCCCGACGGGCTCGTTATCCGCCTCGGCAAGTACCTCACGAACAAAGCATTCGTTTCCTTCGGCCTACCCGTCAATACAAGCGGAAGCAACCTGCAGGGCGAGAACAATCCCGAAATAACGTTGGAGTACGCGCTGTTACAGTGGCTACTTCTCCAACTGGAGTACCAGAATGGCGTTGGCGGCGGCCTCATCTACGAGTACGCGTACTAGCCAGAGTCCCGGCCATAGCATCCTGAGCGTACCTTTCGCGCATGGAGCCCAACCTCCCGGAATCCGAAACCGAAATCCCACAAGACTCACTGTCGAAGCGGCTTCGTGGCGCACGTCGGGTAAGGCAGGAGGGGAAGATCCTGCAGGAGAAGTCGTTCACAGAACGCACGATGGAGCGTTTGCGGGCTTCTCAGGGTGTCGCATACCACTTTTTTGACCAGGCTGGCGCTCTCTTCTTTTTCGGCGCGGAGTTTTTCCGGCGCTTCTGGCG
>JAHEJB010000129.1:5348-7000 GCA_024639085.1 Rubricoccaceae bacterium | reverse complement strand
TACTTCGAACCGGCACTGCTCGGGTCTCGGTTTCTAACCCTGGCGGTAGAATCAAACCTGGCATGTATGCGACCGTCAACCTCTATGGGGCGCTTTCCGGCCCACAACTCTCGGTACCTAGCGAGGCCGTAATCCGCACCGGCGACGAGGCAACGGTGATCGTAGCACTCGGCGAGGGACGGTTCCGCCCCCAAGCGGTGACAGTCGGCGAAGAGGGCGGCGGTTATTCCCAGATACTGGACGGCCTCACCGGCGATGAGCAAGTCGTTACCAGCGCCCAGTTCCTCATCGACTCCGAGGCACGCCTGGCAGCCGCCATCGGCTCAATGAGCCCGGCTGATACACCTGTAATCGGTCGTGATGGTTTGCAGGAGGTAGATCACAGCCAAATGAACCATTAACTCCCAAACCCATGCGTGTTCTCTTTCTAATCGTCGTTTTGTCCATTATGGTCTCCTCCGCATCCGCACAGGAGCACGTTGGCCATGATGCCCACTCACCCTACGCCGCCGACACGTCCTGGACCATCAAAGCCCTCTCGCCCGACGATGTCGCTGGTCTGCTTCAAGGCCGTGGGATGGGGTTCGCGCGTGCCGCCGAACTCAACGGCTACCCCGGCCCACTTCACGTTCTGGAACTCTCTGAAGAACTCAATCTGTCGGACATGCAGCGTGGGGCTGTAGAGCAGATTCGGGGCGCGATGCAGGCACAGGCGCAGGCTCTCGGTGCTCAGGTTGTCGCGATGGAGGAACACCTGGATGCGCTTTTCGCCGACGCCAGGGCTACGCCAGATGAAGTCGACCGAATGACGATGCATGCCGCCGAAGCAAAGGGCCGGCTCCGGGCAGTCCACTTGCGCGCGCACATCGTCACGCGCTCCGCACTCACGACCGAGCAGGTGGCTCTTTACGACCGCCTCCGAGGCTACACCACGGACTGACCATGCTCGAACGCCTTATTGAATGGAGCGCCCGCAACCGGCTACTTGTCGGGATTGTCACGCTGCTCGTCGCTGGCCTTGGTGCGTGGGCGACGCTCAACACGCCTGTTGATGCCATACCGGACCTTTCCGACGTACAAGTGATTGTTCGGACGGAGTACCCCGGACAAGGTCCGCAGATTGTCGAGGAGCAGGTGACCTATCCACTGACATCGGCGCTGCTATCCGTTCCGTTCGCCAAGACGGTCCGCGGCTATTCTATGTTCGGGACGAGTTTCGTGTATGTGATCTTCGAGGACGGGACAGATATGTATTGGGCGCGCAGCCGCGTTCTCGAGTACCTCAGCCAGATTCAGGATCGCCTGCCGGAGAACGCCAGTCCAGCCCTCGGCCCGGACGCAACGGGCGTCGGCTGGATATATCAATACAGCCTGCGCGACACGACTAGATCGCACGACCTCGCCCAACTACGGAGTATCCAGGACTTCTATCTTAAGTACGAACTGCAGGCTGTTGACGGCGTGGCTGAGGTGGCGACCGTCGGTGGATTCCAGAAGCAGTACCAGGTCGTCGTAGATCCGCAGAGGCTGGCCGCGTACAATATCCCGCTTGGTCACGTAAAAATGGCCCTCCAACGCTCAAACCGGGATGTGGGTGGGCGGCTCCTAGAACTCGGCGAACGCGAGTACATCGTGCGCGGACGAGGCTACCT
>JAHEJB010000129.1:0-5248 GCA_024639085.1 Rubricoccaceae bacterium | reverse complement strand
AGCGCGCTCATCGGGCGGGCCATCGATACGCTCACGACCAAGATCTGGGAGGAACTGCTTGTCGTGGCCCTCATTGTGCTCGTCTTCCTGCTCCACTTGCGAAGCTCCTTTGTGGCGCTCGTTACCGTGCCCGTTGGAATTCTCATCAGCCTGGGCGTGATGTACCTGCTCGGCATGAACGCCAACATCATGAGCCTTGGGGGCATCGCCATTGCCATTGGGGTCATGGTGGACGCGAGTTTAGTGATGGTCGAGAACGCGCACAAGCACATCGAACGGCTGAGTGCATCCAAAGGTGACGGAGAAGCAGTCACAGACGGCGAGCGCATCCATGCCGTCATTGCGGCCGCAAAAGAAGTAGGGCCCAGCCTGTTCTTTTCCCTCCTCATCATAACGGTGAGTTTCCTGCCCGTGTTTTCGCTGGAGCAGGTGGAAGGACGGTTGTTTCGCCCGTTGGCCTTCACCAAGACGTTCGCGATGGCCGCGTCCAGCCTACTCGCCGTAACCCTTGTACCGGCACTCATGGTGACGTTTGTGAAGGGCCGCATTCGGAGTGAGTCCGAAAATCCAGTCGCTCGCTTCTTCATCTGGGTTTACCGGCCGTTGATCAAACAAGCGCTCCGGCACTCCGTCATCGTCCTGTTCTTCGCGTTTTTCCTTCTTCTGGCGACGGCTCTGCCGGTGCAGCGGATGATCTTCGGGCAGACGGTCATTCCGTTCCCCCAAATCGGGAGCGAGTTCATGCCGCCACTCTGGGAGGGCGACCTGCTCTATATGCCGACGACGCTGCCCGGCGTCTCGCCGCAGGAGGCAAAGGAGATCCTCCAGCGAACAGATCGCATCATTGCTTCCTTCCCAGAAGTCGAACGCGTTTTCGGGAAGATCGGCCGTGCCGAAACGGCTACCGACCCGGCGCCACTCTCTATGATCGAGACCATCGTCATCCTCAAACCTGAGGACGAATGGCGCAGCGGGCTGACACGGCAGGATCTCATCGGTGAACTGAATCGGGCGATTGACTTCCCCGGCCTGACGAACGCATGGACGATGCCCATCAAAACCCGAATTGACATGCTGGCGACAGGGATCAAGACTCCCGTCGGCGTGAAGATCGCGGGACCGGATCTGGAAATCCTCGAGCGGCTCGGCCGACAGGTGGAAGCCGCCGTAAGCGATCTGCCCGGCACACGAAGCGCCTACGCAGAGCGCGTCATGGGAGGAAATTTCCTTGACGTGGAGATAGATCGCTATGCGTCTGCGCGGTACGGGCTCACGTCCGGTGATGTACAAGATGTCCTTCAGGCAGCAGTCGGGGGTGTTAATGCGACGACGACTGTTGAGGGATTGGAACGCTACTCGATTAACGTGCGATACCCGCAGGAACTGCGCGACGATCTACCGTCGCTCCGCCAGGTGTTGGTACCGACGCCATCCGGCGCTCAGGTTCCGCTGGGGCAATTGGCCACGTTCCGATTCGTACAGGGGCCGCCGATGATCAAGAGCGAGAATGCCCGACCAAACGCGTGGGTGTTCGTGGACCTCGAAGAAGGATCCGATGTGGGTTCGTACGTCCAACGCGCGCGTGAGGTGGTTGAAGAACAGGTCAGTTTACCTCCCGGGTTCTCCCTCAAATGGTCGGGACAGTACGAGTACATGGAACGCGCGAACCGCCGCCTGTCCATTCTCGTGCCCATCACACTGGCCATCATCTTCCTTCTACTCCTCGTCCATTTCCGGAGCGTACGGGATGCTTTTCTTCTGATGATCCCCCTTCCATTTGCGCTGATTGGAGCAGTCTGGCTCCTATTCGTCCTTGGTTTCAATTTTTCGATTGCCGTAGGCGTAGGCATAATTGCCGTGACAGGACTGGCGGCTGAGACCGCCATTGTCATGCACGTCTACCTGAACGAAGCTGTCCGGCGCTATCAACGAGAAGGACGGCTCACATCGAAAACCCAGCTCAACGCGGCGCTGGAGGAAGGGGCTGTCTTCCGCGTCCGCCCACTTCTCATGACCGTCTTTACGACGATCATCGGGCTCATGCCGGTGATGATTGGCAGTGGAACAGGAAGCGAGGTCATGCAGCGAATCGCAGCGCCAATGGTCGGCGGCCTCTTTACGGCAGCCATCCTGACCCTCATCGTTGTGCCGGCACTTTACGCCGTTGTGCACCGATGGACATTGAGGCACCAGCTCGATCAGAACGACTCTCCGGACTAAGGAATCGAGGACGCAACACCAGCAATCACAAGCGCACCTAAACCATAAAAAACGCCATGAAACACATTTCCATTCTACTCGCCCTACTATTCGCGCTCGCGGCTTGCAACGCGGATTCATCGGATGAGACTAGCGGCATGCCGCTGCCTGACCACGAATCGACCGCCTCCGACCTTGCACCAGCTGAACCGCTCGAGCCACGTATGGAAGATGGAATCCAGGTCGTTGAAATCGAAGCAGGAGAGCTTGGATTCGCGCCCATATCTCTTTCGCTCGAAGCGGATGTCCCAGCTCGTCTCGTTTTCACACGGACGACTGAGCAGACTTGCGCTACCGAAGTCAAAATTCCGGCGTTTGGAATTGGTCCCGTCGATCTTCTGCTGGACGAAGCCGTCGTCGTCGAGTTCACGCCCACGGAAAGTGGCCAGTTCGCATTTGTTTGTGGGATGGACATGCAGGAAGGGCGGCTCGTGGTCCAGTCCTGATACCCTCACCCAGCATTTCTTTCCCTCTAACCCCAAAACCCATGCGACCGCTCTCACTGCTTGTGTTGCTCATAGCAACCCCTGCCTTCGCTCAGGACATTGCCCATGCGGCACACCACGCCGACGACGAGGCGCAAGTCTTGTCCGCTGCCGATCAGTTCACAGAAGCCATCATCGCGGGCGACCAAGCGGCGATGGAAGGTATCTTCGCAGAGAATGCGCTGATTCTGGAAAGCGGCGGAATTGAAACGCGCAAAGAGTACTTCGGCCATCATTTCGGAGCGGACAGTGAGTTTCTGGCCGCGATGGCTCGCGAACCGATTGATCGCATCGTCAGCATTCATGGTGACGTGGCCTGGGTTTCCTCCCAAACACGCATGCACGGACAAATCGGAGAACGTGACCTCGACTTGAATAGCGCTGAGCTTCTCGTACTACAACGAACGCTCGATGGCTGGCGTGTCTCCGCCGTCCACTGGTCGTCCCGCTCTCGCTGACACCATGACCATATCTGAGCTCAGCAAGATTCTACAATGCCCCGAATGTGGGGGTAGCCTGGACTTCGAGTCAGTTCCTCAGGCTGAATCGGAGGTGGGAGGCTGCGGCCTCCTGCGATGCTCGTGCTTCGTCTATCCCGTTCTTGACGGCGTCCCGATCCTCACACAGAAGCGCCTCCTCCATCGCTCGATTGCAGACGACCGAGCAATTGCGGGTGGCCCGTTCCCGAATGATCTGGCGAAACGTATTGGTGAAGGACGTGCGATTGATGGGCTTGTAGACCTTCTAGCGTTCCCAGTCTGCCCATGGCCGTTAAACCGCATTGGTGCGTTGCGGCGACTGAGCCTGGGTGGACTACATCACCGGCTCGGCCTCGGGTACCGTCGGCGGCGGGTGCGCCGGATGCTTCAACACCGAGATCAACTGACCGCCGAGGACTGGCTGGCGGCATTCTATTGGCACGCGCCAGCGCCCTTCGACCCATTCAACTATTTCTTCTTCCGCTTCGGGCAGCCCCGCCACCTGGCCACGCTCGCGTTGCTCGCCGTGCTACCTCAATCGGAAGCACCCCTACTGGACCTCGCCTGCGGGTACGGCCACTTCCTTCATACCGTTACTGCAAACGGGCAGGCGGCCGTCGGGCTCGACCAAAACTTTCACCAGATGTGGGTAGCACGGCACTACGTGGCTCCCCAAGGCGCCTTTGTATGTGCCGACGCCGCCAGCACGTTGCCTTTCCAGGACAATGTTTTTTCGGCCGCCCTGTGCGCCGATGCTTTTCAGTACTTCAAGAACAAGCAAGCCGTCCTTGGCAATTTGGATAGGTGTGTGGTCGACGGCCCGTTCCTAATTGCCTGCGCCGGTAATCGACTTGTCGGTTCGCCCGACTCCGAAGAATTGACCCCAAAAGAGTACACGGATCTCCTGAATATTTGGAAGTGGCGAGCCCTCTCAGAGGAAGACATGCTTTCGCGTTACTTCGACCATCTTGGCCCCGACCTTCGAACCTCGTCAGCAACTGAGGATCTCGATGCCAGTCGATGGCTCTACTTCCTCGCTGCGAAGGATGACACACTCTTCCGCGATCACGATGCTTTCGATGCGTGGCCACACGCCGCCGGTCTCCTCGACGTAAACCCGATCTATGAGGTAGGCGGCGACGGCATTCGGTTTCAATTCCCATCACCATGGTACAAGGCCGAGAACCAAGCGATGCGAAACTACATGCCAGCATTGGCATCACTGCAGAATGACCGTGACGTACTCCTGGCGCAGTGCGTTTTGGTAGGTCTCCCGGAGCGGTATAGCCGCACTAATGGAAGACCATGGCCGGTTCAGGCGAACCGACGGCTACAGAATTGCATTCGCTATCTCAAACCTTCCTAAATCGACGCCCGCGAGCGAAGCAAGCCGTCCCCTCCTTTGTCATGAAGTACGGACTCTCGATCCTTGCAACGTTCGCCGTTCTCGGTCTTCTCGGGCTCGTATTCCCCTACACCGGTTTCTACAACGTAGCTGCCACTGAAGGACATACGGGGCTGGAGGAGTGGTATCTCAGCACTCTGTCGCGACGTTCGATCCAGTCTCGTGCGGGCGAGATCGAAGTCCCTACATCTCTTGCCGACTCCGGCGCAGTAGCGCGGGGTGCAATGGCCTACGCACAAATGTGCCAGACTTGCCATGGCGGCCCCGGATTCGAGCGCAGCGTGACAGGGGAAGGCATGACGCCCACGCCGCCGCTTCTGAGCGAGACCGCTCCGCGGTGGACCTCAGGTGAAGAGTTCTGGATCGTCCAAAACGGGATCAAGATGGCCGGAATGCCTGCCTTTGGCCCTACGCACAGTGACGAAGAGCTGTGGGAGCTGGTTGCCTTCGTGGAACAACTTCCGAATATGACCCCAGACGACTACACGGCCCTCACCGCCCAGCCCGACACGACCTCGGCCCGGCCTCTCGCAGACGACGGCCACGATCACGTGCACTAATTCTACGGATTGCCACGCAATTAGAGACAGACATGGAACACGACAACCATAGCGGACACC
>JAHEJB010000028.1 GCA_024639085.1 Rubricoccaceae bacterium | reverse complement strand
AACCAATGGAAGACCGTATCCGAAGTCGCGTCATCTACGGACCTATCAAAAACGATGAGCAAGGTGCTCAAGCAGCATGGTTTTCGTTTCATGGGCCCGACGACATGCTATGCCTTCATGCAAGCCGTGGGGATGGTGAACGATCACACAATGGATTGCTTTCGGTATCATGAGATCACCTCAGAATCCTCCAATTGATGTTTTCTCCAGAGACCTACGCTGCACGTCGCCGCGTCTTAGCTGATTCCGTGTCCTCCGGACTGATTGTTCTCCTCGGGAATGACCAGGCGCCGATGAATTACGCCGCGAACTACTATCGCTTCCGGCAGGATGGGTCGTTCCTGTACTACGGTGGTCTCGACGCGCCCGGACTCGCTATCACGATTGATGCGGATTCCGGCAAATCCATCCTCTACGGCCATGATCCGACCATGGACGATGTGGTGTGGGAAGGGCCGCTGCCCGCGCTGGTCGATCGTGCTGCTTCCATCGGCGTCTCGACGACTGCACCGCCCGACGCACTCGCTGGGACGATTCGACAAGCAAAGGTTGAAGGGCGTACGGTGCATGTACTGCCCCCGTATCGAGGCGAGCAGAAGCTGAAGGTCTCCGAATTGCTTGGCGTGAGTCCGAAAGCAATCGAAGCGTCAGAGGAACTAATCGACGCCGTGATTGCTCAGCGACTGGTTAAATCGGCAGAGGAAATAGCGGAACTCGACAAAGCCGTTGCTCTCACCGCTGAAATGCACGTGCTCGCTATGCGAATGGCTCATCCGGGTCGTTCCGAACAAATGGTTGCGGCGGCGATGGAAGGGGTTGCACACGCGGCAGGCGGCTATCCGAGCTTCCCCATCATTCTTACTCGGCGCGGTGAAGTCCTCCACAATCACGCAACAGACTACGTCTTTCAGCAAGGTGATTTGATGTTGACGGATGGAGGCGCGCACGCTCCCGGAAGCCGTTATGCCGGAGACGTTACCCGTGTGAGTCCCGTCGGTGGACGATATTCGGATCGGCAAAGCACGTTGTACGAAATCGTACTTGATGCCCAGATGCAGGCCATCGACGCATGCAAGCCGGGCGCACCTTTTCGCGATGCCCACATGCTTGCATGTCGTGTTATCGCAGAGGGACTGAAGGGAGTTGGATTGATGAAAGGCGATCCAGTGGAAGCTGTTGCGGCAGGCGCTCACGCGATGTTTATGCCCCATGGTCTTGGCCACGCCATCGGTCTGGATGTCCATGATATGGAGGCGCTCGGAGAGGACAGCGTTGGTTACGACGACGAATTCCAACGGTCGGATCAGTTCGGCACGGCCTACCTCCGCTATGCCAAAAGGCTTGAGCCGGGCAATGTGATGACGGTTGAACCGGGCATCTATCTGATAGGAGCTTTGGCCGACATGTGGAAATCAGAAGGCAAGCACGCCGACTTCATCAACTACAATGAGTTCGACAAATGGCGTGATTTCGGAGGCATTCGTATTGAAGATGATATCGTAGTCACGGGAAATGGCTGTCGTGTTCTTGGGCCGTCCATCCCCAAAAAACCCGATGAAGTGGAGGCCGTCGTCCAGTCCGGCGAAGAAGCGTTTGCAGCCGACTGATCCTGTCATTCAACTAGAAACATGCGCATCCTCGGGATCTCAGGCAGCCTCCGTTCTGGCTCGTACAATACACAGGCACTTCGCGCCTGCAATGTGTTCGTTCCTGAGGGTTCGGTATTAGAGATTGCCACGTTGCACGACATCCCGCTTTACAACGCAGATGTTCAAGCTGAGGGATTTCCCGAAAACGTTGTTGCGTTAAGTGAGCGGGTTGTAGCTGCCGACGCTGTTCTCATTTGTTCGCCGGAGTACAACTTCTCGGTACCCGGGGTGCTGAAGAACGTGCTCGATTGGCTTTCTCGAGTCGACACGAAGCCGCTGGCAAGCAAGCCGACTGCGATCATGGGCGCGAGCACCGGTCGGCTCGGAACAGCCCGCATGCAATATCACCTCCGACAGATCCTGGTTTCTTTTGACGCCAGTTTGATTAATAAGCCAGAAGTGATGATTTCCGGTGCCAGTACAGCGTTCAACGAAGACGGTTCTTTTGCCGACGAACGCACGGTTTCCGTAGTCCAGAGCCTGCTTCAGGCATTGGTTAAACATACCGAGATGCTCAAACGCGGTCGTTCCGCCGCCTAGCGTGTCACTGTGATCCGCGTTGACGAAATCCGGCCATCTACGACGAGTCTGGCCAGATACACGCCCGCAGGCAGACGGTTTGCCCCGAATGCGAAGGAGTGATTGCCCGGTTCGAAGTCCGCCGCGGTGATGTCGGCAACGTGCCGACCAAGCATATCAAAAACGGCCAGACTGGCTCGACCTGGGTTGGTCAATTCAACCGCCATTGTGCACGCCAACAGACAAGGGTTTGGATAGACGCTCAGAGTAGCAGATGCAGTTTGCGCTGGTGGGGCTTCCTGCAAGAACCCGAGAGGCTGGGCTTGGGACAGGATCTCCAACGTCAAACCAATGAGCAGCGCAGCAGCTTCTTCTGTTTCTGCCCAGGCCACGACATGGAGTGAGCTGCCCTCAGTCGGGAGGGTGTGCGGTGCGACCCCATCAATCATCATGCGTCCAGCAACCTCAAAGGCCGTGAAGCCGATGGCGAAAACCTCGTTGCCATCTTCCTGCACGATAGAAAGCACGTCAAATGCGCTTCCAGCCATGACTCGCGATGACCGCGCCACGATCGTTCCTTCCGAAAAGGAGGCCGTCGCTGTCTCCGAATTATAGCCAGCAAGGGTCTCTGCTACGACTAGAGCACCGAGTCTCCGCCCATCGACAAGTAGGTAGTCAGCTCCGGCTGCCGAGCCAACGCCTGGCACCGCCTCCGGGTTAAATAGGACAGCGAAGGAATTGTACGGGCCTTCTGCGGGTATGAGTGCAGACGGCGCCACCGGGTTTGCCTGAACCGTCTGGATGGCAGCAAAGACAAGAAGTAGGTTGAAAGAGATCCGGAGCATCGTGCTTGATTTGTTGGGAGCGCGTAGCGCTCGCGCAACTGCCGTGCCGTGCACTAATGGTCCTCCAAAAACGGCCCTGAGCATTCACCTAATCAAATGAGAAGGCCAAAATCCGGTACTTGTGCGTCGCCTGGGGTGGTACTCTCGCCCGGCGTTTAGGAATCTTCGAAACGACATCACGTGGAAGGTGGGCCAGGATCGGATTTGGCTTTGTGCCCGTAGACGTGTCTTTGTTGTCTAGCTTCGTGCTGTGAAGATCCTTCTCCGAAAACTTCGCCTCTTCTGGGTGCGCTACTTGGTGCCGGCTTCGCTCGAGCGGGATCCGGAGTTCAGGGAAACGATGGATGCTCTCACGCGAAGAGGGCTCCGTGTAGCAGGTACACTTGGTCTGTTGGGCGTTTCCATCTATCTCATCGCACACCTGACGGTAGGCCGCCGCTTTGTGTGGACGTTCTCGGCTCTTTCCCCCGGTGCCAATGTTGTGCTCTGGAATAAAGTGCTGATTGGCTGCATGAGCATCGCTGCGCTTGTTTTGGCGCGCGTCCGTCCGCGCGTGCGGCCAGGGCGCATCCTGATGAGCTTGTTCCTGATCGTTGCGGCGCTAGCCCTGATTTTAGAGGATGTCTCCCGCGGTGACTTCACGTTTTCGGCCGGATGGCTAACGCTCATCATGCTTATCACGGTCGGCACCGTACCGTTTCAGCCGTGGCAGACGGGTTTGCTCTGTGTAGCGATTGCTGGGCTATATGCCTATTACGCAACGCTACCAACGGCACTGATCAACTCGTTGGGCCCAGGCGTGCCTGTGTCAAGGCTAATATATCTTGGACTCGTCACATTTCTCTGCACGAGTATGAGTGCGTCGCTCTACGTGAGTCGCTACGAGCAGTACCGATCGTTGCGGAGAGTAGGACGATTGAAGGAGCGGCTGACCGTTCGCTCCGAGGCCCTTCAGCAGGCCGCAGAACGGGCGCGTCAGATGCAGGACCAGCTTGTTCAAAAAGAAAAACTCGCCTCTCTTGGCCAACTGACAGCAGGTATAGCCCACGAGATCAAGAACCCGCTGAACTTTGTGAACAACTTCTCGCAACTCTCCCAAGAATTAATGGGCGAGCTTCTAGAAGAGCTTGAAGCAGACCCGGCCCGGCCAACTGGCGAAGTAGTGGCTGAGATGCAAGACGTGATCATCGACTTGCGCACAAACACAGAGAAGATTTCCGAACACGGAAAACGAGCGGATGGAATCGTGCGGAGCATGCTGGCGCATTCACGAAGTACGCCCGGCGACAGGCATGCCGTGGATCTAAATGCGCTTGTTACCCAATACGTCGGTCTTGCCTACCACGGAATGCGCGCGCGGCATACGGGCTTCAATGTCACCATCGACCTTGATCTGAATGAGGAGCTCGAGTCGATATCGGTTGTGCCGGAAGAGATGGGCCGTGTCATCCTCAATCTCATGGACAATGCTTTCGATGCCGTTCGTGCCCGAAGTCAGGCGGATCGGGACGGCTACGAGCCCCGCGTCCGTGTCGTGACGCATCGAACCCCAGATGGTGTCACCGTCAGCATTACAGACAACGGTTCGGGAATCCCTGAGGAGCTTCGAGAACGCGTCTTCGAGCCATTCTTCACGACGAAGCCTACGGGTGAGGGTACGGGCCTGGGTCTCTCGCTCTCGTACGACATCGTTACAGCAGGCCACGGCGGGACCATGGACGTGCAGGCTGCGGATGGCGGCGGTACGACGTTTACGCTTGAACTTCCGTCCGTGGCTATGGAAGAGAGTGATTATTAGCAGCCCTCGCGACTCCTGCGTCTACCGGAGAATTAGCTTGATGGCTATCTGAAGTTCGGATTGCGACCGACACACGACCCCTTTATTATCGCGAACTCTCGAGGCTCGCTTCTAGTGGCCGCGTTGTAGAAGAGGTCACCGATAGAACCGTCCCTTTGAATGAACGGATCAACTTCCTAGCCATTTCTCGTCAAACCTCGAAGAGTTATTTCGTGTATGTGTGGCCGGATTGTGTGCGCTTCTTCGAGTTAACAAATGCCTTCTATCGACCCGCGCTACCAACCAAAGTTCGTGCTTGGTTCGATATGTGAGCGCGGTTGAAAGATCTGGAACGATCTAACTAGAACAGATCCATCTGCCCTCCGGACAGCTGCCGAAAATGGTGCGTTGAGATCGCGGGGTGTTTGTGGTCAAGTCCGTACTTCGCGCGGGAGGAACTGAAGACCTGTTTGATAACATTGCCCCACTCGCCGTCGACTTGCATTCGCTTGTGGAATCGGTTCTCTCCTAGCTTTCCTCCTCGAAGCGCACGGATTCGACTAAGGACTTTGTTGGCCCGATTAGGGAAAGCTCGTTCCAACCAGGCCGGAAATAGCTGCTCTACGACTCCAGGAAACCGAACGACCGTGTAGCCTGCCGTTTGCGCTCCGTGATCAGCGGCGGCTTTCAATATCTCTGGTATCTCTTCGTCCGTGAGCCCAGGGATTATTGGGGCCACGTTCACGCCGACCGGAATGCCAGCTACGGCCAGTTTTTCGATAGCCTTCAGTCGTGCTGCCGGGCGCGACGTTCGCGGCTCCATTTCTTGAATGATCTCGTCGCGCAGAGATGTGACAGACACGACCACACGAATGATGTTGAGGGTCGCCATTTCGCTCAGCAAATCGATATCGCGTGTAACCAGTGCATTCTTGGTGATGATGCCTACGGGATTTCGATGCTTCAGAAAAACCTCTAGGCAGGCGCGCGTAATTTTCAGTTTTCGTTCAATCGGCTGGTAGCAGTCCGTATTTCCGGAAAGGCAGACCATTTGCGGCTTCCAGGTGGGTTTCTGGAATACTTCGGAGAGCAGCCGTGGCGCATCGTATTTGACAACGATCTTGCTTTCGAAATCGAGCCCGGCAGAAAAGCCGAGATACTCGTGCGTGGGCCGTGCGTAGCAATAGACGCAGCCGTGCTCGCAGCCACGGTAGGGGTTCAGGCCGTAGCGGAAAGGGATGTCCGGGCTGTTGTTCTGCGAGAGGATTTTCCTCGTCGTATCGCGAAAGAGCTCCGTTTTGACACTCCGCAAGTCCTCGTCCTCCAGCTCGTCGGCATCAATTTCGGAGCTGAATCGGTCAAAGCGATTGGCCGGGTTTTCAGCCGCTCCTCTGCCTCGCCGTTGAAGGTGGACCGTCCTATTCATTCTTTTGGGAAGAGGATCTCTTCAATGTAGATCGGGCCACTGACAAGACGTGTCATCGCCTACAAATGCTTTGCCAAGGCAAAGAGCAGTCAACTGGCCGTTTCAATTCGCTCACACCGTCGTACGTCCGGGCCGTGCAGTTTGCTTTTCGATGTGCCGGCTAGTCCATCAAATAGAGCATGTCGCAGGAGAGAGGAATTGATTCCACGACTCGGGGGTCGAAATCAGCAGGTCGCTCAATGCCAGGATGTGCCTCCACATAGCCTCCTCTACCGTGAAAACGTACCCGAGCGCTGTCTCCATAATACTCAGCGACGGCCAGAGCGCGTCGCGTTGATAGATCATTCGGGTTCTGCTCTCCCAGACCTGTGTATCCATTCACAGCCACGCAAACATTTTGGCAGCTTCCCCAATACTCCAGGTTTTCCCGAAGGAGGGAGATTGCCTCTGGCCCAATTTCCGCCGAGTCATTGTCAAAGAAGACAGAGTTGAATCTGTACGCCGGGTTCAATGCTTCGAACTCCTCGCAGAGATTATCGGCAACACTTACAGAAGCAACGCACGTCGTCGATCCTGCCGAGTTGTAGCCAGAAACCAGAACCAGGTATTCGCCAGATTCGTCATACGAATGCTGTGCTGGCAGCTGAAATTCCCTGCTGGAATCTCCGAAGTCGACGACGACAGAGTCAGCCCTTAGTTCGAGCAAGTCAGCAGTTACGAGCACGGTTTGGCCAGTGTTGGCCAAGCGCGGTGCTGCATCGCACCGATCGATGGCCGGTGGTTCCAATGGTTCAATTGGTTCCGGCTGTTCGATTGGTTCCGATGGTTCGCTGACGAAAACAAGACAGGATGCCATCGCATGATTAAGCGCACCCTTGGCCTCTACCGTGACCTCGAAGTTCCCTCGAGTCTGGAACGTGTGAGAGTCTATGGAGCCTAGCCCGCCAGTACCGTCTCCGTATGACCAGGTGAACAAGACCGGTTGGGTCGCTTCCGGATTGGCCCTGGCAACGAATTGCCCCGCTTGGCCGACGGCAATCGAGTCTGGACAACTAACCTCGACGGAAACCGGAATCCCCCGATCCCTTCCGAATATATATCGCAACCCAACCGCAAATTGAATGGTCGCGTCATAATCTGCATTGTCCGCCCACCCAACTGCGTATGCGCTCGGATCCGAGTTGTCCAGGGCATCGTCTGGAACAACCATAGAACCAGCAATTTCCACGAAGGCCCGGCTTTCGCTACTCACCGGGAGCTCAACTCCAAGGCCCACAACGGGGCCATACCCCAAGATCAATTGTCCATTAGCGGGATCACGTCCCTGACCAAAAAGCAGTGCAAAACCGGCTTGAGCATAGGGAGAAAAATTCCCAAGACGAATCGGAGTAAAGCGGCCGAGCCCATACAATTGAGAAACGATGCTGCCGTCATTAAGCTGTCCCTGCTGCCCGGTTTGTGGGTTTGTAATATCCGCTCGATCGAGAGCAGGATAGGAACTCACGAGTAGGCCTGCGCCCACGCTCCATTGTGGGGAGATGCTGTAGCCACCCTCCACGCCAATTCCCGGGCCATACTCGCTCTGCAACCAGCCCAGTCTGCTGCGGGCTCCCTCGGAATTGGTCCCCTCGCCATCAAGTTCACCGCTATACGTGTTGACGCCAAGCTTTGCGGAAACGAAGAAGGTGCCGGAGTCCGCGTTCGCCTGCGCCAAGAGAGGCGACGCGTGCAGTGCGACCGTTCCAACCACCAGCGGCGCGATGAAGTGACAAAATCTGCTACGCATACTTGCCAATATTCCTTGTTTGAGGACATGACGGATGGGAAGGTAGTAAAGATCGTGCATGATCGATTGACCTACTTGTTTTTCGTCTTCGTCCGTCCAAGCACCGCCTGCGCTCTGCCACCAACGACGAAGCCGCCCGATCTAATTGATCGAACGGCTTAGGGTGCCCGGGACTGGAATCGAACCAGCACGCGATTTCTCGCACCACCCCCTCAAGATGGCGTGTCTACCAATTTCACCACCCGGGCAAGAAGAATGTTCAAGAACGGTGACTCCGGTAGGACTCGAACCGCACCGCATAGCGGTGCTGCGCAGGCCCACGCGGGGGTCGGTTTGCCTGAATGGTAGTTCAGACTGTGGTGACTCCGGTAGGACTCGAACCTACGGCCCACTGGTTAAAAGCCAGTTGCTCTACCAACTGAGCTACGGAGTCAAAAAAGCCCTACATCGAAGATTTGGGCTCAGAACATTAAAGCTAGGCTGCTTGCATTCCGCTAGTCAACCAACGCGTGTGGAGCGGCGGCGAAAAAGGAAGGCGGACGCTTTGTGCAATCAACGCCTTATGTTGTACGTTGCTCCCTCGAACTTTTTGATCCCGCCATGCGCCTTCCCCTCATATTTGCAGTTCTTTTTTCGCTCGCCCCAATTGTGGGGGCGCAAAACCTTGAGTTGATCGGAACCCATCAGTTTCCAACCACCGGTTTTGGCGATGACGAGTCGCAGCGTGTCGGCGGTTCAGACGTATGGGCTTACACGGCTCCCGATGGTTCGGAGTACGCCATCATGGGCGTTTTGGATGGCTTTGCTGTTATCAGTATCCCGGATATGGAAATCGTAGGGCATGTTGAAGGCCCCGGCGAAGACGATGTGTGGTATCACCGCGATGTCGTTGTGCGCGGACACTATGCGTATACAGTAACCGAAAACCTCGGTACGAATGAAGGTCTGCAAATAATTGACTTGAGCGGGCTGCCGAATGGCGTTGAGCTGGTTTCTGTTTATGCAGAGGGCGTCGTGTCGTCGCACAACCTTGACGTGGACGTGGAGACGGGTTTTCTCTACATCCTCAATTCCGCGAATAATGGGATCATCATCGTTGACCCGTCTGATCCGGAAAATCCTCGAACCGTCGGATCATTTGATTTGCCAGACGTACACGACATCCATGCGCGCGGCGACGTTGTTTACGTAGCGGAGGGGCGAAACCCTACGTTTTCTGTATGGGATGTGGCGGACAAAGCCAATCCGGTTATGATGCAGCGCATTCCTATTCCAGATGGTGGCTACGTCCACAACATTTGGCCAACGGACGACGACAACTACCTCCTCACGACGGAGGAAACGACGGACAAAACCGTCAAAGTTTGGGACATCTCAGATCCCGAAAACGTTGAGCTTGTCGGTGAGTGGCTTGGAGAAAACCGCATCGCTCACAACGTACACGTTCAGGGCCGCTATGCCTTTCTTTCACACTACACGGGCGGCATCATCGTAGTGGATATTAGCGATCCTTCGCACCCAACACAGGTAGCTCAATACGACACGACGCCAGAGGACGACGATGCCGGCTTCCGTGGGACATGGGGCGCAACGGTTCCATCGCCCGGTGGCTATGTGTATGGTAGCGACATTCACGGTCAGCTGACTGTTCTAAGGTTTAACGCCGAGGATACGTGATGTTCAATCCCACCTAATCTTCCCCAATCATGCGCTCCATCAACTTCTTCCTCATTTGCACGTTGTTCTTTTGTATTGGCGTGCAAGCCCAGACACTCGATCTGATCGGCACTGTCGAACTCAGAACGGTCCCGCGTCCTGGCGTTGAAGAACGGCCGGATATTGACGGTCTGGCAATCACGGGGATTGTAGGAGGATCTGATGTCTGGGCTTATACCGGACCGGACGGCAGGGAATACGCGCTCATGGGCGAGGCCACGGGCATCGCCATCGTAGCCATACCCTCGCTCGAAATCGTTGCGAGGGTAGCTAGCGCTTCCGAGGATGCCCCGTTTTACTGGCGAGACATCAAAACGTACGGCTCGTTCGCTTACGTGACGACGGAAGCGCGTGGCGAAAACGAGGGGCTGCAGATCATAGACCTTAGAGGGCTCCCGTTACATGCAGAGCAGATCGGCGTAGTCCGAGGCACAGACGACCGGCTCGTCTCCAGCCATAACCTGTCCATTGATACGAGCACCGGCCATGCGTACGTAATGAACTCAGACGGGACCGAGATCGTCTGTCTTAACCTCAGTGACCCGTTGGCGCCATCTGAGGTAGCGGCGGTCACCGTTGAAGACTCGCATGACATTTTTGCGCGGAACGACGTGCTTTATGTCGCAGAAGGCCGAGCCGGTACATTTTCCGTGTGGGATATGTCCGACAAATCCAACCCGTCATTGCTGAATAGGATTGCAGTCCCCGATGCCGGGTACGTCCACAACATCTGGCCGACGGACGATGGTAGCCACGTGATGACCACGGAAGAAAACGCAGACAAGACGGTCAAGGTCTGGGATGTCTCGGACGTTCAGAATCCCGAACTCGTTGGCGAATGGCTTGGGGAAAGCCGCCTTGCCCACAACGTGCATATCCAGGGACAGTACGCGTTTATCTCTCACTATAGCTCCGGCGTTCACGTCGTCGACATTCAGGATCTATCCAACCCTGTCGAAGTGGCCCAATACGACACGTATCCGGAAAGCGACGAGGCTTCGTTCTTCGGAAACTGGGGCACGATCCCCCCAACGGTTGGTGGCTATGTTTTTGCCAGCAACCTCGAGGGCACACTAACGGTCCTCAAGTGGACGCCGCCACAGGTGGATATCTAATCCTGGCTTACTCGGCGTCGCCTTTCGGCATCACCGTCCGAATGTGCAGATCACGTAGCTGCTCCTCGTCTACGACATCTGGCGTGTTGGACATAGGCTCAGTTGCTGCCTGTGTTTTTGGGAAGGCGATGACATCGCGGAGTGAGGACGCGCCTGTGAGGAGCATCACGAGCCGATCGAGGCCGAGCGCGATGCCGCCGTGTGGTGGTGCGCCGTAGCGAAAGGCATTCAAAAGGAAGCCAAAGCGTTCTTCTGCCTCTTCTTCCTCAATGCCCAGGTGCCGGAACATCTGGCTCTGCACGTCGCGCTGGTGGATACGGATAGAGCCGCCGCCCATCTCCGTTCCGTTTAGGACGAGGTCGTAAGCGCGTGCCCGGGCTGCTCCGGGATCGTTTTCGAGGAGTGGAATGTCTTCTGGCTTGGGCGAGGTAAACGGATGGTGCATCGCATAGAAGCGACCGTCTTCTTCATCGTACTCAAAGAGAGGGAACTCGGTTACCCAGAGGAATTCCCAAGGACCGTCGTTGCCTTGCGGGATCAGGCCATTGTCTTTCGCCATGTGGAGGCGCAACGTGCCCAATTGCTCGAAGACTTTTGGCTGCGGTCCAGCGAGCATGAGTACGAGGTCACCGGATTGTGCATGTGTTGCGTCGATCACATTCTGAACAAACGAACGCGGTAGTACTTCTTCCTTTACGGATGCCGTGAAGTCCGATCCGTCCGCAGGCAGTTTGAGGTAGAAAAGTCCCGGCGCACCAATGCGCTTCTGGACGACCTCCTTCGTCAGTTTGTCCAGCTTGCCTCTTCCCAGTTCTCCCTGGCCCTCAACACGAATGGCTACGACCGCCCCGCCATTCTCAAACGTAGAGTCAAATACTCGGAATCCGGAGCCACTGAGCGCCTGTGAGACATCCATGAGTTCCATTCCAAACCGCAGATCGGGTTTGTCGGAG
The DNA here is from genome assembly GCA_024639085.1 of Rubricoccaceae bacterium. Lineage (GTDB taxonomy): Bacteria > Bacteroidota > Rhodothermia > Rhodothermales > Rubricoccaceae > JAHEJB01. The sequence continues at coordinate 13,172 of JAHEJB010000028.1, read as the reverse complement.
CCGAATCGACGAATAGCCTCATCGTACGGCATTCGAGGGAACGGCGTCGGAATGTCGATGCCCCGCGTGTCTTTCCAGATAGCGACAATCAAGCCCTCGCACATTTCGTAGACGAGTTCTTCCGTCGCGAACGTCATCTCCACGTCGATCTGCGTGAACTCCGGCTGGCGGTCGGCGCGGAGGTCCTCATCGCGGAAACACTTAACGATCTGGAAGTAGCGGTCGAGCCCCGCGATCATCAAAATCTGCTTGTACGTCTGCGGACTCTGGGGCAGTGCATAAAACTGCCCTGGATGAACACGAGAGGGCACCAAGTAGTCCCTGGCGCCTTCCGGCGTCGATTTCATCAGGACCGGCGTTTCCACCTCCACGAAATTCTGCGTGTCCATGTACCGCCGTGTGGACTGGTAGAGCTTGTGGCGCAGCAACATGTTTTGCTGGAGCGCTGGCCTGCGAAGGTCGAGGTAGCGGTACTTCAGGCGTAAATCATCACCCGTATTCTGTTGGCGTTCCTCGTGCGAGCTAACCATAAACGGCAGGGGTTCGGCCGTGTTGAGCACTTCGATGTCCGTTACATAGACCTCGATTAGTCCGGTCGGAAGCTCATGGTTTTTGTTTTCCCGCTCGCGAACCTTACCTGTGATTGAGATTACGTCTTCGCCGCGCAGCTTCTCAGCGATGGCGTACGACTCAGCGCTGACTTCCTCTGCAAACACAACCTGTGTCAGGCCGTATCGGTCGCGAAGGTCAATAAAGACAAGTCCGCCGAGATTCCGTTGGGTGTCCACCCAGCCTTTCAGCGTCACATCTGAGTCGATGTGATCTGGTCGTAGCTCCCCGCACGTGTGGGTGCGATGCCCGTGCTGCTGGTCGGCTGTTAGTGCGAGACGATTCGTGGACTCTGACATTCTTCTGCAAACAAAGTGTGTGTAATGAAATTAGATGAGTTAACGCGACAGGGAGAGGGAGAATGGGCGAAAGGGCGACGCGCCAGCGTCGCGGCGGGGTCGCCACGGAGTCCGCGCGAGGCAAATCGAGATCAAGCTCATGGGCTTGCGAGCAAAAATCCACTGCGAAGCCCAGACTTGCTAGTTTCCCTTATCACACAATCTCAGTCTCCCATAAAACCAATCTCCCCCGCGCTCACGAAAGCCGTCCTTGCAGGCGATCGACGCGCCATCGCGAAAGCCATCACCGCTGTTGAGAGTGGCGGCGAGTCAGCATCGGAACTAGTGGATGCGCTCTATCCGCACACGGGCAATGCGTGGAGAATTGGCATCACAGGGCCACCAGGCGCAGGAAAATCAACACTCACAGATCGTCTGATTGGGCAGTTTAGTGAAGAAGGCAAAACGGTTGCTGTCGTAGCCGTGGACCCCTCCAGCCCATTTACAGGAGGCGCGTTGCTTGGCGATCGTGTTCGAATGGATGAGCGAACGAGAGACGCGGGCGTATTCATCAGGTCCCTGGCGGCACGAGGTGCTCTTGGCGGGTTGTCGGAAGCTACCGAGGCCGCTTGTGATGTCCTGGATGCAGCAGGCTTTGACATCATCCTGATTGAGACTGTGGGGGTCGGACAGGGTGAACTCGATGTCGCAGAGACAGCAGATACTGTGATCGTAGTCCTTGTCCCTGAATCTGGGGACGCTGTGCAGGCGATGAAAGCCGGCCTTATGGAAATTGCGCATGTGTTCGCTGTTAACAAAGCGGATCACCCCGAAGCCGGGCTTATGGTCAAGGCACTTCGACAGATGTTGCATCTTCGGGTCGCCTCGGCGAATGGTTGGGAGGTTCCTGTTTCCAAGACATCTGCATTGAACGGTGATGGCCTAGATGAGCTTGTTAGGATGCTCAAGAATCATCAATCACATTTGCATCATGACTGGGAGGCCTCACGCGACGCCCGCTTTCGTCGCCGGGTCAAAAGGCTGGTCGAGGCGTCGTGGCGTGCCCAATTCTGGTCGGGTGGGAGAGCTGAGCGATTAGAAGCCTCGCTAGCGGATACACAGCACGAGCATCGAAAACCTCACGGGACAGCAAATAGCCTTCTCGGAAAAGAGTAGGTGTGTTACGTTTTTAGCATGTTCGACGGCTAACCCCTATGTGGACAGCATGGTGGTACGCAGTGAATACGACTTTATCCCTTATCTTCGCCCGACTTCGGCTTGCAGCTATGTAACCATAAGCTGTTTGTGGCATGGTCGTCACTCCCACTAACCACCACCTCAAGTTTATGGAAACGGATTCTGGACAAGGCTCGGGCATGACAGTGCCCAGTGGAGGCACCGAATGGTTTGGCCATCCGCGTGGGCTCTCGACGCTTTTCTTCACGGAGATGTGGGAGCGTTTCTCGTACTACGGTATGCGAGCGCTCTTGGTGCTTTTCATGACCGCGCCTCTAGCCATCGACAACCCGGGATTTGGGTTTGCAGATGGGCAGGCAACGGCCATATACGGTCTCTACACGTTCTTTGTGTATGTGCTTTCGCTGCCGGGTGGTTGGGTTGCCGATAACCTTTGGGGTGGCAGAAAGTCCGTCTTTGTAGGTGGTTGCATCATTGCAGCAGGCCACTTTACCATGGCGGCACCTTTGGTTGGACTTCCTGACAAACCGACTTTCTTCCTAGGTCTAATTCTTGTCGTGCTCGGAACGGGCCTTCTGAAGCCAAATGTGTCAGCTATCGTTGGCGATCTCTACCCAGAAGGCGGTGCTCGTCGCGATGCTGGTTTTTCGATCTTCTACATGGGGATCAACATCGGCGCGATCCTTGGGCCATTGCTCTGCGGTATCGTTGGCGAAGGATACAACTGGCATATGGGCTTTTCGCTCGCGGGAATTGGGATGCTCCTCGGCTTGATTCAATACAAGGTTGGTGTTCGACACCTTGAAGGTGCTGGAGAGCTAGTGACAGATGAACCGATGGAAGCCGTCAGAGCGAGGGAGAAGAAGTTCTATGGCGTAGCGGCTGGTTTCGCAGCGGTCGTGATACTGTTCGGCTTCCTCATGTCAAACGGCACAATCGGCCTCTCGCTGGAGCAGCTTGCAGGCAGCTTAGGGGTTGTTGTTGTGCTAATCACGATGCTCTATTTCGGCTATATCATTCTTGCAGGCGGGCACACATCCCTAGAGAAGAAACGGCTTGGAGTGATCTTTTGGTTGTTCATTCTTGCAGCGCTTTTCTGGAGTGGTTTTGAACAGGCTGGTTCTTCGCTGAACCTGTTTGCGCGCGACCTGACAAACCGAAATATGTTTGGTACGGTCGTTCCTGCATCAACGCTTCAGCTCATCAATCCACTTTTCATAGTCATATTCGCGCCGCTCTTTGGTTCGATGTGGATCTGGCTGGCGAAGCGTAAGCAGAACCCAAGCATTCCGGTCAAGTTCGGCCTTGGATTGCTTGGCCTAGCGGCGGGCTTCTTCGTTCTATCGTGGGGCGCCGCCAATGCGAGCCCGGATAACCCACTATCGCCATCCTGGCTGATTGTGACTTACTTCCTGCACACGTGCGGTGAGCTTTGCCTCAGTCCTGTTGGACTCAGCTCCATGACGAAGCTGGCGCCGCGCAGCCGGGTTAGCCAAATGATGGGCATTTGGTTTGTCGCAGCTGCGCTTGGCAATCTGTTCGCCGGACTCATGGCGGGAATGATCGAAGACCTACCTCCAGCGGAGCTCTTCACATTCGTAGCGATGCTTGTTGGCGGTGGTGGTGTTATTGCACTCCTTGCCAGCCCGTTCGTTAAGAAGCTGATGGGCGACGTCGAGTAGACGTATATCTCAACTCATTACACAGGGGCGTCCCGATTACATTCGGGTCGCCCCTTTTATTTCAGCTATGACCGAAATCACCTCCGTACCAGTTCAGCTTCTTCCACATGGCGAAGGGCTCCAGCTTCCCGCGCATTCCACAGAAGACAGCGCCGGGTTGGATCTTCGCGCTGCTGTTCCTGAGGAAGAGCCATTGACCCTTAATCCAGGAGCATTTGCCATGGTGCCGACAGGGTTACAGATCGCGCTCCCGAAAGGCACAGAGGGACAGGTTCGGCCGCGCAGCGGGCTGGCGGCAAAGCACGGCGTAACTGTCCTCAATTCACCCGGCACCATCGATGCGGACTATCGGGGTGAGTGCAAAGTCATTCTCATCAACCACGGCTCTGAGCCGTTTGTTATTACGCGCGGCGAGCGCATTGCCCAGCTTGTTGTGGGTCGTTATGTGCCCATCCAGTTTGAACGTGTAGAGTCGCTAGAAGAGACGGAACGCGGCGCTGGCGGGTTCGGACATACAGGGCGAGGGTAGAATTGTACGCAGGTTCTTCGCCGTTCGATAAATCGAACGAACAACCGATTCGGTACTTTCAGGGCTCATTTGTAGCCTCAATAAGCACCCCGTGAGAAAGAATGAAACTCCTTGTAACCGGCTCCAGCGGTCTCATAGGTTCTGAAGCCGTTAGTTACTTGGAGGGTCTCGGGCACGAAGTCGTAGGCCTCGACAACAACATGCGCGCGGTTTTCTTTGGACCAAAGGGGGATACGACCTGGAACACGGCTCGTCTCGAAAGCAATCATCCGAAGTTCCGTCATGTAGATCTGGACATCCGCAACCGCGAAGGTGTCTTTTCCCTGTTCGAGCACGAGAGGTTTGATGCGATTATTCACACGGCAGCACAGCCCAGCCATGACCGGGCGGCGGCAATTCCGTTGCTTGATTTTGAAGTCAACGCACTAGGCACGATGAACCTCCTCGAGGCCAATCGTCAGTTCTCAATGGACGCGCCATTTGTGCATCTTTCAACGAACAAGGTTTATGGTGACGCTCCGAACGAAATCGATCTTGTGGAGAGCGAAAGCCGCTTTGACTACGCAGACGCCAACTATCTGAATGGGATTCCGGAAACGTTCCGCATTGACCGTTCAAAACACTCTCTGTTTGGCGCCAGCAAGGTGGCAGCGGATATCATGGTTCAAGAATACGGCCGATACTTTGGCATGCCCACAGTTTGTCTTCGAGGAGGCTGTTTAACGGGACCCGGACATTCAGGGGTGGAGCTACACGGGTTCCTGAGTTATTTGCTCAAGTGCAATGTCGAGGAGCAGCACTACACCGTATTTGGGTATAAGGCTAAGCAAGTCCGGGACAACATCCACGCATTCGATGTCGTGCGGTTCATAGAGATGTTTATCGAGAGCCCAAAGAGTGGCGCCGTTTATAATCTGGGAGGCGGGAAAGGCAATGCGATTTCTATGTTAGAGGCGTTTGCGCTGGCAGAAGAAATAAGCGGCATCCCGATGCAATGGAGTTACGACGAGACAAACCGGGAAGGAGACCATATATGCTATTATTCAGATCTATCACTCATGCAGAGCGAATATCCAGAGTGGAGCATCACAAAGGATCTGCCGTTCATATTTGTCGAGATCGTGGACAGCTGGAAGGAGAGGCTGGTCTGACCTTGGAACGCTATGAGCAACAATCCTTGCTCGGTTATGGATAAAGGCGATTCAGGATTGTTTGAGCGAACGCAGCCGGTGTTTGAGATGAGGCCCATTGTTTAGCCGTCTCCTCGCCGAATCCCGCTTTAGAGTCAGCGAGGAATTTCCGTATTCCTTCAGCGATCTCAGCAGGACTCGAAGCATCCACGGTTAAGCCCAGCGCGTGAGTCTTGACATTCACACCCATGAGGTCGGAATTGGTACTCAGCACGGGTATTCCCGCAGCTGCCGCGCGAACGAGCACAGCGCTCGACCCAATGTGCCCAACGTACGGTGCAAGAACAACGTCAGCTGCTTTCACAATCGACTGGACATCAGCTACGGGTATTAGTACGTCATGCACAACCAGTTGCATTTCACTGTTGTGCTGCAGGAAGTCTGCTTTTTTGCGGACGGCTATTTTGGCCGCTTCCGAAATAGGGCCCGCCAGTAACACCGCGACCGAACCAGACTCGGCTGATGAAAGCAAATCCAGCGCTTCTAATAGCTGAAATAATCCCTTACGTCGGTCCAGCATCCCGAATAGAAGAAATAGCATTCTGTCTGGTCGTATGCCAAACTGGCTTCTCACGTCCTCTCGTGTCAGGCCAGATTCGCTTGCTTCTACCGGGTCAGGTAGGCTGATAGCGTCTAGGCCCAGTTTACGGAGCGATGGCACAGCTATCGGGTTTAGCGAAAACACGGCCCCGACGTTTGGGTTGGAAGCCATTCGTTTCAAGGATGCGATTTTTCCTTGATGTGCAATCATCTCACGGAATGAACGGCGCCTCTTGGTCTCGTGATGCAGGGACGGGCGAAACAGGATTCCTGAAATTGAAACATCGCCATATTGTCCACCGGTGGCCAACGCCAATTGGAGGTGGTCCAGATACATTGCCAAGACCTGGGTTGGTTGAAATCGATTTGTCAGCAGCTTCAGTAGCTGACCGTTCTTTCTTCCGAGCTGCAGAGTAGAGCCGTAATGGTTTTGCTGAGGGAGTTGAAAGAAGCTGAGATTGTTGGCCGCGTCTGCCGAAAATCCTGGGGAAAGCGCCTCCAGATCGTTGAACAACTTTGCCGGACCGGCAACTACGAGTCTTTCCTCTCGAATTTTTTCATTCCAAAGGGTGAGCAAATGCGAGATATACTCTGCGCGGTGGCCTCCGAAGTACGGTTCAAAAATGACGAAGTCTGCCACGGAACCGCTACTGTCTGCCATAAAGCCAAATAGTGTTTACTCCGATTTCTGTTGCCAATTCGTAGCCGTTGGCCTGAAGAGCAGCGCGCTTTTCAGCTTCATTTGCCTCGTGAATTTCTGTAATTATGCAACGAGGCTGGTATCGACTAAAATCCAACCCCATAAATACGTTAAGATCGTGGCCCTCGGTGTCGACGGATAGAACGGAAAAATCGTGAGGTACATTTTCTTCGTCGAGTATGGAGGTAAGCGTTCGAAGCTCAACATCGAAAGCATCTCCTACAGTGCGCTCTCCATTTCGTGAAATCGACTCCTCAACATGGATGGAGGATAACATCCCAGTCTCGTCGTCGTCGAACACTCTAAGAGAAGCGTGGCCATCCGAATCCGAGCACGCGCATTTTAGGCATCGAACGTTAGGATATAGTCGGCTGTTTTCCACTAGGCGTGGAAACAGCGTTGGATTTGGTTCGATTAGCAGAGCATCCCACCCCTTTTTTACAAAAAACCGACTATTGGATGCAGTAATCCCATCATTGGCGCCCACTTCGACGACCCATGTTGGCCAATCGTTCTCGATGAGACTGTGCACGAAAAGGGCCTCACCCAGTTGTGAGGTATCGCCATATACTTTGCGGCGTAGCGAATGGGCAAGCCTGCGAGGGCGTTGGCCGACATACGGTTGAATCGCCCGATATAGCCTGATGAGTGTCGTGGACATCTATTTAGTAGTCCGATTTTTTACAAACGTGCTAATTAATCCTGTCTTAGGAATCAATCTCAAAGTTCTCGCGGAAGCATAGTAAGTGAGAGGCATCAGTACGAGTGTCATCCACAGCGGTAGTATTTCGATGTGGAAGCCTATCGCTGGAATGACGATGCCGACAATTGTAGATAAGACTGATTTGAACAGGACTCCAGCATACATTTGGTGAGTATGTCGGTAGTGGAACGTAAAAACCCCAAGCAAGACGATCGTTTCTGCAGATACAGTTGCCAGCGCAGCACCATTGACACCATAGGGAGGTATGAGAGCGAAGTTGAGAGCAATGTTCAGAAGTGCTCCGCCTCCGACAACAAACATGTATACAGCCTGCCTATCCCAAGCAAGCAAAGGCTGCCCATAGATCATGCTGAGGTAAACAACTGCAACGTTGGCCATGAGCAGTACAAAGGCGAAAGTAGCAGGCTGAAATTCCGGTCCGGCAAATAGGAGGAAAAGTGGCCCTCCTAAGATCGATGCTGCCGCAGCAATCGGAAACCCAACAAGTAGCATTGACCGTGCATACTCCTTCATTCGGGCATGGATCGAAGGTGCGTCGCCCCTCGCAATTGAAAGGGTTGGGAAAAACGACTGGGCGATAACCGTCGCAGGAAGTAATGCGGCTGTTACCCCTTTGTAGGCAGCCGTGTACCATCCAACCTCGGCTTCTGACCGCATAAACCCCAGCATGACCTGATCCAAATTGTAGTAAACCGCAATTAGGAATGTACTTGCAGCGATGGGTAAGGCTGGCCCCAGATGCGCCTTCCACGTGCTTACATCTATGCGAAGTCGTGGCATGCCATATCGGCGATACGTAGCTACGATCAACCATCCGTTTCCGACAAACAAGCTTGCCACAGCAGCGGCGGCGGCCCATGTAACATCTGCCGGACTGTGTACGAGTAGAAGTACAGCAGCGATGTTGAGAATTGAGACAGCAACGTTCCGAATCCCCAAGTGCCACGTCCGCTGTATACCGAGGAATAGCCATTCCAATGACGTGGCATGAGCTAAGAGACCGACTCCTTGAATAAGCAAAACAGTCTTGAAAAGGACTGATTTGGGTAGGGCAAGCACGAGTGGGGCATAGACGGCGATTCCAATCGTCACGAGGACCAATTGCATGCCCAGAAATTGTCCAGCTAGATCCTTCGCCCGTTCGGGAGTCCTTGCTATCTCACGAGTTGCGAGGGTCGGAAAACCAAGCCTTACGAACAAGATGAAATAGGAAAGCAGCGCCGTTCCGAACCCGAGGATACCGAAAGAACTGGCACCCAGAACGCGTGTCAAATATGCCGTGAGCAATAAAGCTATTGCCCCCGACACGGCCTTCGACAACCCAAGTGAAACAAGATTTACCTTGGCTTTTTGTTTCCAGTCGGAAGTCTCGACATGTGCGACATCCGGCTCTGAGGGGTTTTGAGCTATTCTCACGATCCTACAACCACCGAACTAATTGGGATGAGAGTGTCAGATATACAACCGCCGAATACAAAGACATCGAAGACAGAATGTTGAAGTACAAACAGGGGATAGCTTGACTTTCTAGTCTCTAGAACAAATCACAAGTGATGAGCCCTGAGGGTGGCTTAGGTTCGTCACGCGTTAGATACTCGACTAGACACTCTGTAATGAATTCCCATTCCAAGGGCGGTTATGAGAACAAATGCAGCCAATTTTTCGTCTTCAAAGAAGACGCTAGTTGTTAGTGCGGGAAGGATCATGCTAAGAGAGCAGGCAAAGATCCCTCTCTGAATAGACCTTTCGAGAGGTGTTTTGTCAGCCATGCGGCTGCTCCCGAAAATCGTGAACATGCTCCGCAACCACGTGAACCCGACGAGCAAGCCTCCCCAGAGACCAAATTTATAGAGCACGGCGACCACTCCAATGTGGCTGTAGCTCCTGACCAGTGTGCGTTGGGCAATGATATCGTAGAACCCGTAGGTCTTTCCCAATCCATACCCTAGGATAGGATTCTCACTTACATGTTTCCAAACGGTTTGTGTTTCGACGAATCGGTTTACAAGGGAGATATCAACAGAAGCAGAGCCAATTGTTGCAAAACGTGATGTAATGCCTGTCGCGATCAAATCGAAATAGGACGAAAGGAATATCGACCCGCCCAAGAGTAGTAGAGCAAGCCCGGATGAGCACCACAAAATTAGATGGCTTCTATCCTTTTTGGGGCTTATCGCTATGAGTATCACGACGCCCACGAGATACTCTATCCAAAACGTGCGAGATTTTGTCAGAATAAGACCAACCAAAAGCACTCCTACCAGCAGTGCGACCGCAAACTTGCGGATTATTTTGGCTTGAGCAGGCAATACGGCGAGCAGCACAATTCCCGGAAATGTTAGGAGGAGTTCTCTTCCGGACGTTCGTACATCTGCTATTTCCCACAATTGAGTCGCTTCGGCGAAAGTTTGGCGGGCAACCAGAAGATTGTCGAGAGTAATCCAAATACCTATCCAAATCATTACAGATAGAATGATTGTAGGTCCGTGCTCATCTCGAATGCAGAATTCCTTTACGGGCAGATATATCGCGAGCATTGTCAGCGCAATTGCCTCGCCACGAAGGCGAAACATGTCAGCACCGAAAAGAAGGCCAAGTGTGATTCCCAATGCTAAACCCAGTACCAACCACAGGACCACGGCGATATCAACAGTTCCACTGACTATAGGATGCCGGTATAGGAAGAGGCGTCGTGCATACCAATGCATGAGGTACGCATAGAAGTACAAGCCGTAGGCTACCTCGTGGAGTTGGAATCCTGGCTCGGAGGAGAAGAGAAGCGCAAGACCACCTAACCACACTACGAAATTGAGACGTGGCTGCGTGAACAAGAACGATCCAGTACATCCAGCCAGAAGTAGTACGGGGAGCAAGATGGCAAGCCCTGGTGCCTTCACAGCGACAAGCCCCACGACACATATCGATCCGAGAAGCGCAGCAATCAAGGCCGCGTTTCCCCAGCGGAACATTGCGATTGGCGATAGGGATGTGGCTCGGTTCATAAATGCACGTTGCGGGTATTTCCCACAAGAAGCAGGCGCGCTGTTGTCTTTGTGTAGCGGGCAATTTGGGAGCGCGAAATGTAAGCCGAGATGTTCACATTTCTGGGCTAGGCAGCGAATTGCTTACGGAATACGGCCAACGCGCGTCCAACCGCTTGATCCATATTGTAGTATTTGTAGTCGGCAAGACGGCCCGCAAATGTGACGTGTCGCCCAGCCTTGCCTACCTCCTGTGCATATTTGTCATAGAGACGTCGGCTGGTGTCCAGAGGAATTGGGTAGTACGGCTCGTTTTCACCTCGAACGTGCGCCTGTGGATATTCGCGAGCAATAGTCGTCCCATCGGATTGCTGGCCTGTAGCATGCTTGAATTCAGTTATTCGCGTGTAGTCGTGCGTATTCGGAAAATTGACTTGTGTCGCCTGCTGGTAGAATGGCTCGGTGATATGTTCAAAATCGAAACGCAGGCTACGGTACGGGAGCTCGCCGTGACTGTAGTCGAAATACTCGTCTATAGGTCCCGTGTATATCAAGTGGTCGAATGAAACCGTCGACTCCGCATCCACAAAACTCGCACTCGTCTCTAAATCAATGTTTTCGTGTTGTAGGAGACTTCTAACCAACGCCGTGTACCCGTTCTGTGGCAGCGCCTGATACGTGTCCTGGAAGTACCGATCATCCTGCGATACGTGAATAGGCACTCGTCCTGTAATTGATGGCCCCAATTCTTCGGGTGTCAAGCCCCATTGTTTTGTTGTGTATCCATGAAACACCTTGTCGTAGATGAAATCGGCCAGCCAGCGGAGGTCTTCGCGATCTTCCTTGCTTAAGTCCTGTGCTTCACGGGCATCGTCTCGAAGTTTGAGAATCGGCACCTTTCGCTCCATGCCGTATCGCCTTACGAGCAAGCTTTCCAGCCTTGTTGCCTGAGCCTTGGGGAAAAGCGAGTGCAGGCATGAAATATTGAATGGAACTGGCACACATTGTCCATCAATCTCCGCTAGCACCCGGTGCTCGTATGGATGCCAGGCTGTGAAGGCAGATAGATAGGCCCAGACATCCGAGCTATTGGTATGAAAGAGATGCGGGCCGTACTGATGGATCATCACCCCGAAGTCGTCGAGACGGTCGTGCGCATTTCCAGCGATGTGGGCGCGACGGTCTATAATTAACACGCGGCGCCCAAGTTGGCTGGCAAGTCGCTCGGCTAGGACGGCTCCCGTCAGCCCCGCACCAACAATTAGAAAATCATAGCGCTTTGAAGTGAACATAGAGCAGTCTACGTACGTGTCTTCTATTCAGCCAGCAAGAGCACGTGAAGCCTGTAGGGCATCACGCTGACTCGTTTCTGAACGCTACCCCACGCAAAATCTTAGCTACAGCTTTTCCTGCTGTGTCCCAGTTTAGCCGTCGTTCTTGCGCATTTCTCGACGAATGAGCCAGCTGCTCATAGGTACCTGGTTGCGCCATCAGTTCGACCACGTACTGTGCGTATTCGTAGGCACTGGCCGTTGGCTTGAATAAGACGCCATTTGCACCATTTGATACGAGGCTGGATATCCCGCCAGTGTCCCTGGCAAGCGCAGGAAGACCGTGGGAATTTGCCTCTGCAACAACCATTGGAGTACAATCTGCCAACGAAGGAAGAATCAGAAAATGTGACGACAACAGTAGTTCGCTAAGGCGCGCACTGCCTTCTGCAGTGTTTTTGGGGATGTATCCAAGCGGTCGCACAAAATCGGGCAGTGTGCCGTCGAACTCCGGTTTGCATCCAACGACCGACAGAGATGTTGGAATGCCCGAGTCGTTAAGAAGCTGGGCGACACGCAATGCAAACGGGCCGCCTTTGCGATGCCAATCGACGCTAAGAAAGACGAGATCACATCTGTCGGTTGGACGTTTGGCAATAGATTCGCTGATGTAGGCGGGTTGAGGGATTTCGTCGAAGTTGGTTCCGAACGACACGACATTCACTCGCTCAGAAGGAATGCGATATCGGTCCTGCGCATTGCGGGCTGCCCAATCAGAAGAAAAGATGAAGTGAGTTCCTCTTTCAGAAAGATTATTCCAAAGCCGATGGCCGTTCTCCAACGTCGATTGACTGAGCTTGGAGTATCGATCATAGTAGCCAACTAGATTGTCGAACGTGGCATCGGTCCACACAACTCTGGGTACCTCTGGCAGCACCTTCGCTTGATCGAGGGCACCAATGATTTGGGGCAGCGGCGTGAGAAAAATATCTGGCTGTATACCTCTCAATGCTATAGCTGCCTGCCGTCCCCATTCACGCATCGTAGTCGGCTCGAGCTCGCGGATATGCGTTCGTCCACCCCCTAAGTACTTATGGAATGCCTGTTTTGCCTGAAAGAGCCGCCTGTACTTCTCGTTCAAAGGACCAACTCGTTCCAAGTCCACGCCTGGTTGGCGGTTAATCGCTTCAGCCATGAAGTAACCTGTGCCCGACCAGGCGGCCTTCATGTCCCGCGAGTCAAATGAGGATACATAGGCTGTGGTCATTTCAGGTTCGATTCTGAAGCGATGGACTATTGTTCGAAAGGCCTACACAACGAAACTTGATCGAAGTGACTTGAGTAGAGCGATGGGCTCTGCAACTCCAAATCCCCAAGCGACAAGCGGGTAGACAAGGATTGTCGCTAACCCGGCCCAAAGTGCGTGCAAGCCCAGGGCCTGAAGGCCGACGATGACTGCTCCGACCCCCAC
>JAHEJB010000128.1 GCA_024639085.1 Rubricoccaceae bacterium | reverse complement strand
CTCTCTACGAGTACTTTGTGGCCCAACTCGGCGCTGCTCTGAACAGACCTGTACCGACCGGCGAGTTCGGAGCCACTATGGAGGTGCAGCTTATCAATGACGGGCCTGTAACGTTGTGGATTGAGAAGAATCCAGATTAGAGTAGATCTGCCGTAAACTGAAAAGCCAACCCAATTCTCCACCTCCTGCAAGTTCGTGCGCACGGTTCTCACAGCCCTTCTTCTCTTCCCGATGACCGCGTCAGCTCAGCATACGCCCTTCGTACTCCACAACGCGCGCATCTACACGGTGGATGACACGCAGCCGAGGGTTGAAGCAATGGCCGTCGACTCTGGGCGTGTTGTTGCGCTAGGCTTGAATGAGGAAATGCTAATCGCCTACCCGGATTGGGCGCGGATGGATGCGGGAGGCAGAACAGTCGTGCCCGGACTTATCGATGCCCACGCACACCTAATGGGACTTGGACAATTCCTGACACGCGTCGACCTTGTAGGGACGGAGTCGAAAGCCGATGTAATTGTACGCGCTTCAGAATTCGCCGAAACGCTTCCAGAAGGAGCTTGGCTGATGGGCCGTGGATGGGACCAGAATGATTGGGCGCCCGCACCCGACGGTAGTCACCCGTTCCCTAGCCGATTCGATCTAGACGAAATCTTTCCTGATCGACCTGTGTGGCTTCGCCGAGTAGACGGCCATGCGGGGTGGGTGAATTCAGCAGCGCTTCGAGAGGTCGGAATCGACCCCGATGCGCTCGCACCTTCCTCACCGGCGGGCGGCCAAGTCGCGGTCGATGAGCTGGGCCGACCAATCGGCATATTCTTGGATACCGCGGAAGAACGCCTCATCGAGGATAAGACGCCTCCGCCAACTCATGCCGAGTTGAGAGAACAACTTCGCCGAGCTCTCGCCACCACGGCCCGTTTCGGCCTTACGGGTGTTCATGAGGCAGGCATCAGAACAGACACCTTGGAAGTCTATCGAGAAGCCATCGGCAACGGCTCGTTTTCGATTCGTAATTATGCAATGGTTGATGGGATTGTCGACCTGTTAGAGACGATTTGTGTGGAGGGCATCGTGGAGGGTGAGGGTGATCGGTTGTGGATTCGATCTCTCAAACTCTACGGCGATGGTGCCTTGGGTAGCAGGGGAGCAGCGCTTCTCGCGGACTACGAGGATGACCCTGGAAATCGGGGGCTATTCCGGTACGACCAGTCCCTGTTGCTATCCATGGTCCAGAAAGCCATGCAATGTGGCTTGCAGGTGAACGTCCATGCTATCGGAGACGCGGCTGCACGAGCCGTCCTCGATGCCTACGAGGCCTCCATCGCTGCCACGGGAGGTGGCCCCGGTCGTCACAGGATCGAACACGCGCAAGTAGTTGCGCTTGAGGACATCCCACGCTTTGTGGAGCTTGGCGTGATCGCATCCGTTCAACCCACCCATGCAACGAGCGACATGCCCTGGGCAGAAGACCGTGTCGGGCCTGAACGAATCCAGGGTGCATATGCATGGCGTCGGTTCCTCGACGCTGGCGTTAGGCTTCCGTTGGGTTCCGATTTTCCGGTAGAGAGCGTAGACCCGCTTCTCGGATTCTACGCCGCAGTCACGCGGCAGGACCCTGATGGAAACCCACTCAATGGCTGGTACCCCGATCAGCGGTTAACCCGCGAAGAAGCGCTACGTGGGTTTACTATCGAGGCAGCCTACGCGGGCTTTATGGAAGATGAGGTAGGGAGCCTGGAAGTAGGCAAGTGGGCAGATTTCGTCATCCTCTCACGAGATATCATGACCGTGCCTGCCAGAGCCATCCTGGATACCCACGTCGAAGCCACGTTCCTCGCTGGCGAGCAGATTTACGCCCCCGACGACTAGAGACAGAAAGCCTCCGCCTGGAAGGGGCTACGACGCGGAGGCTAGAAGAGACCGACCCTGGCGGGACGAGAATGGCCCGGCCTCAGTGTTTGTCGATACAGTATCCTGACCTTTTGCGTAGTCTTTTCTGCGTCGTCCGACTAAATACCGCACGTAAAATGCTCAAGGCATTCGAGGCGCAGAAGTAACAGAGCGGGTGACTGCCGCGCAAACACCCGCTCTGTCAGAGGTGTACGAAGGTGCTTCGCGGGGCGTTCAATCCCAAAAAGATTGAATCGAACGTATTGCATCCGCTCCTTCCTTGTGCTAACGCTCGCCAGGCGGAACTAAGTCGGCGAACAATTGCAACGTAGATACCTGCTGGCCCTCTAAGCGTGCAGAAGACCTTCAATCAGGTTGAGGAATTCCTTTGGGATACTCAAGAAACAGCTCAAATGGCTGATTGATCTGATGTCTTCGATTCTGTTCTACAGGGAAAAGCCAGTTCGGATGCGAAAACAAAAGCCTCCGCGCGGAAGGGGGCTACCACGCGGAGGCTAGAAGAGACCGACCCTGGCGGGACGAGATTGGCCCGGCCTCCTAAGAAAACAACCGTCACTTACGGGCCGCTGTTTTCATTTCGTTGTCCATCACTTACTGCGGTTTCGAGAATGGAGATCATGCGACGTGAGGATTGAAACCAAGGTGAGAAATAGAAGAGAGCGATTTTGATAGCGGACTATTGGGGAAGGGGTAAGGTGTGCTGGCGTAAATAAAAAAGAGCCGCCCCTTTCTGCTCAATAAAGCAAGTCGGGGCGCCTTCCCCGGAGGTGGACGTCCGCGATACTCAGCGATTCCGCGAACAACCAAAGCTTATGAGGGTAGAACTATTTGAATGCTGGGGATGCTCTTCGGTGTGGGTGAGGTTTTTATGAGGGTCGCGAAAAAGGCGGCGGATCACGTCGAATGCCTTTGACCTGGCCTTCTCAAGGCTTTATTCTCATAACGGACAAGGTCGTAACCCGGAACGCTCTTGCGTCATGTCTTAGAGGTGGATGATAGAACTAGCGGACATACCTCTGCAGCAAGCGCCCCCGTTCCGCGTGGGCGAGTGGATTGCCGAGCCCATGGCAAACCAGTTGACGTTGAATGGATCTACCTATCGGGTTGAACCCAAGGTGATGGAAGTTCTCGTGTGCATGGCTCGGCGGCCTGGAAAGACCGTTTCGAAAGAGCAGTTCATGGCTGAGGTTTGGGCAGGCACAATTGTTACAGATGATGTTCTTGCTCGGTGTATTTCCGAGCTTCGAAAGACCTTGGGCGATAGTGCACACAAACCCAACTATGTGGAGACGATCCGAAAGAGGGGATATCGACTAATTGCAGCCGTCGAGCGGACGGACGTAGTGCCTGTTACAGCCTTTTCGTCAATTACGCATGGGAACGGCAAGGAGCATCCAACTTCTAATGAACGGCCTTCTCAGCCTTCTCGTATAGAGCATTACATCGTAGGGCGACCTCGATTCGCAAAGAGGCGTCTGGGTTATGGTATCATCGCCGCCATTGCCATTGTACTAGCCGGTTCGATCATTCTTCAACGGTACATCGAGGACAAAACAAGGCCACTTTCAACAACACCCGTAACGAGTTATCCGGGTGAGGAAATGGACCCTGCTCTTTCCCCGGATGGGCGTAGCATAGCCTTTGCGTGGGACGCCGGGGAAGGAAGGAATTTCGACCTCTACGTTCAGCCTACCTTAGATGAGCAACCCATTAGGCTAACTGAGACGGACGAGGACGAACACAGCCCCTCTTGGAGCCCTGATGGAAGCCGACTTGCTTTCGCACGGTGCGACGACGGTGGCTGCACAATCTTTATGGTTCCAGCAGGCGGCGGGGAGGAGCTTCCGATTGCCGACCTCAAACCAATGCACGTCCGTGATCTCGTCTGGAGTCCAGACGGCACCAGGCTGGCGCTATCTGCTCGCCGAGGCACACGAGGTTCGTACGGTCTCATACTCCTGCCTCTTGATACACGCCAGCCCCTCAGGCTCACGGAGTCCCCTGCGTCGCCGCCGGGAGACCTCGATCCGGCCTGGAGTTCAGATGGACTGAGCCTCGCCTTCGTTCGCACTACGGTTGATGGCCGCCAGGACGTGTGTATTGTTCTTGCCGAAGGCGGAGAGGTCCGGCGCCTTGCCCGTGAGCAGCAAGGTGTTACCGGCCTGGATTGGACATCCGACGGGCGTTCAGTGGTATATGCAGCCAATCGTGAGGGTGCATCGGGGTTGTGGCGCGTTGGAGTGGGAGGGGGCACTCCGACATGGGTTGCCGTGGGCGATGGTGGTGAGGTTTATCAGCCGTCGGTTGCTCGAAACGGACGCGGTATAACCTTTGCCCAGAGGAGCTATACGACCAATATTGCCGTCATCGATCGCACGGATGGACATACCCAAGCCCCGCAGCCCCTTATCGAATCTACGCGGTGGGATTCGAATCCGAATGTCTCTCCCGATGGTTCGAAAATCGCTTTCGTGTCGAACCGCTCGGGCGCCCTCGAAATCTGGATGGCGGATTCGGAGGGGGGAAACCTGAGGCGTCTTACAAGTTTTGGCGGACCGCGTGTTAGTACGCCGCGTTGGAGTCCAGATGGAAAACAGCTCGTTTTTGCAGCTCGGGTTAACGGACATGCGGACCTGTACCTCGTTGAACCAGGGAGACCACCAAGAAGATTTACCGACCATTCTGGTGACGAAGTCGCGCCGAGTTGGAGTCGCGACGGACAAAGGATCTACTTTGCTTCCCAACGCAACGGCGATTGGCAAATCTGGCGACGTTCTGTTGAAGGCGGAGAGTCGCTACCCGTTACGCGCTACGGCGGTATTGCTGCGGAAGAGACGCCAGACGGGCGTGATCTAATCGTCGTTCGGCCGGAGAGAAGGAATCTGTGGCGTGTGGCCCTGGATGAGGAGCTTGCGGAGCAGCGTTCGGAGATCTTCGCACCTCTCAATCCGGCTGACTGGGCAAACTGGACCATCCGCGAAGAAGGGATTTACCTCGTACAACGCCGGGAGGAAGAAGCTTTTGCAGATGTAATGCTCGTGGATCCCGAGACGTTGCAGTATGAATGGGTAGCCACAGTTGAAGGACTTCCAGAGCACCCGAGCCTTGCTGTCTTCCCACGTGGGCGGCGTTTGTTGGTAACCCAGATTGAACGCTCGGACAGTGATATCGTGCTTGTTCGCGATTTTCATTAGACAGGAATGGACGTAGGATCGCCGGTCTGGTTTATCATGATGTTTGTTGGGGGGATAGGCTTTGGCGTAGGCATCGCATTTGTGTGGCGGTGGATGAAGCGTTTCCGTGATTGATAGAGAGGCTCTGACGGATTGGTACAGCGCACGCGACGAGCCGCCGCGCGTTATCTTCGAACTCGTTCCCTTACGCCATACCAATGACAGAACTCGAAGCTCCAGTCCTATCAAATGTTGATGAGCGCGGACGTGCTCAGATGGTTGACGTAAGTGCGAAACAAGCGACCACGCGCACGGCAGTTGCTGCAGGGAGTGTGATGCTCGGCGAGGACGCCTTCCACCTGGTCAAGGAGAACGCGATTCAAAAGGGAGATGTGCTTACAACGGCAAATGTGGCTGGTGTTATGGGTGCCAAGCGAACGAGCCTCCTACTTCCGCTCTGCCACGATGTTGTGCTTCAGAACGTTGAGATTGATTTTGAACTGGACGATGCCTCGTACGCAATCAACATAAAGGCCATCGCAAAGACGCAAGGTGCCTCGGGTGTTGAGATGGAGGCGATTACGGCGGTTTCAATCGCAGCGCTTACCATCTACGATATGTGCAAGTCGGTTTCCAAAGACATTTCGGTATCGAACATTCACCTGCTAGCCAAGTCTGGCGGTGTGAGCGGCGACTTCATTCGAACAGACTGACCCCAGACTTCTAAGCCAACTCTATCCCCAACCCAAGACTACCATGGATGCTCTACTCGGTGGCGTAAGCGTCGTAATGATCATCGGGATTGTTCTATTCCTGCTGATCATTTTTTACTTCGTTCCAGTTCGACTCTGGATCACGGCAATCTTCTCGGGTGTCCGGCTTGGCCTGTTTCGCGATCTGGTTGGTATGAGGCTGCGAAATGTGCCTCCAGCACGAATTGTCCATCCTCTTATCACCGCCCACAAGGCGGGAATCCATGTTGAGCCCCCTCAACTTGAAGCACATTACCTCGCTGGTGGGCATGTTGAGCAAGTCATAAAGGCACTGATTTCTGCCGACAAGGCTAACATCGAACTTGGGTTTGCGCGTGCCACCGCTATTGACTTGGCCGGACGTGACGTGTTCGAAGCCGTGCAGGTGTCGGTGAACCCCAAGGTCATTACCACACCGCCCATTTCTGCTATTGCCAAGGACGGTATTCAAGTCCGGGCAATCGCTCGTGTTACGGTTCGTGCGAACATCGAACGCCTCGTCGGTGGTGCGGGCGAGGAAACCATCATAGCCCGTGTTGGCGAAGGCATTGTGTCGACCATTGGCTCATCCAATACGCACGCCGAGGTGCTTGAGAATCCCGACAACATCTCGAAAACGGTGCTCTCAAAAGGCCTCGATAGCGGAACGGCCTTCGATATCCTTTCTATCGATATTGCGGATGTGGATGTTGGCGAGAACATCGGAGCCAAGCTCCAGACGGACCAGGCCGAGGCCGATCTCCGTGTCGCTCGTGCGAAGGCCGAGGAGCGACGTGCAGCGGCTGTTGCTGCGGAACAGGAGCAGCGCGCAAACCTCGTTGCTGCAGAGGCGGAAGTGCCGAAGGGTATCGCCGAAGCATTCCGTACGGGTCGGCTCGGAGTGATGGACTACTACAACCTGCGCAACATTGAGGCCGATACGAAGATGCGCGACGCGATTGGTGGCGAGGAAGGTACAGAGCCGACATAAACGTCGCTCGCCATACATTCATCCAAAGGGGCGATCTTCGGGTCGCCCCTGATTATTTACAATGTCTGTGTCAACAGCAAGAATCGTTGCTTTCGCTGCGCCCGCAGCTCTTAGTGTTACGCAGGACCTCGTGCGAAGCGTTCTTCCTGCAATGGGGGATGGTGTTGATCCCGAGCTTGTAGCCGAAGAATCACTCGTGCTCGTCTCAACGATTACCGCAAGGTCCGTCGAGCTAGGGTTGAGAGACACGCCCGAGGCAATGGAGGCAGCTGG
>JAHEJB010000127.1 GCA_024639085.1 Rubricoccaceae bacterium | reverse complement strand
ATCAAAGTTCTGGTTCATGGTGCTGCTGGTGGCGTCGGCACAGCCGCCGCAGATCTCGGCAAGATTTACGGCGTCGAACTATTCGGAACGGCCTCGCCGAGTAAGCACGACTATCTCCGAGAACGCGGATACGCCCACACTATTGATTATCGTACGGGCGATTGGGTTGAGGAACTAATGGACATAACAAACGGGCGTGGTGTCGATCTCATTCTCGATCCGATTGGCGGTGGGCATTGGAAAAGGAGCTTCGATGCCCTGGCGCCAACCGGCCGGCTCGCTATCTACGGGTTCTCTGCCGCGACGGGAAAGGGTAAGATCGGGTTCATGCGCGAAGGGCTGAAGATTCCGTTCAAGCGATTCATGCCGCTGGCTCTCCTAAACCGCAATCAAGGAGTGCTGGGCGTCAACCTCGGGCATCTCTGGAATCACGCCGACGAGATGGCGAACTGGGTCAAGAAGCTGTTCACGTACTACGAACGAGGCGATATTCAGCCTCATGTTGACAAGGTTTTCCCCTTAAGCGAAGCTGCCGAAGCTCACGCCTACATCGAGGCGCGGAAGAACATTGGGAAGGTGCTACTTGCCCCCTGAAGCGATTCGTGGTAAAGCATCGGCAATGCAAAGCCGATACTTCGCTCTTACCTATCACGCACTGAAGTGGGAACAGGCTTTGGATTGATCCTGATTCTGAAAATCGCGGCAGGCGCAGTTTTCTCCTACTACGTGTGGAACGTTGCATCGGAGATGATCAGGAAATCGGGAGGAGGCGGGTGAGATTATGACAGCCGTGCTCATCAGCTGCTCAATGAGCACGAGGCCCAGCTACGCGCTGAGGAAGCGGCCCAGATTCGAGCCGCAGAGTCCGAGCAGACCGCATAGAAAAAGGCGAAGAGCAAGCGCCCTCCGCCTTTTGGTAAGCCGTTTGGAAGTAGCCCTATTCCTCGGTTTCAGCTTGTTCGTCCTGACCGCCATAACGACGCCGGAATTTCTCGACGCGACCGGCAGTGTCGACCATCGTGCGCTTGCCGGTGTAGAATGGGTGGTTAGAGGAGTCAACTTCAGAACTGTACTGCTCAACGCCCATTGTGGAGCGCGTTGTAAACGTCGTGCCGTCCGCAAGTTTGACGGACATGAAGTTGTAGTCGGGATGGATGCCTTCTTTCATCATTCTGAGGCCGATTGGCCCAATATGTCACTGCTGTGTTGCTACTAGCCTATCAAAGTAGGGATTCCCAACCATCTGGTCAATTGAACAAAGCGTGTGGAATCTGTATCCACCCGAGACAGACCGCAGGTAACGAAAGTGCTAGTAGTTTAGCATGTAGAGAGAAATAAATGCACTATGTAACTATATCTATGAGATGCACGTCAAGCGGATAGTTCACAGCACTCACATCGTTTCATCCTACTATGGAGGTCCCCATGAAACGCATCACTCTACTTTCCGCTCTGTTTCTCGTGTTCGCATTTTCAGTTCGTGCCGATCCACCAAATCTAACGCCGCCGCCCGCGGATGCCGACGAAACAGCCTGGACTCAGTTTGGGGAAAACCTTGTCGTTGCACTTAAGAGCGACAACGATGGGTTGCAACTCAGCGCACTTCAGCACATCGTTGTCTATGGCGATCAGATTGACGTCAGCGACGCCAAGTTCGAGTTGGTTCGGCTATTTCGAGACAACAAAGACGACCGTGTTCGTATGACCGCGCTAAATGCCCTCAGCAAACTGAACGACAGTTGGGTTGCCGATTTCCTGAATCGCACTGCACGCTTTGAATCCGATCCACACATGGCTGGGCTCATCTACCACGCAGCGGTAGCGAATGAGCGTGGATGATCCGCAACGTTATCACTGCAACCGGCCTGCTGGAGCGACTCCGGCAGGCCGTTCCTTTAGGCCGCCATTTCCGCCTCGATCTGTGCAATCGAATCCCGCAGTTCGGCTGCTTTCTCAAACTCCAGATTCATCGCCGCGTCTTCCATTTCGGCGGTGAGTTGCGCCACGAGATCTCGCTTTTGGTCATCTGTGAGGTACTTCACGACTGGATCGGCCACCTTCTTGAGTTGCTCGGGACCGCTGTAGTATTGGGTCTTCCGGGACTCAGCGTCTGCGCGGTGGTCGGCGGCAACGGTGCCCGCTTTGATTTGCTCTGTGGACTTGGAGACCGTCTGTGGCACGATGCCGTGTTCTTCGTTGTATGCTAATTGAATGTCACGCCGCCGCTCCGTCTCGTCAATCATCCGTTGCATTGAGTCGGTTACACGGTTGGCGTAAAGAATGACCTCGGAGTTTGCGTTTCGTGCCGCGCGTCCTGCCGTTTGAATGAGCGAGCGCTCCGAACGAAGGAAGCCTTCTTTGTCTGCGTCCAGAATGGCAACGAGCGAAACTTCCGGCAGGTCTAGTCCCTCTCGAAGGAGGTTAATCCCTACGAGAACATCGAACTCGCCCATGCGGAGGTCACGCAGGATGTCGACGCGTTCCAATGCAGGGATGTCGGAGTGCAGATATCGGATCCGCACGCCAAATGATTCGAGGTAGTCGGTCAGGTCCTCCGCCATCCTCTTTGTGAGCGTCGTGACCAGCACGCGCTCCTTGCGCCTGGTTCTCGTGCGTATCTCATCCAGCAGGTCATCAATCTGGCCTTCGATGGGGCGGACCTCAACGGCCGGATCCAGAATGCCCGTGGGCCGGATGACCTGCTCAACAACAATGCCTTCGCTCTTTTCCAGCTCGTAGTCAGCGGGGGTCGCGGAGACGAAGATGAGTTGATTGTGGAAGCCCTCGAACTCCTCGAATGTGAGTGGTCGGTTGTCGAGCGCACTGGGTAATCGGAAGCCATGCTCCACGAGCATCAGTTTGCGTGCCCGGTCGCCGTTGTACATCGCACGGACCTGCGGCATGCTCGCATGACTCTCGTCAATCACCATCATCCAGTCGTCGCCATAACTAGAGTTGAAATAGTCGAGCAGGCAGTGCGGGCGCGTGCCGGGTTCGCGGCCATCCATGTGGCGCGAGTAGTTCTCGATCCCCGAGCAGTAGCCCACTTCGCGCATCATCTCGATGTCGAACAATGTGCGCTGTTCAAGTCGCTGCGCTTCCACCAGCATCCCTTCATTGCGCATGTGAGCGAGCCGCCAGTTCAGTTCCTCTTCTATGCCTGAAATCGCGCGATCGACCTGGTCCTTGGGTGTAACGAAATGCTTGGCGGGGTAGATCGTAAGGACCGTGTCGAATTCCGAGGTTACCGCGCCCGAAACAGGATGAATGATCGAAACCTGTTCGATTTCATCTCCCCAGAACGTGACGCGGTAGGCCACATCTTCGAGGTACGCCGGGAAGATTTCCACCACATCGCCACGAACGCGGAAGTTGCCCGGACCGAAGTCGTAATCATTTCGATTATAGAATATGTTGATGAGTTGCCGCAGCAGCACATCGCGACTAATCACCTTGCCGGGCTCCACCTGTACAATCTGTGCTTTGTATTCCTCGGGGTTGCCAAGGCCGTATATGCAACTCACCGACGCAACAATGATTACATCCCGTCGCTCGCTAATAATCGCAGACGTAGCCCGCAGTCGTAACCGGTCAATCTCGTCGTTGACGGACATGTCCTTTTCGATGTACGTGTCGGAGGCGAGGATGTAGGCTTCCGGCTGGTAGTAATCGTAGTAGGAGATGAAGAACTCGACCGCGTTGTTCGGGAAGAACTGCTTGAACTCCGCGTAGAGTTGCGCCGCCAGCGTCTTGTTGTGGGAGATGACCAGCGTTGGTTTTCCCGTATTTCGGATAACGTTCGAGATGGAGAACGTCTTGCCCGTGCCCGTGGCCCCGAGCAGCGTCTGATACTGGTCACCGCGAAAGATGCCTTCCGATAATTCTGAAATCGCCCGCGGTTGGTCTCCCGTTGGCCGAAACGGGGATTCCAGCGAGAAAGGCGAATCGATTCGGGTAATGTTGGCCATCGGCGGTGGTGGGGCGAAAACCTCTAAGACTACGACAGTGGTATGACAGAAACTGACACATCAGTTCAGAATTTTTGCGGCCTTCCCCGTCTAGATCGTAATCGTATTCACTACATCCCGACCGAACGCGGATCGTGCAGCGAGGTAAGTTCAAAACCCTTCAAATCACTCTTCAGGATGCGCGTCTTAATCACAGATCCACTATCTCCCGTTGCCCTTGACTTGCTCGAAAAGGCGGGGATTGAGGGCGATGTTCAACTCAAAAAATCGCCCGAAGAGTTGGCCGTACTGGCACAAAGCGCGGATGGCTGGATCATTCGAAGTGGTACGCAAATCACAGCCGACCTCATTGAGGCGGGAAGTCAATTAAAGGTGATCGGTCGTGCAGGCGTCGGCGTCGACAACGTGGATCTCAAAGCCGCGACGCGAAAAGGCGTCCTTGTAGTCAACGCGCCGGATGGGAATACGATCTCAACTGCAGAGCACACGTGTGCCATGATTCTCGCGCTTGCACGCCGCATCCCTCGGGCTGCTTCGTCGCTAGCCGGTGGAGCTTGGGAGCGCAAGCAGTTCTCTGGAGCCGAATTGGATGGTAAAACACTCGGAGTCGTTGGTGTGGGTAAAATCGGCCGCGCCGTTGCTCAACGTATGCAGGCTTTTGGGATGAAGGTTATAGGGTTCGACCCTCTTCTCGCTGCGGAAACTGCCGAGCGGTTGAATATTGAACTTGTGCCGCTGGAGCGTATCTGGGCAGAAAGTGATGTCATCACATTCCACACGCCGTTGAACGATGCTACCCGTAGGCTCCTACATGACGAGACGATTGCTCAATGCAAGGACGGTGTCAGGGTCGTCAACATTGCGCGCGGTGGAATCATTGATGAACAGGCGTTGCTCAGCGCTCTTGAGTCGGGCAAAGTGGCTGGAGCTGCTCTTGATGTCTATAGCCAGGAACCTCCACCAAGAGAATTGGCTTCGCTCCTTGAGCATCCTTCCGTTGTGGCGACGCCTCACATTGCGGCATCTACGGAAGAGGCCCAGGAGAAAGTGGCTATTCAGATCGTGGATCAAGTTGTTCGCGCCCTGAGGGGCGAACCCGTGACCACCCCAGTTAACGCGGGGGCAATGAGAAAGGCCGCACAACCGGAAATTGCACCTTATATAAATATGGCGGAGCGCTTAGGGACCCTTTCAGCCCAACTGGTAAGAGGTTCGGTGGAACGGATTGTCGTCGAATGTGCCGGTGTAGCCGTTTCGCACTTTGCTGATGTGGTCGCAGAGGCCGCGTTGGTTGGCATCCTGGGTCGTTGGAGTGAAGTACCAGTCAACCTTGTAAATGCGTCGACGCTTGCCCAAGAGATGGGCCTGGTTGTCGAAGAACTACGCAGGAGTGAAGGTGGCGAGTATTCCAACGAAGTGGCGGTTACTACCTATGCGGGGACTCGGTCAAGAACTGTTCGCGGAACGATCCTTGGCGACAATGAGATCAGGCTGGTCGGTTTTGATAATTATCCGATCGAGGTTCGCCTAGAAGGCCACTTTCTTTTTTATCAGAACGTGGACCGCCCTGGTATGTTGGCAGCAGTGGGAAGCGTCCTCGCCGAGGGCGACGTAAATATTGCTGGTCTCACACTCGGTCGGGAGGCTCCTGGCTCCACAGCACTCACCGTCCTGACGACGGACGAACCAATACCGCCCCCTCTATTAGAACGCATAGCCAATCACACGGACATTCAAGATGTTATTGTCGCGTCTGTGTGAAACTTTGATACAAGATTTCGATCCTAACGTGGCAGTATCAGGTAAATGTGCCGGGAAAGGGCAGATCACTATAGGGCATAAATCGTTGCACGGGTAGAATGCTAGCGTTGTGTGGTGTAGGTTACCCATGGTCGAAAGGCCCACGTAATTCCGTCTATGCTGGGTAGTCCGGCGAGCAGGGGCGCTTTTATGCCTTGACTCTCTCCTTCGCGCCCGGCTATATTCGCCCCACGTGTATTTGTTAACTCACCGTTAACCGCACAACCCATCACACTTGGTACCACTCATTTTGCGCTCGTCTCTAGCTCCCGCCTGCTTGGGATGCGTGTTTTCTGTAATGGAAAACATTGTGACTGGTGCATCGCCTCGAAAAGCGATTGAGGCTGGTTCCGCGTGGTGCGGCGTAGGTCGATTCTCTCCCTGTATGGAGCAGAAGGCCTGATCACCCAGACTTTCACACAAGCGTCTTCGGGCGTAATCATTCGATACGTCGTCTTCCTCTTTCCCGGATGCGGCGAACTCACACACCACCTTATCGGAGGTAGCATATGTTCCGCAAGCTGAGTACATGCGTACTCTTTCTGTTGCTGGGCACACCCCTTGCCGTAATGGCGCAAGGCACTGGTACTTTAGCCGGTCGCGTTTCAGACGCGGCAGACGGCCAAGGCCTGCCTGGTGCCAACGTTATTATTGAAGGGACGTCGCTCGGTGCCGCAACCGACCTTGACGGTAACTACCGTATTATCGGTGTTCCTGTTGGTCAGTACGATGTAACGGCTCGTTTCATTGGCTATACGTCAATTACTGAAACTGGCGTAGAAATCAACTCGGGCTATACTCGACAGATCGACTTCGAATTGCAGGATGATGCGATCCAGATTGGCGAAGTTGAGGTTGTTTATCAGCGTCCGCTTATCCAACGAGATGCTATCGGTGCCCCTCGCGTTGTTTCGGGGGACGACATCCAGAATCTTCCTGTACGAGGAGTTGCGAATGTCGCTGCAATTCAAAGTGGTGTGGTCAGCGACGACAACTCCAGCAACCTCTTTATTAGAGGTAGCCGCGAGCAGGAAGTCCAGTACTACGTGGACGGTGTGAAGGTTAGCGGCCCTGTTGCCGTCAACCAGTCTGCCATTCAGGAGCAGGAAATGCTCATTGGATCTATTCCGGCGCGGTATGGTGACGTTCAGTCAGGTGTCATTTCCATTACGACGCGTTCGGGCGGCAATAATTTCTTTGGCTCGGCAGAATTCGTTACCAGCGAAGGGCTTGACTCATATGGGTACAACCTTGCGTCTCTCTCTTTAGGTGGCCCGGTTGTTCCCGGAATGGTGAGCTTCTTCGTGTCAGGAGAAGGCAATTTCTT
>JAHEJB010000027.1 GCA_024639085.1 Rubricoccaceae bacterium | reverse complement strand
ACGCCCAGCAACAGGAGTGGCCGATCTCCAATCGGTTGTCCCAGCGCCAGTTTGGCGTAGGTGAGGTAGACAGAGATCAGAAAACCGCCGAAGAACGAAAGGGTGCCTAGCGTCCCAAAGAAGTGCATCGGGCGGCGAGCCCAGCGTGTGAGGAAGATGACGGTAATCAAATCGAGGAACCCCCGGATGAAGCGTTCGAGACCAAATTTAGTCGTTCCGTACTGCCGTGGGCGGTGCTGCACCTCCTGCTCTTCGATCCGCGTGAACCCGGCCCACTTGGCGAGCATCGGGATGTAGCGATGCAGCTCGCCGTACACGTTCACGCTTTTCACGACCTCGGCGCGGTAGGCCTTGATGCCGCAGTTGAAATCGTGCAGCGGAATGCCCGACGCCAGCCGCGTAACGGAGTTGAAAAACCGGCTTGGGATAGTCTTGGTGATCGGATCGTGGCGTTTGCGCTTCCAGCCCGAAACCAGGTCGGCTCCGGCTTCGAGACGATCAATCATCTCTGGAAGCTCCGCCGGGTCGTCCTGTAAGTCTGCATCGAGCGTGGCTACGTAGTCACCTTGCGCACGGTCGAAGCCAACAGCCAGTGCTCCGCTCTTTCCATAATTCTGCCGAAAACGAATGCCGTGAACACGCGAGTCAGCCTTAGACAGACCCTCAATCTGACGCCAGGTATCGTCGTCAGAGCCATCGTCGATCAGCAGCAGCTCGTACGTCCGGCCCACCTCTTCCATCGCTGCCTGGACCTGCTGGGCAAGCTCAGGCAGGCTTTCGGCCTCGTTGTAGACCGGAACGACGATGGAGACGGATACTGACATGGACAATGGACAATGTAGAAAGGAAGGTGCGAAAGGCTATTGCATCATCCGGTGTCACTTATCCATTCACCATTCAAGTATCGATCGTGGCGTACCGTGCGTTGCGCTCGATGAACTTGCGGCGGGGCTCCACGGCGTCGCCCATCAGCGTGGAGAACGTGCGATCGGCAGCGGCCGCATCATCGATAGTGACCAGGTGAAACATGCGGCGTTCAGGGTCCATGGTAGTGGCCCAGAGCTGCTCTGGGTTCATCTCGCCCAGCCCTTTGTACCGCTGAATGCCTACGCCTTTGCCTTTCTCCCCGCCAAGCTGCCCGATGGCCTCTTCAAGCTGGTCATCGTTCCATGCGTACAACTCCTGGTTGCCCTTCTTGGCTCTGTAGAGCGGCGGCAGCGCGATGTAGATGTACCCAGCCTCAAGAAGCGGACGCAGATAGCGGTAGATGAACGTGAGCAGTAGCGTGCGGATGTGTGCACCATCCACGTCCGCGTCTGTCATGATGATGATCTTGTGGTAGCGCACCTTGTCCTGATGGAACTCATCAGGATTGGTCGCCAAGCCGACGCCGAGCGCCGTCAGCATGTTTTTGATCTCCTCGTTGTCCAGCACCCTGTCCAAACGCGCTTTCTCGACGTTGAGGATTTTGCCTCGCAAAGGCAGAATTGCCTGAAAATGGCGATCCCTCGCCTGTTTTGCTGATCCACCGGCAGAGTCGCCCTCGACCAGATACAATTCGCTTTCGGCAGGGTCCTTTGAGGCGCAGTCGGCCAGTTTGCCCGGAAGCCCTCCCCCACCAAACGCGCTCTTGCGCTGGACGAGTTCGCGAGCCTTCCGCGCCGCGGTCCGGGCCTGCGCGCTCAGGATCACTTTCTGAACAATGGACTTGGACTCCTTGGGGTGGTCATCCAGCCACTCGGCCAGCTTGCTGCCGAAAAGGCTTTCTACCGCCCCCTGAACTTCGCTGTTGCCAAGCTTGGTTTTGGTCTGCCCCTCAAACTGAGGCTCCTGAACTTTCACACTGAGCACCGCCGTGATTCCTTCGCGGAAGTCATCGCCGGAGAGTTCGACCTTAGCGTTCTTCAACAAGCCACTGTTGTCCGCGTAGCCCTTGAGGACGCGCGTGAGCGCCCGTCGAAAGCCGGAAACGTGCGTGCCGCCCTCGTGGGTGTTGATGTTATTGACGAACGACAGGACGTTCTCTGTGTAGCCACTGTTGTAGCGCATCGCGATCGACACAGGGACTTCCGCGTCTTCGTCCTCAATCACAATCGTGCCTTCGTGGATAGGCGTGCGGGCCTCGTCCAGATAGGCAACGAACTCTTCAAGGCCGCCTTCCGAGTGGTATTCCTCGCGGGCCAGATTCGCATCTTCCTCGCGGCGATCCTCAAGCGAAATCGTCACGCCCTTATTCAGGAAGGCAAGCTCGCGCATCCGATCCGCGAGCGTATCGAAGCGGTAGACGGATTCGATGAAGATGGAGTCGTCTGGGAGGAAGTGAACCGTGGTTCCGGTTCCTTCGTCCTTTGTCAGGGCGCGGATCTTCTCTACGCCTGTTACGGGATCGCCTTTCTCGTACGTCTGCTGCCAGACAAAGCCATCTCGGTTAATCTCGACTTCCAGCTTGCTCGACAGCGCATTCACGCAGCTAACGCCCACGCCGTGGAGGCCACCGGAAACTTTGTACGTGTCCTTGTCGAACTTGCCGCCCGCGTGAAGGACGGTCATGACAACCTCTACAGCCGGTCGCTTCTCGGTCGGATGCATTTCGACCGGGATTCCACGTCCGTTGTCGGTAACTGAAATCGAGTTGTCCTCGTGTATGACAACGTCGATGCGATCGCAGTGCCCGGCCAGCGCCTCGTCAATAGAGTTATCGACTACCTCGTAGACAAGGTGATGAAGGCCACGCATGCCCACATCGCCGATGTACATGGCGGGGCGTTTGCGAACGGCTTCGAGACCTTCCAGAATCTGAATATTTGAAGCGTCGTAGTTGCCGCGTCCGTTGTCTGGCAGGTCGTTCGTGCGGGTCGTTTCGGCCATGCAATTCGTCTCGATGAAAGGCGGAGGGATCTCCCCAGAAATGACGGCCCGATCTTCGGGCAGAATCGGCTTAATTTACCACAATTGGCCCTGTTTTGCCCAGATATCTGTGCACTCCAATAGCCCGATATGAGCCTCAGAAGGACCCTCCCGCGGCTTCACGCAGACTGCACAACGCTAGCCAACAATCACAGGATTTCTTAGACTTCCAGATACCGCACAAACTCTTCTACGCGCTCCTGCAAATCGTCGTCCATCTCATCAAATACGCCGACGATCTTGTAGTCGAGATGCTCCATGAGATGGCGTACGCGCGCCGTATCGTTGACACTCAGTTTCAAGGTCGCACGAACAACGTTAGCCTCCAGATCTTCCTCTGTTGAGACTGAGAGGATGCGGACATCGTTCTGCTCTACGACGTGGGCAAGCTGCGCAAGCGAGAAGTCACGGGCGCGAGTTTCCAGCACCACAATGGCTCCACTCTCTTCAGTAGCCAACATGTGAGCCAACTGACTAAACACGGCGGCTCTCTGGACCAAACCGAGGTACTCACCCTGCGCCGTTGCAATCGGAAGTACGCTCAGGTCGTGGCGCAGCATCATGTGCGCAGCGTCAAAAATGTGGGCCTCCGGCGTAACGAATGCGGGCCCAGTACCAATCAATGCCAGAAGTGGCGTGTCCGGGCTTGACTGCTCCCGAAGCACCTCCTCACTTACCAGCGCAAGGAGTTGTCCTTCCGCACTAATCACGGGAAGATGACCTACGCCGTGTTCTGCCATGCGATATAACGCCTGGCCAACTGCATCACCGACCGTGAGGGCCTGAATGCTTGGACTAAGGAGCGTACGGATAATCATGGCGGTTAGGCGCGGGGTCTGAAACTAACAGGTTGTCATCTATTAGACGTGCAAGCGGCGTACCACGTCACTCCGCTGGTGGCCAATGGGCTACCATTCGCCCCCCAACTGCGACGTTTCAGGATTTTTCTTATATCAGGTGGGTTCATTATTCCTCCACATGAGGCGGAAATTGCCCGCCCTTCCCAACTTTTGAAGCTAACGCCGCCGGATCAGCGGCCCCATCACCAGACGGTTCGTCCACTTTAAAATGGGCGAAACGAGAGAGCATGCGCTCAAGCTCAGGCGCGTTCTTACCCGAAGCGCGATAACGAAGATGAACCACCAGTTCCGGGTCATCGTAACCCGTGGCCATAACCATTTCTTCTGAAAGAACTTCGGCTACGCTGTGAATGTGTGCGCGACTCTTGGCTTCGGCGACTGGCAGAAAGGCTTCACGCTCAACGTAATCGGACTCGATAAGGCGAAGGATGTGTTCGCGTAACTCGTCCAAACCGATCCCTCTCAGTGCGGAGACGAACGCAGCATGCTCATACTGCGCTTGCAAGGCCGAAACGAGGCCTCGCGTTTCCAACACGTCCAATTTGTTAAACACCATGAGCGTGGGCTTCTCTAACGCGCCCAGTTCATTTAACGTCTCGCGGACTACGTTGATATGGTCCTCAAAGTGTGCGTGACTGGCATCCACGACATGGAGAAGCACGTCTGACTCACGCACCTCGTCCAGGGTGCTCTTGAAGCTCTCAATGAGCTTGTGCGGCAATTTGCGTATGAAGCCAACGGTGTCGGACATCAACACCGGTTTGTTTGGCGCTAGCAGGATTTGTCGCGTTGTCGAATCCAGCGTAGCGAAAAGACGATTTTCAGCGAGCACGCCCGCATCGGCTAACGCATTCATGATCGTGCTTTTCCCGGCATTTGTATAGCCAACGAGCGATACGCGCGTTAGCGCATCGCGGCCCTTACGCTGCGTTGTCCGCTGGCGGTCAATGCGGGCGAGCTGTTCTGTAAGAACAGCCATCCGCCGGCCAATAAGACGCCGGTCCGTCTCAATTTGGGTTTCACCTGGGCCACGCATCCCAATACCACCTTTCTGACGCTCAAGGTGAGTCCAGGCACGCGTGAGGCGGCTTCTGAGGTAGTCAAGTTGGGCAAGCTCAACCTGGGCTTTTGCCGTGGCCGTTCTCGCGTTGCGAGCAAAGATGTCCAGAATCAGCCCGGAGCGATCAACCAGTTTGCATTTCAGGGACCGCTCAAGATTTCGAAGCTGAACCGGCGTTAGATCATCGTCAAAAATGACGACGTCGGCTTTGTGCTTGCTGACGAGTTGCCTGATCTCGTCCACCTTACCCTTCCCTACATATGTCGGCGCAACGATTTGCGGCAGCGACTGGGTTACGATCTCCACAACTCGGGCTCCTGCCGTATCCGCCAGCAACTCCAGTTCGGCCAGTCCTTCCTCAAGGTCAACATCACTCACTGACGGAGTTTGCACACCAACCAGGATTGCGATTTCTCTTTGGGTGGATTTCTGCGGGGAGTTCGTTTCAGTCAAACGGATGTGGAAGAAATGGGGGACGAGCAAGAACGATTCAACGAATAATTTCGCCCGTCGTTGCTCCAAGAACGCTGAACATACGTGAAAACAAGGCGCGGGCGTTGTGAAAACGCACACATCATCCCAACAAGGCGACAGCTGGCTACGCTGCGGGCTTTCGCTTCCATTGCATCGCAACAAGCATTTCTGCCAGGAGGAATGCGAGCGTGAGGGCAAGAAAGATGCTGGACAGTTCAAACCCGCGCCGGTCTTCCTGCATGCGTTGGGCGGCGGCTAGTCCTGCACCACCGGCGGCATTCAAGAGTCGAACCGGGCGGCCTGTGACTTCTTGCAGCTGTTCCACGGCATCCGTCGGATCCAGCGTGGCAAGGTCAGATTCACGGGGATCCAAATTGATAGCCACGCGGCTTAGTAGTATCTCGCCCTGCATTACATCGTACACACCAGGGGTTGAGATGCTCTCATCAACGTCCAAAAGCACACCGCCTGGCACTGTTCTTTGAGCAGGAGTCCATTCGCCTCCTTCCTGGCCTACCAAACGCAATGGAGTGGAATTCACCACATTCTCGATACGGACCACGCCTGCTTCTCCAACCAACAGTGAACTCGTGCCAGAAGGGTCGGAAGAGGCCAAATAGACGACAGAGCGATACATCAGCGGAACGAACAGACCTCGCATTGAGAAATCGCTCCATCGAGGATCTGGGGCTACTGAATAAACCAATACGGACCCTTGTCCGTGACGCACTTCTTGAAGGAATGGGGTTCCACCAGCCAGGCGGATGAGCGTGCTTTCGTCTAATCCACCTGGAACGTAACGAGCCGCTTGCGACACCTCCGCACTTTCGAGGCGAGGCCGCCCCGAAGCATCATCGAAAATCCCTTCAAACAGCGGATGCTCCAGATCAGAACCACCAAAACCACCCAGTGAGGACCCATCTAGTTCGCCAACGACCCCGTCGAATCGACCTCCTCCGATTGCTCCAAGAAGCCCATTGAACGAAGCGGGAGTCTCTCCCGGGAATACCAGCAACCCTCCCCCATCGTCGACGTAGCGTTCTAACTGGGCATTTTCACCGCTAGAAAGATCCTGTGGTCCAACCAGAACAACTGCGTCGAAGTTGTCGACGCCAAGTGCTGCGAGATTGCTTTCGTCAGCTTGCGTTACATCAAGTGTACCGCGCTCGCCTGCAACTCCCAGTGCCACCATGACATGGTCCGCACGTGCGTTCGTCCCACGGATCACAAGGACTCGCTGAGCTTGCGGCACATTCAGGGTGAAATAGCGCACGTCGTCCCATTCAGCTTCATCCGGTTCCACCCGGACTTCCCCCCTAAGCCACCCGCGCCTCGCGGGAGTGAACGTGAACGGAATTGTTTCAGGCGTTCGTTCCGTCAAATCGGCTGCCGTCTGAGCAACGCGCTCGCCTTCCACAAAGACACTGGCACCATAACCATCGGCCGAATCACCAAAACGCTCAATTGTAGTGGAAAGCTCAACAGGCCGTCCGAGTTCAATAATTCGGCTAGCAATTTCGACGCCTGTAACTGCCGTGTTCTCGTGATCTCGTTCCCCTAGAGGCATCAATGTCAGTTGGATGTCTTCTGGGACAACCGCACGAATCGAATCAACAAACGTCGCGGTTTGGAGATCATTAATTAGGATGATATCTCGCTTTGGATTGGCAGCACCCTCCAGCAAGCTTGCCGCACGCGAGATCGCCGCAGATGCCGTTTCCGCTCCGGCCAGCACCTCTAACTCTTCGATGGCGTCCAATGCAGCCTCACGCGACACAAAATCCATTCGGCCAGCATCGAACTGTACGGCTGTGGGAACCAGAAACAATTCATCGCCGGGCTGGGCTCCTTCAACCCATGCCGCTGCCAGGGATTTTGCCTGATCGAGGTAGGCACCCTGAACATCCCGCATGGTCATAGACAAAGAGTTATCGATGACCAGCGCCGTTGCCGTAGGAGAGCGCTCGCCGAAAACGCCTTCCCACACGCTCGTTTTGGTGGGCCGTGCAAACGCGAGGACGAGACACGCGATAGCGAGCGTACGAAGTAGCAGAATCAACCACTGCTTCAATCGCACCCGGCGCATCGTGCGCTTTTCAAGTTCCCTAAGAAATGCCAGCGACGAAAAGTCTACCCGCTTCGGCTTCCGAAAATTGAAGAGATGGATGATCAGCGGGATTGCTGCCGCCGCGAGACCGAATAGTACGAGTGGATTTAGGAAGCCCATTGGCCTGAAGAACGCCCACAATAGGCATTTTGATGTGCGGCCCTAAAATCGTGCGCCCCTACCGGAAGAACCAGCAGGGGCGCAAAAACTGTTTGATTACATAGTGCTACTTCAGCAGCGTCACTCTTCGTGTAGTGGAAAAGTTCTCACCAACAAGCCTGACCAAGTAAAGGCCGCTTGGAAGACCATCACCACTAACCTGAGCCTCAAATCGCGTTTGACCTTGAACGCGTCCGGAGAAAAGCGTCCGCACTTTTCGGCCAAGTGCGTTGTAGAGGCCAAGCTCAACCTCCTGCGTCCGCACAACCGCGAAGCCTATCGTTGCACTCGGGTTAAACGGATTCGGATACGCGCTTTCTAGCATGTATCCGCTTGGCATTTGAGCCAGTGCAACACGTTCGGCGTCCTCCTGTGCCGACGCCGTAGTGGCTGTCAGCATCAAAATACCGAAGAGAATGGCGTAAAAGAGTCGCAATTGTGCGGGAGTCAGGCGTTTGAAACCATGGTATAGATAACACAAACGAAAGAAAGTTCCTAATGCTTGTGTACGGCTTGAAAAAAGAGTGACAGATCCACGAAGAGTCAAATCATATCCCCGCGAAATGGAGTTCTGAACTACATCACGGGTGGATTTGCTGCCCATTCTTTGGCGAGGATACTATAAAGGACGTGGTCGACGAATCCGTCGGTAATCCAATGAGATTCTCGCCCAGTGCCCTCTTGAGTTAATCCACATCGTTCGGCCACTGCTCGGCTTGCGACATTCGCAACTCCGCACTGCATTTTAATACGATGGAGGTCATGTACCTCAAACAAATACTCCAAAACAGCTTTCCCACCCCGCGTGGCCAGTCCATGCTCCGTGGATGCAGACCCAAGCCAGTGGCCAACTTCGGCATTACGATTTTCTTTGTGGATGTACCAACAGACGACTCCGCCCATCAATTCCGCACCGTCCCAAATGGAACTCATCTCCAACAGCTTCCTTACGCTCGAATTCGTCAATATGCGCTTCAACGCCGTCAATTGTCTGGATGGCGGATGACCAACGAAGCCAATTGTCAAGATGAGTCTCGTTCTCCTCTGACAGCGCGTGCATAGCATGCGCATCAGAAACACGAAGTGAACGTGCAACCACCCCAGCGTCAAGATCCAGTTCAATCATAATGGCGAGATATTGGGCTACTAGCTGACATGAGATTCGAAAGTGATGAACGCCTACCCAACTGCAATCTTGCTCGCATCCTTTCACCCTTCCACGCGTTTGCTTTTAATCGGTTGACAGCATTCTCAATGGCAAAGAAGACTAGTTCCAAGAGAACATCCACGAACGGCGCGGCTAAACGCTTTACAGGGCGAGAGCTCGTGATAAAAGGTGCCCGGCAGCACAACCTCAAGAACATCGATCTGACAATCCCGAAGAAGAAGCTCATCGTGGTAACAGGGCCGTCCGGATCTGGAAAGTCCAGCCTCGTTTTCGACACGATCTACGCAGAGGGCCAACGTCGCTATGTAGAGAGCCTCAGTTCATACGCTCGCCAATTCCTCGAGCGCATGGACAAGCCAGATGTGGACATGATCACCGGCCTGGCTCCAGCGATTGCCATCGAACAACAGACCGGATCTCGCAATCCTCGCTCGACGGTGGCAACACAGACGGAGATTTACGACTACCTACGGCTTCTTTTCGCGCGAATAGGAATAACGATTTCCCCGGTTTCCGGCAAAGTTGTGACGAAGGATTCGCCACGGTCTGTTGCCGAATCTGTCCAGAAAGGGTTGGCTGATGGAACGCGGTTCTATCTCTGTTTCGCCGTTCCGACACACAAAGGTCGCAAGAAGCACGAAGAGTTAGCGGCTTTGTTGGCCAGGGGGTTCTACCGTTTGGTTGTTCTGCCAACCGAGAAACAGTCTGAAAAAGGCCGCCAACCTGAAATCCTGGATCTTAATGAAACAGACGCCAGCGCTGTAAAAACGCCTATATCGCGTCTTCTGGTTCTGGTTGACCGACTGGCAGCACGTTCTGGCGACGATGAAGTAGCCACCCGAATCGCCGATTCGGTGGAGCAAGCATTCCGTGAAGGCAATGATCGTACAGTCGTTATCACAGCGCCCAAAGAAGGAGCTTTTGAGCGCTTTGATTTCTCTGCTCATTTCGAACAAGACGGGATTCCGTTTGAGGAGCCGACTCCTCAGATATTCTCGTTCAACTCCCCACTCGGTGCCTGCCCTACGTGTCAGGGATTTGGCTCCGTGCCGGGCATCGACAAAGACCTTGTCGTACCCAATCCCGACCTTTCGCTTCGGCAAGGTGCTGTAGCTCCATTTCGAACGGAGATGTGGAGTACGTACCAGCGCGAACTCGTACGCATGGCCGCCTTAGAAGGCATAGACATTGATGCGCCGTACGGCAAGCTTCCGGAAGGGCACAAAAACATTGTTTGGAACGGCTTTGGTAGCTATAAGGGCATCCGTGGGTTCTTTCGGTTCCTTGAATCGAAGGCTTACAAGATGCACTTTCGCATCTACGCTGCGCGTTTCCGTGGATACACAAGCTGCCCGGATTGTGATGGGTACAGGCTTAAGAAGTCTGCACTTAATGTCAGGATTGAAGGCGACTCTCTTGGCCCATATTCAACTGGGACACACCTGTACCACATTGGTGAAATCGCTGAACTAACGACTAAAGACGCTGCCCGACTTTTTGATCACCTACGACTCAGTGAGTTTCAGGAAGCGATAGCTGGGCGCGTCCTCGAAGAGATCAGAAAGCGCCTACGCTACCTCGTAGAAGTTGGTCTGGACTATCTCACTCTTGATCGCCTCGCTCAGACTTTGTCCGGCGGCGAAACACAACGCATCAATCTCGCCACGAGCCTAGGTTCGTCACTCGTGGGCTCATTATATGTGCTCGATGAGCCAACGATCGGCCTCCACCCTCGCGACAACGACCGCCTTATCACCATCCTTGAAGGACTTCGCGACATCGGCAATACGGTTCTCGTTGTTGAGCATGACGAGCAGATGATGGAACGAGCTGATCAGCTTATCGACATCGGTCCGGGATCTGGCGTGCACGGCGGTGACGTCATCTTTCAGGGGACGTTTCCAGAGATCCTGAAAGATCAGAAGTCTCTCACGGGCGCATATTTGTCTGGAAGCAAGGAAATATC
Organism: Rubricoccaceae bacterium; assembly: GCA_024639085.1. GTDB lineage: Bacteria > Bacteroidota > Rhodothermia > Rhodothermales > Rubricoccaceae > JAHEJB01. Next base: position 14,541 of record JAHEJB010000027.1, on the reverse strand, counting down.
GCTGCCAGAGAAGCGGCGTAGGACAAGTAAAAAGAGGTCTATTGAGATAATTCATGCGCGCCAGCACAACTTGAAGCGAGTCGACGCGCGTTTCCCCCTGAACACAATTACGGTTGTCACAGGAGTTTCTGGATCTGGAAAGTCAACCCTTGTGCATAGCACGCTCTTCGCAGCGTTGAAGCGCCTCAAAGGTGGCGAGTTTGACGGCAAGGTTGGGGTCCATGATGCCGTGAAAGGCGCACACCTAGTTGAATCGGTCGAGATGGTGGACCAGTCGCCGATCGGCAAGAGCCCTCGGTCCAATCCGGTTACCTACGTGAAGGCCTTCGACCACATCCGTGACCTGATGGCGTCGACACACCAGGCTAAGATTCGGGGCTATCGGCCGGGCACATTCTCGTTCAACGTTCCAGGTGGTCGATGTGAGGTTTGTCAGGGGGAAGGTGTCGTTCGCGTGGAGATGCAATTCCTTGCCGACCTCTTCCTCGAGTGTGAAGCTTGCAATGGCCTTCGATACAAACAGGATGTCCTTGAGATTCGGTATGGCGGAAAGAACATTGCCGAGATGCTAGCGATGACCGTAAGTGAGGCTGTCGATTTTTTTGGCAAGCACAAGAAAATTGTCCGCAAGCTGAAGGTGCTCCAAGACATTGGGCTGGGCTACCTCACACTCGGCCAACCGGCGAACACGCTTTCGGGAGGAGAAGCGCAGCGCGTGAAACTTGCTGCTCACCTGGGTCGGAGTCATCAAGGCCACACGCTCTATCTTTTTGACGAGCCAACGACTGGGCTCCACTTCGATGACATCCGAAAACTCCTTGACGCCTTCAACGCACTGGTTGATGCTGGTCATTCTGTCATCCTAATCGAGCACAACATGGACGTGATCAAGTCGGCAGACTACGTGATCGACCTCGGACCAGAAGGCGGTCGACGCGGTGGGTTCATCGTTGCAGAAGGAACGCCTGAAGAGGTAGCAGATGTCGATGAAAGCCACACCGGAAAGTATCTGAAGAGTTTATTGACTAAATGATATTCGTAACTCATTGAATATATTATGGTTGGATGTCTTTTCTAAGTTTAACTTCGAAAACATTCCGAGGCAACAAATGATTCTTGAGGCACCGAAGAGGCGTTAATCAGCGATCAGCAAAATGGCTCATACCTCGTGTTAATAGTAAGTTACGTCTCATCGCAAGTCAAAAACGAAGAGGATATATGTATCTCTCAGTGAGCAGCTAAAAACAACTAGCTACTTTGCATAACGTTAGGTTTCCTTGCCAATACTCCTGTGTGCCATTCTTTCACAGGAGAGGAAGGTGACGCTCTTTCCGATTGGCGAGAGATTGCACGAAAAAGGAATGAGTGCAGTTGATCAGTTCGTCAACATCGAAACTCCCTCCTTTCGATGTTGAGAATTTGTGGCGCCTGGAGAATGGTGCCAGACCGCTGGTCCCGGCGCCATCCGACCGTGGGTTGCCGTACGGCGCATAACAATTTGAGTCTTCAGACAGCTTCAACGGAGAGTAGCCGGTTCTTTCGTCTTCGGAATACATCTCCAACTCGAGGAGGGCTCAATCTTAAATGCCAATGTTTCACGTGAAACTTTCCGTTACAGAATCGCACCAAGTGCACCAATCAAAGCGGCGCCGAGAACTAGCCAAATCGCATTGACCTTGAATCGAAGAGAAAGCACGACCGCTACAATGAAAATGAGAATTGGAAGTGGCGATACGAGAACACTCTGCCCTAAGGCAACTGTTACCACCGCCATCAGAGCGACAGCGCTGGCATTGATGGCATCCAAGAAAGCGGCAGTCCATCGCGACTTCCTAAGGCGAGGAACGATAGGGTGCAGGATGCCTGAGAAGAAAAAAGACGGAAGGAAAATGCCAAGCGTAGCAACAATGGCCCCTGGCACACCAGCCAGTATGTAGCCAATGAACGTGGCTGTTGTAAGAACCGGTCCCGGGGTTAACTGACCGAAGGCAACCGCGTCCAATAGCTGCTGCTGCGTTAACCAACCATATCCATCAACTAGATCGCCTTCCAAGAACGCAATGAGAACGTATCCACTCCCATATAGGACCGCACCGACCTTTAGAAAAAAGAGCCCGAGCTTCCAAAGTGAAATGCCGCCAGCAACACTTACAGCACCCGCCGCCGCTGGCTGAAGAAGCATCGCGAGTCCGGCTTTTGGGCCGGAGCCAGATGGAGGAGATGGAGTCTCGCCGTTCTCTTTCTTGATTCTTGCTCCTAACGCAACCAATGCAATCATTCCGACCAGTCCGCCAATCAGAAGGGCAGGAATTTCCGAGAGACCGAGGAACAATACTGTTCCCACGGCGACAGCCAGGACGGCAAGTTGCACTGTCGAGATCGCCTTCTTTCCGAGACGCCAGAGAGCGCCTAGAATCACCGCCAATACTGCAGGCTTGATGCCGATCAAGAAGGGTTCAACTGTAGGGAGCGAACCAAAACGGACGTAAAACCAAGCAAAAATGCCCGTAAGTGTTGCGGCGGGGAGGATAAACGACGTTCCGGCTACCGTCAGTCCGAGCCAGCCTGCTCTAGCGTACCCAACGTGCATCGTCATCTCCGTCGAGTTCGGACCTGGAATCAGATTCGTTGCTCCGATCAAATCCAGGAAATGCTGCCGGCTCATCCATTTCCGACGCTCAACCACCTCCTCGTCCATCATTGCGATGTGTGCCGCGGGGCCCCCGAAACCAATCACCCCGAGCTTGAAGAACAAGCGTGCAAGTTCACCGAGTCTTTCTGTTCGCGTAGTTTCAGACATAGAAGAAGGTCAATTCGTGCGGCTCAACCTTAGATACTAACGCCGATCATGCGAGCGGACTGTAGAGCTTTTGTTATCAAATTGAAGCCTTTTAGGGCCACGCCGGTATGCGCAAAGATCATCGAGCGGACGGGTTGATTGTCCTCTTCGATGGCGTGTGCAACCTGTGCAACGGCGCCGTCAATTTCATCATCGATCGGGATCCGACGAATCTATTTGTGTTCGCATCCTTGCAATCAGACGTTGGTAGTGAACTGTTGCGGAAGCACAAGATTGATCCGACTGTAACGGACTCAATCGTGCTGATCGAAGAGGGGCGAGCATCGGTTCGCTCAACAGCCGCCCTCCGAATTGTTCGCCATCTGAAAGGACTTTGGCCAATCCTATCCGCACTCATAATCATCCCTCGGCCATTCCGAGACCTAGTCTATCGTCGCATAGCGAAGCGGCGTTACAAGTGGTTTGGAAAGAGAGAGACATGCCGTCTTCCAACCGCGGAAGAGCGCTTCCGTTTTCTAGAATAGAAGTTCGATCGGACCGGGTATCTTCTCGCCAACATTCCAAATTTCTAAGCCCCATCTCACGATTCAATCTCACAGTCAAGAATGACTAACACCTACGAGTCTCTTCAAGTCGGCGATGGATTTACCTCGTCGCGCGTGATCACCGCAGCCGACGTTCAGCAATTCGCAGATGTCACTGGCGACGACAACCCACTCCACGTCGATCCGGAATATGCCGCGACCACACCTTTCGGAAAACCTGTAGTTCACGGAGTGTTTTTGCTCGGACTCGCCTCCAAAGTTCTTGGCCGTGATTTCCCCGGCCATGGCGCTGTCGCCGTATCTCTTTCAGCCAAGTTTCTCCGCCCGGTACCCGTTGGCGAAGAAGTGACGATTGAAGTGAAAGTGTCCGAGAAGATCGAACGATTCAAGCACGTTAAAATCCGGCTCTACGGATATGTCAATGGCAAGATGGCAATAGGAGGGGAGGCGGTTGTGATTCCGCCAAGCGAATGAGGCTCCGAAGGTGGAACCGATTAGTATGAACAAAAAAAGGCCTTCGCGTTTGAGACCGCCATTTTATCAATTGGATTTCTCCCTACTGTTGGGGCAACTTCAGCGAATAGCCAGACGGCACTGTCGTATTGAGGTTCATTTGATTCAGAATCGCGAGTCCTTCCGTGTTCATTCCCTCAGGTGTTGGCCGACCACTCACAAATGAAGAGAAAGGACCAGAGCGGCTGACCCGTACGACATCAAGTCGGATGGGTTGACGGTTGATATGGCTGGAACTGGTGAGCCTCGCAAAGCTTTCTATCGACCGCCGCAAAGTAGTGGAGTAACTGCCGAAGTTATTCGCCCCAGCGAGGCCCATGAACCGGTAAACGTTGCCGCCGTACTCAATGAAGTAAGCCAGAAAGCCGACCTGGCCATCGCTCGTGTTCGCGGAGCCTTCCAGTTGGTAGGCGCGGTTCCCTCCCACGGTGGTTGACCGTTGGCTGCTCACGCTCAGGCCTTGCTGTCCACCAAATTCTTGTCCAGCCGCTTGCGCCGAAGTTGCCTGGGCGAACGAAAACTCAAGAACCGCACGTCCATTTGGTTCAGAAATCTGCACAGCGGCGGCACCGTTGTTTACTTGCCAGCCACTCGGAATCGAGAACTGAAAACGAAGCTCTGGATGATAGAATCGATCGCCTTCTGTGAACCCCTGTCTTGGATCATTACCGATGACGATGCCATCGATTTGCGAAAGATATTCTCCTGAATTCACTTCGGTCCCTGGCGGATTGTACTGTGCAGCCAACTCTGGAATTGTCTGTTGCCGCTCTCCTGGATCCGGATGGGTAGAGAGGAAACTTGGGATACCGCCTCCGCCTCCTTGCTGACTAAGTCTGGCTAGGGAGCCAAAGAAGTCGGCCGCCTCTGCCGCATCATAGCCGGCGAACTCGGCGTAGGCTACGCCAGCCCGGTCAGCCTCCCGCTCGTCGTTACGACCATAGCTGAGAAATAGAAGCTGCACCCCGGCACCGCCATAACTAAGAATTCCTTCTGCCACGTTTCCGCCACCGACCACACCGCCCAAAACGGCCGCACCAATCAACCCCAACTGCCCCAACTGGGCACTCGCGGCACGTCTCGATGCGTGCCTCGCCAGCACATGTCCAATCTCATGGCCCAAAACGACGGCTAACTGTGCCTCGTTATCCAGATGTGCCATAAGTCCTCTAGTTACATAGATATAACCGCCGGGCAATGCCATCGCGTTCACAACTGGAGAATCGAGCACACGAAAATGGAAAGGCGTACTGCGAATCTCGACTGGCGTGTTGGCGTCGGTGTAGGCGCTTGTCTGAAGAACCTGCTGTCCGATGCGATCTACATAGGCGGAGAGGCCGGCGTCATCATAAAGGCCGAACTGAGCGATGATCGCCGGATCATTCTCACGGCCTATCTGAACTTCTTCTTGCCATGTGTAGGCACCTCGTTGGGTCTCACCTGTTACAAGGTTCGTTGTCGATCCACATCCGACCAGAAAGCCGGACGGAAGAAGAATGAGGACGAGGATATATCGGATGTGATGGCGAGCACGCATGGCAGTTTTGGCTTGAGATGTGCGAGTGGAAATAGAGGTGGTTGACAATGAAGTGAACAGAAGCGACAAAATCAACCGGTCGCATCGACGGTGTTGACTTCATCTTTTTCGAGGCTCTCAGATCTGTCGATGCCCGTCGTAACGGAAGAATTAATGACAGAGCCATCAGCTAATGCAATTGCGTTGTGATCGCCGGTCCCGAACTGAACGTGCCTGGCCAGCATCTCCGGGCGCGCCGCTGTAATCACGCTCTGGCCTACAGCATCGCTATTCAAAAGATCAAGGACAACCTCTGCTCGCCGCGCATCCAACGCTCCGAAAACGTCGTCGAGTAACAGCAATGGTGTTTCTTCAAGGCGATTGCGGAGATACAGAAAGGTAGCCAGGCGGATAGCTAGGCCAACGGTACGATGCTGTCCCTGCGATGCGTAAGGGCGGACTTCGAAATCTCCTAACCTGAAGATCACCTCATCGCGATGCGGGCCAGCCAGAGTCCGACCCTGTTCACTTTCCCTTCGCCGCAACGAGTCGAGCTTGTCTCGAAAACGCACCGCGATCGATTCTGCGTCGGAGGCGTCGTGCGTACTTGCTACTGTAACGTATTCCATCGTCGGCTCTTCGCCAACGGCATCGAGCAGACGATAGGCTTCCGCCAAAAACCCGGCGAAGTGCTCCATAAATTGGCGGCGGCGGAAGATGATGCGTCCACCAAGTTGAACAAGCTCCTCATCCCAGGCATTCAACGTACCCGGCGCCAGACGGCCTCCACGTCTAATTTGGTGGAGCAGAGCGTTCCGCTGTTTCAGAGCGCGGCGATATTTCAGGAGGTCATCCAGATAGACAGGGCGCGCCTGGCTGAGCGTTGTGTTCAAAAAACGCCGCCGATGCTCGGGGCCCCCGTCTGTTAACACGTGATCGGTAGGGGAGAGGATGACCAGTGGCAACTCGCCGACGATCTCGGCCAGTCGCACCAGCGGGGCGCCGTTGCGGAACAGCCGCTTTCCTTCAGACGGCACGTATGCCAATCGGACCGTGGTTGATGCGCGTTGCTCACCCTGGAATGTGCCGTCTACCTCAAAAAACTGCGCTCCTCGTTGAAGCGCGTGTGCGTCATTTCTGGTAAGAAAGCTTTTCGTCAGGCAGAGGTAGTAAATCGCCTCCAGAACATTGGTTTTGCCTGCTCCGTTCGGACCATGAAGAAGGTTGATTTTCGTTGCAAAATCTACGCTGGTTTCCGCGTGTGCACGGAATGATTTGAGTCGGAGGGAGAGTAGGCGCATGGACCGACAAAGTACGCGTCATGTGCTCATGCGATGCCACGTTAGGCTTCTACAGCGTATACTTTCTGCCCGGTTCACTCCAACCTGGAATCGGAACCAGTGGTCCCTCATGACACACTTTAGCTCTTCGATTCGCCAAGCGGCACACGTCGTCCCTCTCCTTACAGTATTTATGCTATCAGGAGCCGCAACGCCAGTGTCCGAGCCGGGGGAGTGCGAACGTCTGCTGAACGAGCTGATCCTTCGTTACGATGGATATGACGAATCTGGCGGCCAAGAATGGGAGCCATTCTTTCCATTGCTGGATGGCGTGAAGGCGTGCTATGGAGCTACACATTCGGCAGAGACAGCGCAATTGGCCAATTACGAAACGAGCCTCCTATTCAGAACAGGGCGCTACGAGGAGGCCATCGCGGCTTTCACCCGGTTCTTTGAACGCGACGCCGCCCTGGCGGACCCGGATGTTCTGGCCAAGATCCATCAGCGGAGGGGTTTGATTTACTCTCGTACGGGTCGGCCGCTGGAAGCCCTACAGGACTATTTGGCCTCCACACCCTATGTCCAATATTTGGCGCCGGGGGTCGGCTCAGAGTTTTATGTACGTATAGGCAACCGTTTTCGCACGCTGGGCGACTACGAGGGAGCACTTCCCTATTACTCTCTTGCCGATTCCCTCATTTTCGCCCATATCGACGAGGATCCCACGCTGGTATCATACCGTGGCCGCGTTCTCCTTAGCAAAGCATCACTTCTTACCGATGCGGCACGACGTAACCTGATTTCTAACGCGGTGGCTGCTCAGGAAGCGACGCCCCTGCTCGAGGAAGCCCTAACGGTCATTCCGACGAACGATCCGGATTTCCTTTACGAACGAGTTCACACGCTACTTCGGTTATCGGAAGTCTATCGATGGGCCGGAGATCCTTCGCGTGCATTTCCACTGATCGAGCAAGCAAGGCTGCTCAGCGTGCCCGGAAGCGGGCGAAACTCAACCCAGCTAAGCTGGTCGTACACGGAGTTAGGAAAGACTCAGATGTCGGTTGGCAACTTTGATGAGGCGCGAAGCGCATTTGAAACGGCCCTTGCAATGGATCGGGAGGGAGAGAATCCAAGGTGGGTGACGGAATCGCTAAATGACCTCGGCGTGTTGGCTGAGGTGGTAGCTGACACATCCTCCATACCTAGTTACGAACTAGCAATGACCTATTATGAGCGAGCTATTGAGATTGCCGATCTTGGTCGCCGAGCGTTTGGAAATCTGGACTGGAGCGCATCGGTATTCGCGGGCGCGCTCGACCCCTACCGAAACCTGATACGATTGTTGCTTCGCGAGGGCAGAGCCGAGGAAGCATTCCTGAGGTTAGATGAGACTCGGGCACGCTACATGCAAGATTTGCGGTTCGCAAATCGCTTGCGCCCCATGCTCGACGCGGACCGTACTGAGCAGCTTGACAGCCTTGAAGAAGCGCAGGACGAGGCCCGCTTTGAATCTCTGGATCCCGAAATAAGCTCTGCTCGCCATAGTGAGTTGACGCGCGAAATAATAGAGATCGACGAAGAAGCCAACAGGTTGATGGGGTTCGAGCCCGTTCTTCCTGCGCCCCTTTCCATGGGAGCACTCCAGAATGTTCTGCGGTCACGCGATCAAACGCTGCTCACCTACTTTCTGGATGATAAGATCAGCTTTGCGCTAGTGGTCCGTCCAGACACGCTAGTGGCTGTTGAATTATCCGTTGGAGCCGACTCGCTTGGTAGACTCGCAAACTCGCTGGGCAGAGCTTGGCTAGACACAACGACTCCCGAGCCATTCGTGGATGTGGGCGTGTTATACGAACTCTATTCAGAGCTCATACAGCCCGTCGATAATTTGCTTGAGCCGGATCAGGCGTTGGTGATTATTCCCGAAGGCTCTCTAACAACATTGCCTTTTGCGGCGTTGGCTTCCCATGGAAATAGCCAAGGGTACGAAACCCTCGAATACCTTGGTCGAAGGCATTCCATATCAATGGAGTTGTCGGCGGCCTTGTTGACCGAGCAACGTGATCCATCTTACACAGTGCCTGCATTCGATCTATTGGCTTTCGGCCGGAGCGACTTTCAAGAGCAAAATTCAGCCGTTCCTACAAGAGCATCAGCACCGCTATCCGACCTGCCCGACGTGCCAGAAGAACTGAATAGGCTCCGGACTCTCTTTCCGGCAGGCCATTTCGGGATGAACCAACGGGCATCAGAAACGGCGTTTTACAACTCCATGGGCAGTGCGAGAGTTCTGCATTTGGCATCGCATGCAATCATGAACCCTTCCTTCCCTCTTTTTAGTTACATCTCTCTATGGGGCGGTGACGGCAATGATGGCACCATGTTCTTGTACGAGCTTCAAAACAAGTCATTGGCGAGCGATTTGGTCGTACTTAGTGGATGTAGTACGGCGCGCGGTCAGCAACATCTTGGAGAGGGCATGATTGGACTCCAACATGCTTTCCGGGCGGCTGGAGTGGGTGGCATTCTTGCAACTATGTGGCAAGTTGAAGACCGAGCAATGACTAATCTTATGGACCGCTTCTATTTGCACCTTCGCGCTGGACATCGAAAAGATCGCGCTCTACAACTCGCTCAGCTGGACTATCTAGAAAACAACTCTGGCATACGCGCCAGCCCCTTTTTCTGGGCATCAGCAACGTTTTATGGAGATCCAACTCCAGTGGATTGGCAGCATAGTTCTGTTTCAAATCGGACTTGGCTGGCCTTGGGGTTTCTTCTTCTTTTCGCAGGAGTAGCACTGCCTTATATGCTTCGTCGAAAGACGAACCCCTCGGGGTAGAGTGAACGACAGCGGTCAAGCAATTGTGCTGGCCTTGATGGACCCGAACAATCAACCCCTCGTTGGACGAACACATTTCCGAACGTGTCGCCGGAATGCACACTTGCATTTCGGCGCATCTCTATTGCCTCGTTTGTCGCTCGACCCACTCAAACAACGCCTGAACGCCCTGCCGTTCTTCGGACGCGTCCGTGATGAAGCCACGAAACTGGCCGTTGGCACATCGCTCAAACTCAAAGGCACAGCCGGTTCTCTGCCTGCTTTCGTGCTGGTGGATCTTCTTGAGTCGAACGGCGGGCCCATGGTAGCGCTGCTCGCTGAAAGCGAGTCCGCAGATTATCTGCGCAGCGATCTTGAACAGATTCTTGGATCGGACGAACGCGTTCTGTTTTTCCCGCCAACCGGCCATGTCCCGTATGACGACGAGCAACTGTCTGAAACCACGCCTCTCGTTGCTCGCGCTGATGCCTTAGCGCAATTGCGCGAAGCCGGATCCGGGCGCTTTGAAGGGATTCTGGTAACGAGCGTGGAGGCCATCAGTGAACTCGTGCCACCGCCAGAAACGGTTTCTGACGAAACGAAAACCATCAGAGTGGGAGAAGAGATCTCACCTGAGGCCCTGATGGATCGATTGGTAAACCAGAGTTTTGAACCCGTCGAATTCGTCGGCCAGCCGGGGGAGATCGCGCTCCGCGGAGGCATTTTGGATGTTTTCCCGTTCGCAGGCGGCTATCCGATCCGCATTGAGTTCTTCGGCGACGAGGTAGATTCTATCCGCGAATTCGACCCGTCGAGCCAACGTTCTATCGCGAGCATGGATCACGCACGGCTCGTCCCAAACCTTGATTCCTCAGGTTTCGGCGATCGAGAGCGTGTAACGGTCCTCGATTTTCTTCCAGCAAATACGCTTACCGCATTATTCGATTCACAGCGTCTTGTTGAGGTCGCGAGCGAGAGATTTACCAACGCCGAGAAGCACTTCGACCAACTGGACGACAGTGACGAGCATCCTCCACCAACAGCAGGTTACCTCAGGGGCGATGCGCTCTCGATTCTTCTCAACAAACGACCACGGCTGCTATTCGGCACGTTTTCCGGGACAGGAGAAACGTCACTGGATCTGGGCGCTCTGCCTCAACCCGGTTACAATGGAGATATTCGGCGTCTCAAGCAGGACATCGCAGAGCGCAACAAGAAGGGGGAGGATTTCTTCGTCCTGTGCGACAGTAAGAGCCAACGTGGGCGGCTGTTTGAACTTCTCGGAGGCGATCTTGACCTTGGCAAGGAGCCGGAAGCAACACTCTTGGTCGAGTCGCTGCACGAGGGCTTTGAAGTGCCCGGCGCGAAACTCGCGGTCTACACGGACCACCAACTCTTCAACCGCTACCATCGGCCATCTGCGCGCAAGCGACGAAAGGCTAAAGGTGGCCTAACCCTTCGTGACGTTCAGGCTCTCAAGCCGGGCGACTTCGTTGTCCACGTGGATCACGGCATCGGAAAGTTTGCAGGACTGCAACGCATCACAGTTCGCGAGCAGAAACAGGAAGCAGTACGCCTTCTTTTTTCTGGCGGCGATGAGCTCTTCGTCAACGTTTCGGCGCTGCACCGGCTCCACCGCTACTCGGGGAAGGAGGGGCATCAGCCGAGGCTCACGAAACTCGGAACGGGAGCATGGGAACGCCTGAAATCGCGCACCAAGAAGCGCGTCAAAGACATCGCGCGCGACCTCATCAAGCTGTACGCGCAGCGCAAAGCCGCTGAAGGCTTCGCGTTCAAACCCGATACCATCTGGCAGCGCGAGATGGAGGCTGCGTTCGAGTGGGAAGACACGCCGGACCAGCTTGCGGCTACGGAAGCAGTCAAGGAAGACATGGAGCAGGCCGTGCCCATGGATCGCCTCGTTTGCGGCGATGTGGGCTTTGGAAAAACCGAAATCGCCGTGCGAGCTGCCTTCAAGGCCGTTCAGGATGGAAAACAGGTTGGCGTAATCGTGCCTACGACCATCCTCGCCGCGCAGCACGTGGAGACCTTCAACAAACGAATGGGGCGCTTCCCAATTCGCATCGGGCAGCTCTCGCGGTTCGTAACTCCCACCGATCAAAAAAAGACAGTCTCTGAACTGAAGACCGGGCAGGTGGACGTCGTTATCGGCACGCACAGAATGCTTTCGAAAGACATCGCTTTCAAAGATCTCGGCCTTCTCGTCGTGGACGAAGAGCAGCGGTTCGGCGTCGCCGCCAAGGAAAAGCTCCGAAAGCTGCGCCCCAACGTCGACACGCTCACGCTCACGGCCACGCCCATACCGCGCACACTACAATTCTCCCTCCTCGGCGCGCGCGACCTCTCTATTATGCAGACGCCGCCGCTGAATCGACAGCCCATCGTTACGGAGATCCACACGTTCGACCAGGACCTTATCCGCGACGCGCTGCTCTACGAGGTCAACCGTGGCGGGCAGGCATTCTTCATCCACAACCGCGTGCAGACCATCGAAGAGATGTCCGAGATGATTCGCGGGATGCTGCCCGACGTGCGCATCCAAGTCGGGCACGGGCAGATGCCTTCGGCGCGGTTAGAAAAGGTGATGATGGATTTCATGCAGAGGAAGTTCGACGTGCTCGTCTGCACAAATATTGTAGAAAGCGGACTGGACGTATCGAACGCGAACACGATCATAATCAACCACGCAGAACGACACGGACTCTCGGATTTGCATCAGCTTCGTGGTCGCGTCGGACGGAGCGACCAAAAGGCATTCTGTTATCTGCTCGTTCCCAGCATTCACGCGCTAACAAAAGAGGCGCGCGCCAGGCTGCAGGCGGTTGAGGAATTTTCCGACCTCGGGAGTGGCTTCAACATCTCCATGCGCGATCTGGACATTCGCGGCGCCGGCAATATGCTTGGAGCCGAGCAGAGTGGATTCATCGAAGATGTCGGCTTCGAGACGTACCACAAAATCCTCGACGAGGCGGTTCAGGAGCTTCGAATGGATGAGTTCGCCGAGGTCTTCGCTGAGACCGGCCACATTCCGCCTGCACCAGAGCCCGCCATTGACGTAGAGGAGGATGTATTCATTCCGTCGGACTATGTGGCAAATGGAAATGAGCGCTTGAACCTCTACCGTCGCCTCGCAGAAACCAGCGTGGAAGACTTCGATGCCTTCCGCGCCGAGTTGGAGGATCGCTTCGGTACTGTCCCCAAAGCGGTGGATACGCTCTTGCTGATGGCGCAACTAAAGCCGCTCGCCCACGCCCTCCGTCTGACCCGCGTCACGTGGAAGAACCAGCGCCTCTTTGTCACTTTCCCCGACCAGAAGAACGACCCGTACTTCTATGCCGAGGTGTTCAACCCGCTACTGGAGCGCCTCGGCGGATTGGATAAAAAGTACGTTTTGAAGGACTCGCGTTCGGGGAGGCTCCGAGCCATCGTGCAGGAGGTGGTGACACTGAAGGACGGGGTGGACGTGTTGGAGCGATTGCAGACCTCGCAAATCGCCTCAGCAGCAGCCTAGCGGAGACAGTATTCGTCGGCAGGTGATGACAGTCGGCAAGAATTCGGGAGTATTTTGATTTGTTATTGAGTGAGAGGTAAAGCGAGGCAGCTTGTTGGACTATGGCTCGAGAACACAAATCGTCGGCAATTAAATCGTGACACATGCCAGGCATCTGGATTGCAGACCACGCGTTGTATGGACGTGCGAAATTCCCCAACCATTGCCATCGCCATCCTCTTGGCGACTGCCCCAATACCCGGCTGTGCACAAAACTCTGAGCGCCAACAATCCATCCCGGGCTTCTCTACAAACACAGCCCTGCGCTCCATCGAGTTGAGCGAACTCCGCTCTGGAGGACCTCCTAAAGATGGCATCCCCGCCATCGACAATCCACATTTTGTGTCGCAGGTTGAAGCCGCGGCCTGGCTGGCCGGACAGGAACCGGTTGTTTTACTCCGAATCGGAAATGCAGCCAGGATCTACCCCCTACAGATTCTGACGTACCACGAGATCGTCAATGATGACTTCGCGGGCGTTCCTGTCTCCATCACGTTTTGCCCGTTGTGCTACAGTGCCATTGCCTTTGATCGGCGGGTGGCGACGAATGATGTTGAGTTGCTGCTGGACTTTGGCGTTTCTGGAATGCTGCGCAACTCAGATCTCGTCATGTACGATCGCCAAAGCGAATCGCTCTGGCAGCAGTTCACAGGCGAGGCGCTCGTTGGTGATCTGCTGGGCACGACGCTGACATTCCTTCCGGCCCAGATTGTCTCGTTCGCCCAAGCGCGCGACGCTCACCCCAACGCAGATGTCCTTTCGCGTGAAACAGGACATTCCCGGCCATACGGCAACAATCCGTACGCTGGATATGATGATGTAGACAATGCACCATTCCTCTATGACGGACCGGACAACGGGAGACTGCCGCCACTTGCACGTGTTATCGCTGTCAAATTGCTGGACTCTACCCGCGCCTATCCGACAAGTGTTACGCGTGAACGTCGGGTCATCCACGATGTGATCGGCGATCAACCCATCGTGGTTTTTCACGCTGATGGTGCCGTCACTGCGCTCGGCGAGGCTGTAATAGCGGAAGCTAGAGAAGTTGGTTCGACCGGGGTCTTTGATCCTAGAATCGAGGGCGAGCAACTGACATTCGGCTATGCCGATGGTCAGTTCTCTGACGCGGAAACCGGATCACTCTGGAATATTCTCGGGGAGGCGATCGAAGGCCCACTAGTTGGAAAACGCCTCACGCCGCTCCCATTCGGCGACTATTTCGCCTTTGCGTGGTTTGCGTTTCGGCCTGAAACCACCCTCTACGAAGAATAGCGTCGCAAGCAATTTGTGACGATTCATAGTCGCGGCCTGCATATTCTTGTTTCAACATATATTTCCTTTCCACCCAACAAAAAGCGAATGTTTGAAGGCCTTAAGGGCTATGCAGCTCTCCCTCTGCGCCTGATCCTTGGCGGATCAATGGCAGCACACGGTATTACGAAGTTCACCGGAGGAATCGAAAACACCTCTAGCTTTTTCGAAACACTTGGCA
>JAHEJB010000126.1 GCA_024639085.1 Rubricoccaceae bacterium | reverse complement strand
TTCATAGAATGCAATCACATGGGAATGGAATGTATGCGATCTGTACCAAACGGTACAACGCGCGTCGCCAAGATCGAAGGCCGGAAAAAGGTCGATCCCTTCCTCTGTTGGTGGGCGGCTGCCTTACACGCAAGGCCGAGGCCGGGATCTGACGTGCGGCAATACAAGGCCGACAAATGGAATCATTGTGCTCCGACGATGGCAGTTTTGAGGTAGAAATCCAGTATTGGAGGAAGACTTTTCTCTATTCAGCCAAACCCAACAAGCCATGAACACGCGATTCTTGATCCTCCCTTGCATGCTGGCACTGCTGTTGGTAGCTCCTGCTTTCGCCCAGGCACCTTACGCCTCTGAAGCTCTCAGCACGAACGAGCAGTCACCATCCACTGCCATCGGCGTTAGCGGCGCGTGGACACTGACTGTTTATGAGGCTGACGGCACGCTGGTCGAACGGCGCGAGTTTCACAACGACCTGGTCCCATCGGGAGCCGACGTGCTCGTGTCACTTGCGACGGCCGGTAGATCGGCAGGTTATTGGACTGTTGAAGTTACAGGAAATCCGTCCCCGTGTCTCCTTAATGGCGGGAACGCTTCTTGCTTGATGTTCCCAGCTACGATTCCCGAATCGGGCTCCAACGAGTTCTCCAATCTTGTAGTGTCATCCCTTGACCAAGACGCAGATGGTGCTGACGACACAATCGCGTTGAATGGGAGCTTGACCGCAGCACAGGCCGGAAATATCGCATTCGTTATCACTCGGCTAGCTACCTGTGCCTCCAGCGTGTCACCCGACAATTGCGTTGGCAACCAATTCTCCTCGTTCACCGAGCGGGGCCTTGCCAACCCCCTCTCGGTAGACGTGGGCCAGGTTGTTCAGGTCGAGGTATTGATCGGCTTTGGCGCCGCTACCGCTGCCACAGCCAGAACTGCTCCGGCGAACAGAGCGAGCTTTAACTAGGAGAGCGAAGATCCATTCCTTCTCCACGGCTAGCCACCTCCTTCCATGCCGATCAGTGTGTCTACTCGCGCCACGCGTGTGGCTGCGGCTACTCTGTCGCTGCTGCTCGCGTCTGCTACCACGAGTCAACCGGTCTCGTTTAGTCCGCCAGAGCTATACACCGTCTTCTCCAACGCCTACGATGTCGCCATCGGTGACTTCAACAACGACGGTATTCCAGACCTGATCA
Source organism: Rubricoccaceae bacterium (assembly GCA_024639085.1). Taxonomy (GTDB): domain Bacteria; phylum Bacteroidota; class Rhodothermia; order Rhodothermales; family Rubricoccaceae; genus JAHEJB01. The sequence continues at coordinate 5,965 of JAHEJB010000126.1, read as the reverse complement.
CGGCGAACCACGAGGGTCGCGCAGCCACGGTGCTACTTGGCGATGGCGACGGGACTTTCCAGCTAGACGACATCTATTTTTTGGGAAGCCCCACATCTGACAATCTGGTTACATCGGTCGCGGTCGGAGATGTAAACAACGACGGCAATCTGGACGCGGTTTTGGCAGGTAGGACGACCCGCATTTTCACCCTGTATGGCGCGGGCGATGGCACATTTTCAACGATCGTTGAGTCGACACCGGCCATTGTAGACGGAATCGTGAGCGAGGCCATCCTGCACGATTTCGAAAATGGAGGCGCGCTCAATCTCGTCCTGGTAACCGACACTCGTCAGACGTTCTTATACGAGCAGGCCGGAGGATTATGGGACACAGACGAGATCCGCGACTTCGGGCCAGGCCCGCTCTTGAGAGCAGGGATTGCCTTGGGCGAATATGGGGGAAATGACGGGTTCCTTGAGCTGATGGTGTCTCCGACCACGGATTCCTGGCCAGTCGGGTTCAATGTTGGTGCCCTCCCGCTTGAGTACTTCACCTTTACTGTTCCAGGCCTCTTACCGGCTTCGGATATCGTTGGCACCGACTTCAACAGTGATGGCATCTCGGATTTCGCCGCCGCCGTCCCAGGCAATTCCGTGAGGGCGCAGGTACTCGTCTGGGATGACGTCACCTTTGCGTACGTCATCCAGCCAGTTCAAGGTGCGGCTTCGATGGGGGACGAGCTTTGGGGCATCGAAGCTCCCGACCTGAACAATGATGGCAATCCGGATCTGGTCGTAACCGAACAGAATCAGGGTATTGGTATCGCGTATGGCAATGGAGATGGCACATTTTCAGATATGGAGCCCTACTCCACAGGCCTCGCTACAGGAACACATGGTCTGGCAATCGCTGACCTGGATGGGGACGGTTGGCCGGATGTGGTAACGACAGATGGCTTTAGTACCTCGGGCACCGACCAGCTCTCAGTACTTCTGAGTAACGGAGAGGGGCTACCACCACTGAATCTAGCGGTTCAGGAAAACATAGCGATCTCGGATGTACCGAGACTGCTTCCCGAATTGCTACTCGCTGTCGCTGAAGCTGTAGGCGTGTCAGACCTGCCGACACTCTCTCCTGCCTTGCTGCTTGCCGTTCAGGAGTCTATCGCGGTGTCGGATGACCCTTCCCTGATCCCGCCGCTGCTTTTGGCCGTTCAGGAGACCATCGCCGTGTCGGATGATCCTTCCCTGATTCCTCCGCTGATGCTCGCTGTTCAGGAATCCATCAGTGTTGACGACAGTCCGAATTTGGCACCCGCCCTTCTATTAGTGGTCGCGGAGGCGATAGGAGTGACGGACAACCCATTGTTGTCGGGACCGCTGATGCTATTCGTTCAGGAGGCCATCGCCGTTTCGGATGATCCGGCCCTCGCGGCCGCCCTGTTGTTGCAGGTTCAAGAGACGATCGCTGTCGGTGACGTTGTCGGCACCCTACTCGGTGTGGAAGGGCTGATCACGTCTATGGAAGGGGACATTATTGATCTCGTCGCGTCCGAGGTGCTCACGCGGCGGCAAGCACAGGGATTACTCAAGAAGCTCGACCAGATTCGTAGAAAGGTGGACCGCGGCCAGTACAGTGTCGCGCTCAATATTCTGGGCGCGTTCGTGAACCAGGTTGAGTTGTACCGGACGGACGGCATTCTATCTGAGGAGCAAGCTGACGGGCTGCTAAACCAGGCGCTTGCGCTGGCAACCGCCATTGAGCAGCTGATGCAGGGTGAGAATCTGGTCGCCAAGGATTTGCCAATGGCGGATGTCTCCGGTTTGCCGGACGCATATTCGCTTGGCCAGGCCTACCCCAATCCTTTTTCTCGTTCGACGACCATCACCTACGCCCTACCAGAAGACGTACATGTCCGGATTGAGGTGTACGACATGTTGGGGCGCACGGTCGCCGTTCTGGTAGATCAAACCCAACGTGCAGGCCGCTATGCCGCCTCATTCAACGGAAACGACCGGGCGAGTGGATCCTATATCTACCGCATTACGGCAGGCTCGTTCACCGGGACGCGAACCATGCTGTTGGTGAGGTAATCAACCTCATTGCCGTTCGCCCCAGGTACTCCCCGATAGCCACCTGCTTCTCATCCTCGTTCCCTTCAACCACTTTGATCATGAATTCGATTGTAGCCCGCGTCGTTCTTTTTTCGCTTGTCTTTCTACTCCCGCTAATTGTAGTGGCTCAACCGGACGATTCATTACACGACATTGACCTTACCGCGCATGATCCGGAAACTGGCGAGGCGCTGCCCACACAGGACGGCAAGGCCCCGATTGATGGCACTCCGGGCGACGGGATTCGCGACCACTTTAATTATTTGGTTGTCATCACGAATATTCCTACAGCAGATCCTGGACCACTAGAGGAAACTGGACGTCTAAAACTCGTGGTCGGCGCCTGGGGCGACAACCACCCCACCTATGGTGAGGGTATGCCGGACATGATATTGGGTGAAAAAGTAGTAGACGACATTCATTACCAGGAGGACGTGGCATTCATTAGAGGCCGCATCGACCTTTCGTCCGATACTGAATTTGGCCAAATGCTGCGATATGTGGGCCGCCTTGACTTACCGAGCGGTCGGGCAGCTACATTTGAGCACGATGTCACGGTGGGTTGCCTTTGCCCACGTTCGGGTTCCTGGACAGCAACCAATTATCCGGGCACGATGGTTTGCACGGGGACTTTCAATTCTACGCTTCCGCTTGGGGGGAATACCCAAACAGGTGCTGATCTGGGGGTATACGATGGATGCCGCACCATACAGTACACCAACTTTGATGAGGAATATGCGGACGTGGTAATGCAACGAGTACCTGGTGAATGCGGCTATGAGGGTGAGGCGCAAGGAATCCCGATGGAAAGCAGCTTCAACTTTGACGTTCAGAACGAAGAATTTCTTATAGGCTCGCTGCGCCTCACCGTTGCTCAACAAGGTGCAACTTGTATTATGACACGCGATTTCGAAGTGAGGTTCAACGACTAGCGCAGCAATCCAAACCGATGATCCTATATCGTCTCCGAAACGCTGGGATACAGACTGTGACGAAGGCATTGCTGAGTTCTCTTACGGCAGCATGGGCGCTCCGGTCAACGGTTTCATCGGCAACATCATCATAGGCAACCTTTGAGCCTACTCTTGCCTTTGACTAAAAGGCGGCTCCGAGCAATCGGGGCCTTCCCTTCTTTCTTGCCCGATGGATGAGGCACTGCGTTCACGGTAGAGCATGAACTCCAACTATTCCAGGCCATTGAGCACGCTACGATATTCCGACGCCTGGGCGGAACCGCCGAAAATCACGATGCCCTGCTCCAGCGCCCGAGGATAATATCCGGTACCTGCCAGACGGTCGATTGCCTCGCTGACGAGGCGCTCCGCTCTCGATTGCTCACCCAGTTCGTGCAGGGTTAAAGCATATTCCGCCTGCGTCCGCATCGTCCGATTGCCTATCGGGTCGTGGAGCCGCTGTACGCCTAAAGCTGTATTCAAGACTACCTCAGCTTCAGGATATCGCTGGAGTGCATTCAGATTCCGGCCAAACCAGTAGTGGCTGAACCCTATCCCCGACGCGCTGTCGGGAAGATATCGGACAGTCTGACCGGCCGCTTCCCTCAGATAGCCATCCGCTTCCTCGAAGATCCCTCGTTCGTGCAGGGTCGCTCCGAGGTTCACTTCCATCGAAAACCGGCTCGGCACACCTTCTTCAAGGGACGAACGCGCCAAATCCACCGAGCGCCTTAGCAGCTCCATTGCTCGTTCAGACTCTCCACGCCCATCGAGCATAGTGCCCAGGTTGTGCATGGCATGAATCGAGAAGGGGTGATCTTCCATGCCGTGCTCGGCATAGATGGCGATGGATTCTTCGAACGCAGCCTCCACTTGTTCGCCCGTCCCTCCTCCGTAACCAAGAACGTAGTATTCGTGAAGCGCATCGGCAACCTCTGTGCTTCTATCACCGTGGAACCTGCGAAGCATTCGCAGAGCCTCCTCGAGCATAGGTCGCTTCTCGGGCCTGTCGAGCGGGAGCATCCGCGACCATTGAAGTATCGCCCACGCCAGTTCGCTTGATTCGCCGGTTGAGAGGGTACCGTAGTGCTCTGCCGACTTTTCGAAGTAGTACGCGGAGGAGTCCTGGTCCTCGCCGATGAACACTTTGCCTAGAGCGTAGAGCGTCTCCGCTACTTCTTCGTTTCCATTGGGATAAACCTGCTGCCGGATCGTAAGAGCCCTTCCTAGTAATCGGCGGGCAAGGTCGGGGCGACCAGCTTTGTCATATAGACCGCCAACAACGTGGAACACTTCCGCCTGGGCTCCGGGTTGCGCGGCCAACTCCTGCTCGGCCCTTTCGACCGCCGGAGCAAGCAATGATAGAAGTGCACTCGGATTTGAACCCGGATCGTCGGCTGTGGAGAGAATGTCTTGCAGAAAGTCGCCCACGTACTCGGCGCGGTCCCGCTCCTCCGTGATTCGTTTGGCAGACAGAGTTCCTAAGGCGCCGACGACAAGTGCCCCGACTAGCGTGACGAGAACGCCTGTGCGGTGTCTCTTGACGAATGAGCTGAACCGATACGCAACGGTCGCTGGACTAGCGTCTACAGGAAGTCCGCGAAGGTGCTGCTGAATATCACGCTGGAAGGCTTCGACGGACGCGTACCTCCTCTCCGGCTCCTTTCTAAGCGCTTTGAGTACAATTCGATCCAGGTCTCCCTTCAGCCTTCGGCCGAGTTTGACCCGGTCGGTTCTCGTTCGGTCTTTGTTGAGCTTTGCTTCGTGACTCTTCGCTACGAACGAACTTGGCGCTGTGGGCTGCTTTTCCAGAATCTCTTTTTCAACTTCATGCTGCGATCCGCCCGTTCGGCCGAAGGGTTTGCCGCCGGTCAGAAGCGCATAGAGCAGCACTCCCAGCGTGTATACATCCGTTGCCGTCGTAATGGACTGATCCAGAATCTGCTCGGGAGACGCAAAATGCGGCGTAAGGAGCCGACGTCCGGTCTTGGTAACCTTGTGGTCGGCATCGCCGTTTTCGTCGAGGAGCTTTGCGATCCCAAAATCGAGCAGCTTCACCCTGCCCGACAGTGCAACGAGCACGTTGGACGGCTTCAGATCACGATGAATGACCAGGTGCCTGTGGGCGAAAGCCACGGCCTCACATACCTGGTCGAAAAGTCCCAGGCGGTCATCCACAGAAAGCCCGACGCGGTCTGCGTACGCTGTGATGGGTTCACCTTCGACGAATTCCATGACCAAATAGGGCCGTCCATCTTCGAGCGTCCCGCCGTCCAGTAGACGGCAGATGTTGGGGTGCTCCAGTGTGGCAAGTATCCTGCGTTCCTGCTGAAACCGCGCGACCAGCCGTGGCGAGTGAGAATCCACGACCTTGATGGCGACGCGCTGGTCGTACAGGCCATCATCTCGAACCGCCTCGAACACGCGCCCCATTCCACCTCGGCCTGCCTCTCGAAGAATCTTCCACGGCCCAATGGTCTCCGGCACAGGCTCGACGACCCGTGCGTCGGTGTGGAGACGACTACCGAGTGTATCGAAATACTGATCGGCTGAGCTATTGACTTCCAGGAGCCGCTCGACCTCCTGCCGAAGTTCGTTATCGCCTGCGGACGCGGTCTCCAACCAGGCCGCACGTTCCTCCTGCGGGCGTTCAAGCGCCTCCTCGAAAAGGGATTTTATGGTGGACCAGCGATCGGGTGACACGAACAAGTGGTGGCTACTATCTGCACATACCGTTTTCCTGATCCCACTGGGCCAGACGACTAATCATGGGAGTCGAGCAACCTCGGCGGCGGGCCGGTTTCCCATTCGCGACTCAGTTCGGCAAATAACCAGGCGCGTGCGGCTGTCCAGTCGCGGGTGACTGTCCGGCGACTAATCCCAAGGACTTCGGCTGTTTCTTCTGCGTCGAGCCCT
>JAHEJB010000026.1 GCA_024639085.1 Rubricoccaceae bacterium | reverse complement strand
TCTCACGAGCCACGATGGCTTCCAAGCCCTCGCCACGAACGTCGCCATCGTACCTGTCCTGGATGTACTGACTAAGCTCCAGCGGCGTAATAGCGCCGTTGTGATCCTCATCCGCGCTTCTTTGTACAAGCGCATCCGAAAAGAACCGCGAGAGGTAGCCGCCTGCTTCGAACTTGCTGGCCACGAAGGAAATGACGTCCTCTTCCGACGAAAAGAGTCCCATGCGGCCAGGCCGCGAAATCACGTCCTTCGCAAAACCACCACTGTAACACGCGTCGAGGACAATGAGCTGGTGGTTGGAGCGCAATTGTCCAAGCAACTGATTGAGCTCATCGTCAAGGATTTCGCCGTCCACAAGCTCAATAGACTCGTCCTTTCCGTCCGGGTCGGCACTCTGCGCTCCTGCACGGTCGTACTGACCCCCGTGGCCAGAGTAGAACAGAACAAACAATGTGTTCTCATCCGCCCGCGAGGCAAGGTTGGCAATGGATTGACGGAAGGCTGAACGCGTCGCGGCTGCGTCTGTCAGCACGATCGCATCTTCCGAACGCATGCCTGCGCTCCGAACAAGTGCATCTCTAACAACTGTGGCATCCTGCGCTGTGTAATCGAGGTTGCCCATGCGACCACCGTAATCGGAAACGCCAACGAACAGGCCCACAATGCGATTGTACTGGGCAGGATCAGGGCGGAAGGCCTCCGCCTGATTGATGCGGAGGTTGTACGCGCCCGACTCCCCGGCCGCATACGATGTCGCTTCGATGCGATAGCGTCCGTCCATGGGCATAATCATTTCGACGCGGGAGGTGTTGGTTGATCCCTCAAAATCGTCGTTTGTAATCACTTCGCCCGTTGGCAGGGTTACGATCAGATACGTATCGAACGCCGACGAGGTCATCTCGATCAGTACGGGCTCATCGGCCTCGCCATCAAAGACGTGGAGATCAACGAACTCTCCGCTGCTCAATCTGCGGTCACTGCTTTCGAGTGAACCTCGAATGGTTTGGTTGAGGGTGAGTTCACCGGCGTTCATTGAGACAGGCGTGCCGATGTCGCCGCCTTGAGACGACACGGTTGTGTTCCCGTCCGATTGCCCAAAACTGCCACTAAAATCCATCTTGAGCTGATAACTGCCCGTTTCCGCCGCAGCGTACGAGGTTACAAAAACCTGATAGGTGCCCGGCTCTGTGAGGTCGTACTCGATCACGCTGTGGCCCACTTCTCCACCGCCGTCATCGTCCTGAACGGCCTCGCCACGAGGTGGCTGGAGACCCAGATACGTGTCAAACTCCGTCGACTCCAGATCGAGCCGAATACGCTGGCCGGGTGCACCTTCGAATGTGTAGGAGTCGACGTACTCGCCACTGCGCAGGGTCTGGTCTCCTGATTCAAGACTGCCGCTTTCTGTCCGAAGACCTCTAGCCGAAGCAAACGCGACGTCTCCACTTCCACCTCCGCCGCGAATGGTTAGGTCGTACGCCCCCGTTTCTTTTGGCTCATAGGAAGTCACCAGGACGCGATAGGAGCCGTCTGCGGGAAGCGTTGTGGAGATCATCGAGCGTGTCAAATCCCCTTCGTGGTCGTCGTTTTCGTCCTGCTCGCCATCCGGCCGGATTAGTATCAGATACGGATCAAAGTCTGTAGAACGCAGGTCCAGAACGAGTTGCTCGCCTGCGCGCCCCTGAACACGGTATTCGTCACTGTATTCGCCTGAAGTCAATTCCGTGTCGCTCGATTCCAGTCTTCCACTTTCGTAGCGAGCCCCGCTTCGCTGGCGTTGGTTTGATGCGAGCGTAACGTCATCGCCCTGTTCACCATCCAGGCCGATGGATAGCGTATAGCGACCCTCTTCACCGCCAGCATAGGATGTCGCGTATACCTGCCACGTCCCACTTTCCGTAGCCTGGACATTCAGCATCGAGCGGTTCGTCGATCCCTCAAAATCATCATTCTGCTCAGTCGCCCCGGATGGGGCAAGCAACACGACATAGGTGTCAAACTCATCCGACTGCATATCGACTTGCACCCATTGCCCCGCCTGCACATCAACGGGGTAGGCGTCGTAGTGCTCACCGTCTTGCAGCGTCGGATCGCTGGCCTCAAGTGCTCCACGGTGCATTCCGGACTGACCACACGCGGTACTACTCAAAAGGAAAATGAAAAAGCCCGCCGTCATTGTGCGACGACCGAGCATCATCAAACTGCTTGTCATTGTTTTTGAGGTTGGATGGCTGCTGACGTCCCAAAGGTACACGTAGTGCGATTCGGGATGCTCCGATAATCCTGTAGCGCGACTACGCGAATGGCAAATATCCTCGCACAAATGATCACCAGCGCTAATCAGTCCTTTACGAACGGGACCTCGTCACGGATCTGAAGCGAATAACCGCCGGATTCGCCCGGCGCATAGCTCGTAACGCTCGCGCGATACATCCCGTCCAGCGGCAAGACGATTTCGAGCCTAGAATGCTCCTGGCTCTCCTCCCAATCATCGTTGTCCTCCTGCGTCTTGTCTGGCATGAACAAGATCACATACGGATCGAATTCTGACGAAGTGAGATCAATGACAACAGACTGGCCCGCGAAGCCTACGAACGCGTAGTTATCTACATACTCGCCTGAATTAAGCGTTTTGTCTCCCTCCTCCAGATAGCCGGCCTCACTCCGAACATCGTCGGAGTGAAGGATTAGGAATGACATGCTACGGAAGGAAGACACGTCATCAGCGACATCAATATTCACCTGGTAGGACCCCGTTTCACCCGGCACGGAAGACGTTGCGAGAACAGCCCAGGAACCAGCTTCCTGCGCGTGAATTATCGCCATTGCTGTCGCATCGCCCGATTGCACATCGTCATTGTCTATTTGGGCCTCGCACGTTCCTGTCCCCGGGCAACTCGGCGGTTTGACGATCAGATACGAATCGATCTGTGAGGAAGTCATCGTAACCGCGATCCAGTCTCCGCTATCTACGGAGACCGAGTAATCGTCCGCATACTCGCCTGACGTAAGCGTGTTGTCGCCAGAGGCAAGAGCGCCCGTGTACTGGCCCTGGGCGCGAGCGGTTAACGTCCCCGCCAAACCCACAAGGACAACCAGTGCGAGTCGCACGTATTGGATTGCGATGTATCTGGTCGTTGTTGAGAGCATTGACATACGGCTAGGCGGGTCGTGTTACAAAGTCGAATGTCGCCCGGCCCTGCGCGAGCTGGGCGACATGGTTGTTCGGTACTGCCGACTACTTCTCAAACGGAACGGCCTCTTCGCCGCCAGCTGGCGCTGAAGCACCTCCGGCCGACATCACGAGCGTGTATGGTCCTGTATCACCGGGTGCATACGATGTAGCTGAAAGTCGATACATACCGGATTGTGGCAGTGCCATTTCAAGCCGCGAATGCGACTGGCTTCCCTCGAAGTCGTCGTTGTCCTCCTGAGATTTGTCTGGCATGAACAGAATGAGGTAAGGATCAAACGCGGATGACTCCAGATCAATCGTGACACTTTGACCAGCGTTCCCATAGAAAACGTAGTTATCGATGTATTCGCCAGACTGGAGCGTCTTGTCTCCCGCCGCGAGCGTGCCGGAAGCATTCAAGCCGTTCGCTGCACTCTGAACACCAGCCGTTGCTGGAGCCGTTCCGCCATCCACCACACGATAGGCCACGTCGTACGCTCCCATCTCACCTGCCACCGACGATGTTGCAATTATCTGCCAGGAACCTGCCTCTGTCGCATTGTGAAATACGAACGCGCGGGTGTCACCAGATTGGACGTCGTCGTTGTCGACCTGCTGCTCGCACGTGCCTGTTTGTGGGCAACTCGGCGGCTTTAGAATCACGTAGGGGTCTACTTCGGATGAGGTCATGACGACTTCAATCCATTGGCCGGGCTGTGCGGAAACGGAGAACTCGTCGGCAAACTCGCCGGAAGTCAGGGTGTCATCGCCGGAGGCAAGCGAACCGTCTTTGTGCGTGAAGCCTTCTGGATCTGTTGTGCCGCCACCGCCTCCACAACCTGCCAGCAAAGCGGCAAGGGCAACGAGCGAAGCGATGGATCTGCGAGAGTACATGCGCATTGAATCAGGGTTGGGTGAGCAATACCTAACTGCCTGTCCGCTACGATACGAGTCGGCGCAGGCATCGGGCTCGAAGTTAGTACGTCGGAGCGTTTCGACAAGGACCAGGTTGCTGTTTTTCAAGAGGAGGCCAAGCCAGCGTAACTTCATTGCACAAGCCCCGCTGTAAAGCGGGGTCCCCCCTGCTTGTACTTCCGCCATAACCATGCGACTGACGCTACTCGCGCTCGCTGCGCTCGTATTACTTCCAGCACTCGCGTCCGCCCAGCAGTTACGCCCACGTTTCGGCGTCGGTTTTGATGCCGTGCTAACGCCGCCAAGTCAGGATGTCGTTCCGGAAGGATTCGGGATTGGCCTTCGTGCTCGTGCTGCCATTCCAGTGAATGCCGATCTCTCGTTCGCCGGCGGTGTGGGCGTCGTTGGGTTTGTGCTCAGCGGCCAGGATGACGCACGGTATCTGCTTAATCCTCAAGTTTCAGCAATCCTCACGCTTCCCCGGGCAAAGTGGGCAGGCTATCTCCTGGGTGGCTTCGGAGGAATGATTCCGCTGTCCAACGACGGCATCAACCCCGATGAAGGCGGATTCACTATCCACGCGGGTATTGGCTGGGCGCTGCCCCTGAATGAGACTTCACTGTACGTCGAAGTTGATCCGTCGCTTGTTATTGGCGGAAGCTCAACGACGATCGTTTTTCCAGTCCGAGCCGGCGTAATTTTCTAGGCGTAACGCCAAAGAGGTAATTGTGGCTGGGATCTACGTTCACGTGCCGTTTTGCACGCAGCGGTGCGTGTACTGCGATTTTTACTTCACTACGACGCAACACAACTACGGCGTGTTTTCGCGGGCCCTAGAAGCCGAAATAGAATCTTACGGAAACGAGTTTGGCGACAAGGAACCGATCGACACGCTGTACTTCGGAGGCGGAACGCCTTCCCTCCTACCACTGGATGACTTGGCTCGCATCATTTCGGCTGTTAATGACCACTTTGACCTGAGCGCTGTTCAGGAGGTCACGCTGGAGATGAACCCGGAGGAAGCCAAGCCAGCCTACCTCCGTGGACTGAAAGACCTCGGCATCACAAGACTCTCCCTCGGCGTGCAGTCGTTTTTTGATGAGGACCTCCGGTTCATGAATCGAGTCCATGATGCGGCGCAGGCAGAAGCGGCTGTTGAGGCCGTCGGCAGCGTATTCGATTCGTTTACTGTTGATTTGATTTTTGGGCTGCCCGATCAGCCGTTTGAATACTGGGGGGCCAATCTGGAGAAGGCCATCCGCCTCGGCGCGCCTCACTTCTCTACCTACAGTTTGACGGTAGAAGAGAAGACGCCACTGGCTAAACAGGTACTGCGTGGACTCGTTGAACCGGCGACCGACGACACTATGCGCGACCGCTTCCTGTTCACGATGGAATACCTCACGGAACGAGGCTATGACCATTACGAGGTCTGCTCATTTGCCAAAGCCGACGAGCGAAGCATCCACAACCAGAACTATTGGCGGCACCGCAACTACCTCGGTTTTGGCCCCAGCGCACATTCCTTCTGGAAGACGACGCGCTCAAAAGCGCACCGCTGGTCCAACGTGAGCAACCTCAAACGCTACAACGGCCTTCTCCAGCAACGCGCATTACCACTCGAAGAACGTGAGCAACTAACCCCCACGGCCCTTTCCGACGAGTTCATCTACCTCGCACTGCGTTCGATGACGGAAGGCCTCGACCTCGACCGCCTCGAAGCCGACTACGGCGTGGATATGCTCACTGAAAAACGATCCGAACTGGCAGAACTCGAACAAAACGGTTTACTAACCCTCCGCAATAACCGGATCCTTCTGACGCGCGAAGGTGCTGTGGTTGCGGATGCCGTGGCGTTGGAGTTGGTGGGGTGAGTGCGCTGATATGGGGCAGCCAGCGTGTTTCCACGTGCAACTCACTCGGTGCATGATCGACGCAGAGTCCAACGCCGTCGCCGCGATATTCGAGACGCCTCTATGGCTAGAATGCGGGCATACCTGGTACGTGTGAAACCTGCCACTTCTTAGGCAGGTACGAAGCCAGCGGGTTCACGGTTCGAGCATGCTGTGCTCAACTTCTCAGACCAACAGTCCGATGGCCACCTTCAATCGCACCCTTCCCCTCATTCTGCTGTTTATAACGACGGCGTTCGCTCAACCTTCCTATATCGTTACGACGAGCGCTGATACGAACGATGGGACTTGCGATGCTCACTGCACACTACGTGAAGCTATCCTCGCTTCTGATGCAACGGAAGGTGGCACTATCGTCTTTTCGGGTATGGCCCCAAACGATGCGACAATCGCGGTAAGCACTCCTCTTCCTCTTCTCTGGCATCCGACGACGATCGATGGCACCACGCATCCTGACGGTCGCGTAGCCCTTGATGGACAGGCTCTCACGCTACCTACATCCGAAAACATTGGACTCCGCATTCGAAGTGCGTGCCTGATTCGCGGGCTTGCCGTGCACAGTTTCCCGTGGATCGGGATTGAGGTGGGCGGTTCAGAGGGCTCGCGAATTGAGGATACCTACATAGGCACGGACCTGAGCGGAATGATGGCCCTCGGAAATCGGTTCGGCATCCATGCCTACGTAGCAATGGACCTCGTCGTGGAAAGATCGGTGATCGCAGGGAATGATGGCGATGGACTCAATTTCTTTGCCAGCGGAGGCATCACGCTTAGAGGTAGCTATGTAGGAGTTGCTGCGGATGGTGTCACGCCGCTCGGAAACGGTGGAGATGGGGTGGACTTCATGTCCCAGTTTGAACCTCAGTACACGATTGGAGGCGACGACCCGGACGCGGGCAACGTGATTGCCTACAACGAAGGGGCCGGCGTTCTCGTTCAGTCAACATCGTTCGACGGGAATGCCATCGTAGGTAATAGGATTTTCGCTAATGGAGGAATTGGCATTGACCTTGGTGGCAATGGCCGGACGCTGAACGATCCCGGCGATGCAGATACAGGTCCGAATGAGTTCCAAAATTATCCAGATCTCTTCTCGGCTGTGATAGATGCTCAGGATGATCTGATTGTCGAGTACGGGGTCGACTGTGATGAGGCAAACGTCACCTATCCGCTAAACACGGAGTTCTTCCTGGCAGACGCAGCAGGCACCGGCAGCACGCTTTTCCTGGGGCGCGATACCTACACGCTCGAAGACCACGGTGACGGCCCAACTCCAGGCGTAAAGACCGTCAATCTGGGTAACGCTGTGGAACTTGGCGTGATGCCCTCGGATCGTCTTGTGAGCACGGCGACTGATAGTGCTTCGAACTCTTCTGAGTTCTCGCCCCCGCTATCGCTGGCGACCACTACACTAGGCGATCACATAGATTTTCGGCGAGGACCCATCCTCGATACAGTCTATCCGAACCCGGTGGCAGATACCGCCACGTTACGATTTTCGCTCGACAAGGGGGCCATTGTTAGCATCACCGTGTTCGATGTATTGGGCCGCGAGATGGCCCGACTCCTGGACGGCCTTACCCCTGCCGGCGATCACTTAATACGACTCTATGCTGGCGTGTGGCCTAGTGGAGTGTACGTTGTTCGGTTGGAAACCGAAAATGTCGTAAGTACGCAGCGTGTGACCATTGCTCACTGATCTGCATGAAGGACGTAAAACAGCTGTGGTGGTTACGTATGCGATGGTGTTGGAACTAGTTGGGTGATTCATCGCAACTTCCTGATAGTGCCTGACTGATCTATAGAATCCAGCAGGTATGCGGCCTCATACGGTGGCAGTCGAGGAACCGTTACGAAAAGCTTATCGTATAACGACGATACACGATAGCCTATGCAAAACAAGACGGACCTCTTTCCCGATCGACTCGCCGACCTCGCGGCTCAGGCGAAGGCGCTCTCCCATCCCGCGCGCCTTGCTATTCTCCAAACGCTAGCCCAGCGCGGTACGTGCATTTGCGGCGAGGTGGTTGATGTGCTCCCACTAGCCCAAGCGACGGTTTCCCAACATCTCCGCACACTCCGCGACGCTGGACTCGTCCGCGGCGAAATCGAGGGTCCCTCAACCTGCTATTGCCTCGACGACGACGCTCTCCGCACGCTCGCGGATGACTTCGGCGCATTCGTAAACACTTTGACACCCGACATCCCTAATGGAATTGAACCCGACTGCTGTTAATCCTGGGCCCGATGCACAGATAACCGCCCTGCCAACAGCCGATGACCTCCGACGTTCCGTCCGAGACAAATACGCCGCGATAGCCCGCGGCGAGGCCCTCTCCTGCTGCGGATCCACGGGCGAACCGTGCGAGACGGCCGAGATCAATATGATCGGCGACGCCTACGATGGCGTCGACGGCTACGTCGAGGGGGCCGACCTCAAGCTGGGGTGCGGGCTCCCCGTTGAGTACGCTGGGCTCGCGCCTGGCCAGACAGTCCTCGACCTCGGTGCGGGTGCGGGGATCGACGCTTTCGTGGCCCGCAGCATGGTCGGAGAGACTGGCCGGGTGCTCGGAGTCGATTTCACTCACGAAATGGTCGCCAAGGCCCGGCAGAATGCCGCTGATCTTGGCTACGGCAATGTCCGTTTCGAGCACGGCGACATTGAGGCGCTCCCGTTCCCCGATGCGAGCGTGGATGTTGTCGTTTCGAACTGCGTTCTGAACCTGGTCCCGGACAAGGCGCGGGCGTTCGCCGAGACGTTCCGGGTACTGCGTCCTGACGGCCATTTCTGCGTTTCCGATGTCGTGAGCCGGGGGGACCTCCCTGCTTCGGTCCGAGCCTCAACGGAGCTCTATGCCGGGTGCGTCGCCGGGGCGGTAGACCAAGCCGAATACCTCGAGCTCATCGCCAGGGCGGGATTTGAGGGCGTCGAGGTCGTGGCCGAGAGAGCGATCCAACTTCAAGACGGGCTCCTGACTGAAGGGGCCTCCACACCTCTCTACAGCATCACCGTCCGGGGCACTCGACCTGCCGAATCGGCGATCTCGTCTATGCTCCGCGTCTACGACCCGCCGCAGTGCTGCTCAACGGGTGTGTGCGGCCCAGACGTGGATCCGACGCTCGTGCAGTTCGCCGCCGACCTTCGGGCGCTCGAATACTCCGGCGTCGCTGTCGAGCGGTTTAATCTCGCCCAACAGCCGGAGGCTTTTGTCGCCGAGCCCGTCGTCGTCCAGGCCATCAACGCCGTTGGTACGTCGGTCCTCCCGCTGCTCGTCGTGGACGGTCGCGTCGTCTCGCACAGCCGGTACCCCTCGCGGGTCGAACTCGCAACGCTACTTCGAGTGGCCGACGGCCAGCCCGCTTTTCGGCTCGACGTCTCCGTCGCGACGTGTTGCGCGCCTGAAGCAGGCTGCTGCTAGACCGCCCGCCTCGCCGAGCGCGTTCCCCATCCCACTCCCTTCATGCTCTCGTTCATCGCCTCGCCCACTCCCGCCCTCTTCTTCACAGGCAAGGGTGGTGTTGGAAAGACCTCACTCGCCTGCGCGACGGCCGTCGCGCTCGCAGAGGCGGGTCGCCGTGTTCTACTCGTCTCGACCGATCCTGCCTCTAACCTTTCTGATGTGCTCGGTGCGCCTGTAGGGCCTTTGGCTTCCGCTGTCGCTGACGTCCCCGGCCTTCGTGCGCTCAACATCGATCCAGAGGCAGCGGCCCGCGCCTACCGCGAGCGCGTCATCGAGCCCATGCGCGGCGTCCTCTCGGACGTAGTCGTGGCCGGGATCGAGGAAGGGCTTTCGGGCGCATGCACGACCGAGATCGCTGCATTCGACCGCTTCGCATCGATGCTCTCGGGTGAGGGTGAAGCTGCGAACATGGATGTAGTGGTCTTCGATACGGCCCCGACCGGCCACACGCTCCGACTCCTCGAGCTACCAGCAGCGTGGAGCGGCTTCATCGACGACAACCCCGGCGGCGCGTCATGCCTTGGCCCTTCGAGCGGCCTCGAGACCCAGCAGGACCGATACCAGGCCGCGGCCAGCGCTCTACGCGATCCGGCGCGCACTACGCTTGTGCTCGTTGCCCGCCCCGAGCCGTCGGCCCTGGCGGAAGCGGCGCGATCGGCCGCCGAACTCGCCGCGATCGGCGTCGCGAGCCAGCGGCTGGTCGTCAACGGCGTATTTCACGCGACCGACCCGTCAGACCCGCTAGCGACGGCCATCGAGCGGCAGGCGGACGACGCCCTCCGCGACCTTCCCGAGTCGCTCGCTGCGCTGCCCCGAGAGACTGTCGCTCTCCGTCCTCACAACCTTCTCGGCCTCGAAGCCCTCCGCGACCTAGTCGCGGACAGTCCGCCAGTGGAGGCAGCTCCTGTCCCCAAGGTTCCTGAACTGCCCACCGCTGCCCGCGACCTCGCGGTTTTGGTGGATGAGATCGAGGCGCCTGGAAAGGGGCTCGTCCTCGTCATGGGCAAGGGCGGCGTGGGCAAGACGACCGTTGCCGCGGCGGTCGCCGTCGAGCTGGCCGCGCGTGGCCACGATGTTCACCTCACCACGACTGATCCGGCGGCCCACCTCGACGCCGCCCTCGGTGACGATGTGCCGGGCCGCGTGAAGGTGACCCGGATTGACCCAGAGACGGAGACCCGTCTCTACAAAGAACGCGTCCTTCGTACGAAGGGTGCCAAGCTGGACGACGACGCGCGGCGCCTCCTCGCCGAAGACCTCCAGAGCCCGTGCACCGAGGAGGTCGCTGTCTTTCACGCTTTCAGCCATGCCGTCGGTTCGGCCTCGCGAGGGTTCGTAGTCATGGATACGGCTCCCACCGGGCACACGCTCCTGTTGCTCGACACGGCCGGGAGCTACCACCGCGAGGTCCTCCGCACGACCTCGCTCGATCCGACACGCATCACGACCCCACTTATGCGGCTCCAGGACCCGGCGTTCACGCGTGTCCTGCTCGTCACGATCGCGGAGACAACGCCGGTCCGCGAAGCCGCCGCCCTACAGGCCGACCTCCGGCGCGCCAGCGTCGAGCCCTTCGCGTGGGTCGTCAACCGGAGCCTCGCTGCGGCGCACCCGACGGACCCATTGTTGGCCACCCGTGCTGCGGCCGAGATCAACGAGATCGAGGCCGTCGCCCGTGAGCACTCACCGCGAGCGGACGGCATCCCCCGCCTCGCTGTCCTCCCCTATATGCCCGACTCGCCCGTCGGTGCGCACCGTCTCCGTACGCTCGCACAGGGCGACAGGGTACTCGTCTAGCCACATCCTAATAGCCCATTCGCCATGCCGACTACGCTTGCCGTCTTCTCCGACGTCCACGCCAACCTCCCCGCACTTGAAGCGGTCCTGCGCGACATCGACATCCGCCTGGGCCGAGGCGAGGTGCACGCCGTTTACTGCCTCGGCGACCTCGTCGGGTATGCGACGTGGCCAAACGAGGTGGTGACCTCTGTTCAGGAGCGCGGCATCCCCACGATCGCCGGCAACTACGACGAGGGAGTCGGACTGGGTAGCGACGACTGCGGATGCGCCTACGTCACTGACGAGGACAAGGCCCGTGGCGCCGAGTCCATTGCCTACACCAACGACGCCGTCACCGAAGCGACCCGACGCTACCTTCGCTCGCTTCCCCGCCACATCCGACTGACGCTCGGCGCACCTCGCGACAGGAAGGCCGAATCCATCGAAGTCCTGATGGTCCACGGCAGCCCGCGCCGGATCAACGAGTACCTCTTCGAGGACCGCCCGGACGACCTCATCCTGAAGCGGATGACGCAGGCCGGGGCCGACGTCATGCTTTATGGTCATACCCACAAGCCATACCACAAGGCGCTCGCGATGGAGACAGAGGACGGGCAGACGGTGTACCGGCACGCGATCAACACGGGCTCCGTCGGCAAGCCGAAGGACGGCGATCCGCGCGCGTGCTACGTCCTGCTGACGATAAACCCGGAGCGCCCGACGTCCGATAGGGGTTACTGCCAAGTTGAGTTCGTTCGGGTCGATTACGACGTGGAAGAAGCAGCCCGGTCGGTTGAGGCCAGTCCGCTGCCCGATGAATTCGCACGGATGCTTCGGGAGGCTCGCTAACCAACAACCGGATTGGAATGGGGCGAAGGCGTACTTTGCATCTACAAGAAGTAGCTCGCCTCCACTCCATGCGTCATGACGTCGAGTTTGATTCGCACGGGACAAAATGCGCCGCCTGGTTTTACGTGCCCGAGCGTGATGGCCCGTGTCCGACCATCGTCATGGCGCCCGGCCTTGGTTGCATCAAAGAGATGCGCATGGATGCCTTCGCCGAGCGATTCTGCGACGCAGGCTTCGCCTGCTTGGTCTTTGACTACCGCCACTTCGGCGCTAGCGGCGGGGAGCCCCGCCAGATCCTCAGCATTAGGAGACAGCTGCAGGATTGGAAGGCGGCCGTAGCCTACTCTCGCAACCTCTCGAGGGTCGACGCCCAGAATATCGTACTGTGGGGCTTCTCACTAAGTGGCGGGCACGTTCTGGCTATTGCCGCACAGGACCCGCGGATCAGTGCCGTAATTTCGCTGACACCGCACGTCAGCGGGCTTGCCTCGCTTCGGGCCGAGCGGCTGAAAACTGTCGTCCGACTTACGATGCACGGGCTTTACGATTCGGTTCGGGGCATGCTCGGACGAAGTCCACACTACGTCCTTTCCACCGCGAGAGAGGGCGAGATCGGCCTGCTTAACGCACCGGGGGAATCAGAAGATTACCTCGGCCTTGTGCCCCAGGGAATGGCATTCGACCGGCGCGTGACCGCGCGCTTCGCGCTGGCCATCGGGCTCTACTCGCCTGGCCGCGACCTTCCCGAATTGGCAATGCCCACGCTTGTGCAAATCGCATTGAATGATCTGACTACCCCAGCGGAACCAGTCATCGAGGCGTGTGAGGGGGCTCCCAGCACGACGCTATTCAGGTATCAAGGCGCCCACCTCCATCCTCACATGGAGCCGTTGTTTTCGGAGATAATTCGGGATCAGCTTGAATTCTTAAAGCAGCATGTTCGTGCCCAGGCGATATAGAATCCATGGCGGCAGGCCAGCAGAAGGCGGCTGTGTACTTTGCGCGCTCATGAATCGTTGATCTCTCTATGCGTCCTCTTTTGTTTCTGTCTTTTCTCCTTGGTCTCGCCGCGTGTGGCACCGATTCTCCGCCCGCCACCTCAAACGGCGAATGCGAAGAGTCTCAGGGCATATCCTACCGAACAGACGGACAACTGACATTCTTCCGCGCAGACAGCACGGAGATCAAGTCCATTGACATTGAGGTTGTGGATACTGATTCGACGCGGGCACGTGGGCTGATGGCGCGCAAATGCCTCCCGGATGACTGGGGGATGCTGTTTGTCTTTCCAGAAGAACGGAGTCAGGCTTTTTACATGGCCAACACGCCTCGCTCGCTGGACATCATGTACTTCGCGGCCGACTCAACGTTTGTCAACGCGGCAAAATACACGACTCCGAATTCGCTCGATAACGTCTTTTCGGACGCTCCGGCGCAGTTCGTCGTAGAAACCCCCGCCGGGTTTGTCGATCGCCACGGGCTCGCCCAGGGCGATTTCATTTTCTGGACAACCGGCGATGAGGAGCCGGAAGAAGTAGCCGTTCCAGACTCCGTTCTAACGGATTGAAGAAGGTGCAAAAAGGCGTCCCCTTGGGCACGTTTCTAAGGTTTACATCGTTAACTGGTTAAGTGATTCGAGTGTGGTCGGTTCAACCCGACCCCGCCACACACGCGCCCCGTTTGCCCCGTAAGGCTGACGGGGCTTTTTGTGGACGCTGGCTACTGAATAACGACTTCTCGCTCTACTAGGGCAACCAATTCGCCAGATCGGACAAGAGCGGTGCACGCAGCCATGTCAGCCGTGAACGACTTATCTGCTTCCCGAAAAGCCACTTGGGACCGCACGGCCGCATGGGCAGCTTCGACGCCAATCCCCGACTTAAACGGTCGCCGGAAATCGAGGGCTTGAGCGGCGCAGAGTAATTCAATGGCCAGAACCTGCTCAGCGTTTTGGGCAATCTGAAGACACTTAAGCGCGCCCCAAGCCCCCATCGACACGTAGTCCTCCTGGCCTTTGCTGGAGGGAATGGTGTCAACGCTGGCTGGATGGGCGAGAGTCTTGTTCTCCGAAACAAGCGCAGCCGCTGTGTACTGCGGAATCATGAACCCGGACTGCAAACCGGACTCGGCGACAAGGAACGCTGGCAGGTCGTCATAGCCGTCCAGAAGGAGATACGTTCGCCGCTCGGAAATGGACGCCCACTCAGCCAGCGCAATCGCCGCGTAATCGAGAACAAGGGCGAGCGGCTGGCCATGAAAGTTGCCCGCGGAAATCAGATCTGGGTTGCCGTCCGCATCCGCGAAGACAAGCGGATTGTCCGTTACGCTGTTGACTTCCTGCTCGATCACGCTCGCCGCGTGACGGATGGCATCTCGACTCGCCCCATGCACTTGAGGCACACAACGTAGGGAATACGGGTCCTGAACTTTTCCGCAATGCGCGTGAGACGGAAGGATTTCCGACCCCTCCAACAGCGCGCGGATGTTGGCCGCCACGACGCTGTGCCCGGGATGCGGGCGAACTACATGAACACGCTCGTCAAACGGTCGAAGCGAGCCTCGGCATGCATCAAGGTCCATCGCGGCTACAATGTCAGCAACTTTGGCCAAATTCTGAGCTTTTAGAATGATCTCGCAACCGTACCCTGCCATGAACTGCGTGCCGTTGACGAGGGCCAACCCATCTTTTGCGTGCAATGTGACGGGTTCAAGGCTATGGAGCGCAAGTACATCTATTGCAGGAGCAGGCTTTCCATCCAACCAGAGCTCACCTTCGCCAATGAGGGGCAATGCCATATGCGCCAGAGGTGCCAAATCGCCGGAAGCCCCCAGGCTCCCGCGCGAGGGAACGACAGGAATCAGATCTTTCTCGGCCATCACCAACAGCCGCTCAAACACTTCTTCCGATACCCCCGAGTACCCCAACCCGAGCGCGTGGATCTTCAACTGAAGCATCCTGCGGGAGATCGATTCCGGAACTCGCTCTCCGACGCCTACCGCGTGAGATCGAACCAAATTGACCTGAAGCTGCTCTACATCCTCGCGAGCGATGCGCTCATTCTTAAGAACGCCAAAGCCAGTATTGAGGCCGTAGTGAGCTTCACCGTCTTCAAGAGATGCTTCGACTAAACGACGTGCCTTACTATTTGAGGCCGCATTGGTCCGGAGAGAGGAAAGACTACGTTGGATATCATCATCCAGCGATACCAGTCGAAGGGATTGCTCAGAGGGCGAGATAGTTCCCATCGGATTCGCCTATTTGTCTGTCCGCCATGCACCCGTGTGGAGCACGCGAAGCATCTCGACAATGTCGTCGGTGTGGCGCGACAAAACTTCCTGGCGTTCCTCCAAAGTGAGTCCAACAAGGTCCTCGGCGACATCGTCGCCTATGTCATGGAGTAATCGCTTGAATTCATTTGTTGCCATCCTGCGTGCGCCGTCTTCCAGTCCGAGCACATTCTCTAAGGCCTCAATAATATTGACGTACGTCTCAAGTTGCCCTGCTGAATTCGCCATCTCAATAATGTCGTGGTCGTCCACTTCTGAACTGTTGGTGATCTGGCTGAACAGAAGCGCGAGTTCGTCGGCGTCGCCTTCCATTCGTGTTTGCAGGGCGTTCTTCAGCCTTGTCAGGTCAGCAACCGTACTCCGGGAAGGGCCCATATCAAAATCCGTTTCCGCCGACAGCACCTCTAAATGAGGCGACACCAATTGCTCTAGCTGACGAATGCGTTCTCGGATTTCGACGATGGGCAAGTTATCGGCCAGTTCGGCCGTGAATGCCTCGCTCGCTGCATTGGGAATCGCAAGCATCACTTGCTCCAACGCGTCAATCGATTCTGCTGTCTCGCGCGGTGACTGCGCGTCGGCTTGGGTCAGGATTCTGTCGTACGCTTCGATGAAGGCGACCGAGCGCGACGCCGAAGCAACGGCGAGAGAAAGAAGTGAAAGTCGCGTTTCCTGATCGTCAACGTCACGCCCACCGATGAGATCGCTATACAGCGTGATGTTTTCAAGAGCATCCCCACCGCTTTCTACAGCCCTAGCAAGTAGGAAAGAGGCCTCCCGTTGCGCGTCAATCTCCGGTTGACTTGAGGCAGTGAGCGGCACCCAGAATATGGCGACCAATAAAATTAATGACTGTCTCATTCTAAGCCCTCCAGCATGGGGAGGTCGATCCCCCGTTCCTTCGCCGTATCAATGGCAATGTCATAGCCTGCATCCGCGTGACGCATAACGCCTGTGCCAGGGTCGGCGGTCAGAACGCGCTGCAGGCGTCGATCGGCCATCTCCGTCCCATCGGCAACGGAGACCATCCCGCTATGAATTGAATAGCCAATCCCGACACCACCGCCGTGATGGAGACTTACCCAACTCGCTCCACAGGCCGTGTTGAGAAGGGCGTTGAGTAGTGGCCAATCGGCGATAGCGTCTGAGCCATCCATCATGCCCTCCGTTTCGCGGTTGGGGGATGAGACGGAACCCGTGTCCAGATGATCACGCCCAATGACGAGTGGGGCGTCCACCTTACCGTTCTTGACGAGCCAGTTGAACTTTGCTCCTGCCTCCGCGCGCTCACCGTACTCCAGCCAGCAAATTCGCGCTGGAAGACCCTGAAAATGCACTTTCTCACGAGCCAGATGAATCCAGCGGGCCAGTGCCTCTTTCTGCGGAAAGAGCTGCAGCATCGCGTCGTCCGTGACGGTGATGTCATTCGGGTTGCCAGACAGCGCCGCCCAGCGGAACGGTCCTGAACCTCGGCAGAACAACGGACGGATGAATAGCGGAACGAAACCGCCGAAATCAAACGCTTCCGTCATTCCGCGTCTGTCGGCGACCTGTCCGCGGAGATTGTTTCCGTAGTCAAACGTGATTGCTCCAGCATCCTGCATGTCGAGCATGGCACGAACATGTTTCTGCATGGAATCGAGTACGGCTTCGTCGTAGCCGTCCGGATCTGACTCACGAAGCACGGACGCTGCCTGCAGATCGTACCCCGCCGGTATGTAGCCGACTCGCAAATCGTGAGCACTGGTCTGGTCTGTGAGGACATCTGGCACCACGCCACGACGAACCATCTCAGGCAGTATTTCTGCGATGTTGCCAACCAATCCAACGGAATGTGCCTCGCCCCTTGCTTTCGCCCCAAGAACGGCTTCCAGGGCCGCGTCCAGGTCGGTTTCGATGCGGTCGCAGTAACCTGTATCTACGCGACGCTGAATACGCTCGCGGTCCACATCCACGCCCAGGAACGCGGCGCCGTTCATCGTGGCGGCAAGCGGTTGTGCTCCGCCCATCCCACCTAGCCCAGCGGTGACAACGAGCTTTTCCGTCAGCGATCCTCCGAAGTGCTGGTTCGCGCATTCAGCAAACGTCTCGTAGGTACCCTGGAGGATGCCCTGCGTCCCGATGTAAATCCACGAGCCGGCCGTCATCTGGCCGTACATGGTGAGACCAAGTGCATCCAGTCTTCGGAACTCGCTATCCGTGGCCCATTTTGGTACGAGGTGCGCGTTGGCGATGAGCACGCGGGGAGCTTCTTCGTGTGTCCGAAATACCCCGACCGGCTTGCCACTCTGGACAAGCAGCGTCTCGTCGTCTTCGAGCCGCCGCAGCGTTTCCACGATCTTGTAGTATGCCTCCCAGTTTCGAGCCGCTTTCCCTCCACCGCCGTAAACGATAAGGTCCTCAGGGCGCTCGGCTACCTTCGGGTCGAGATTGTTCATCAACATCCGAAGGGCGGCCTCCTGATGCCATCCCTTGCACGTTAGCGTTGTACCTCGCGGCGCTCGAATAGTGGGGGTGTCGACTTGCATGAAGTTGTTGACTTTGACCCGAATCTACTGCCGAGCACTATTAAACGTGGGATCGTCATTCGACCTAACTCAGTCTACATCCCACTTGATTGCTTGCGAAAAGCCACCTTCGGCAAGCGACGCCCCCGCATGTCGATAAACCGCCTTGTCAGATGGTGAAACTGCCCCTAGCCGATCTACATTGCTGTTGATCATGGAAAATCTGGCGGTGACGAGCACGGCGTCGTGAATGACGAGGTCGTCTGCTCAAGCAGCGCGGACCTGGGCAATGTCTTACTCCGTGACGAGCTGACCGTTTTCCCGAACCTTCTCTGCGATTCTGAGCAGCGCACGAAGCTTGTCATCGACGTCGGCTTCCTCGAAGGACGCGTCCCTCACAGTCCGAAGCACATTCGACAGTTTCTCGCCATCATCGTCTACCAGATGAAGCGCTACCTCTGTGCATGGAGGTCCGAGCAGAGCGTGCAACCGTTCGCACACGAGACGTGTGTTGCGATGATCTCGCTTTCGATACGCGTTAACGACGAAGGGCCACGCAATACTTTCTCGGCCAGTGCCGTAAGGTGGCGACCGGTTCGCGGATACGCAATCATCGGCTCAACGATGCCGGGCGCGTCCTCTGGCAAGGGAATATGTGGCATCAGGCTTCTGCGTCCTCCAGCACTTCAACATCTTTCACCACGGGCGACTTCCAGTGGTCGAAATGATCGTTGACGTAAACCGCGTCGAACCCAACGGCGTTCAGGAATGCCGAAGCCACCGCACTTCGCACGCCGCTTTGGCAATGAACAAGAAGTGTTTTATCGGTCGGTAATTCGCTAAGGCGGTCCTGTAGTCGAACATGGGCAATGTGAACAGACCCTTCGACGACGCCCCGATTTACCTCGTCCTGGCGTCGAACATCCACAACACAGGTAGAAGAATCCTCCATGCGCTTTGCCACTGCCTCGAAATCGAGAACTTCAATCTTGGTGAGTTCTGCCGAAGGAAGGTCTTCCGGTGTGATGTATCCCCGAATGTTGTCGAGCCCGATGCGAACAAGATTGCGAACGATTGCTTCCAAGTCCGTCTCCTTGGCGACGAGATAAATCGGCTTACCGGGCATCACATACGAACCAACAACCGTCGGAAAGCTCTTGTCGAAAGGCGCATGGATCGATCCCGAAAGAAAGCCAGCGAAGAAGTCGCTTCCTGGTCGGGTGTCAATCAAGACAGCATTTCCCACTGTCGCCTGCTCCACAGATACGTGCCCTGGAATCGGAAGACCTCCGAGAATGGCCGGACCTTCCTTGTTCTCCTTTTTCATTCTGGCGAAATACAGCGGTGGTTCTGGCTGACCGTCGAGGATGAAATCCAAGAATGCTCCCTCGCCATTCTTCGCGGAAAGAATGGACGCATTGTGTCGAAGCTCGTAGCCAAGCGTCGTCTGCGGAACAGAGCCCAGCGCTTTGCCGCATGCGCTTCCCGCGCCGTGTCCCGGCCAAACCTGCAAGTATTCTGCCATTGTCCTCAGTTTCTGAACGGACTGAAACAACGCGTGGGCAGAAGGCTCGCGAGCACCTACCTCCCCTGCTGCCGTTTCCAGTAGATCGGGGCGGCCCAAATCGCCGACAAATACGAAATCACCAGCAACCAGGCCCATGGGATCGCTTGCCCCTCCGCCTTCATCTGTGATCATGAAACAGATGTGCTCGGGCGTGTGACCGGGCGTATGGATAACCTCAACTTTGATATTCCCGACGTAAAATGTGTCGCTGTCTCTGACCAATTGAACATCCAGATCCGCGTCAGTGGCCCAGCCGTATTTCCAGTCGGCATCGCCTTCATCGGAGAGATAAGTTTTTGCACCATGCTGCGCCGCAAACTCACGTGCGCCTGAAAGGTAATCGGCGTGGATGTGGGTCTCTGTTACAGCGACGATTTTCAAATCCTCAGCCGCCGCGGCATCGACGTAGCGATCGATGTCGCGCTCGGGGTCGATGAGCAGCGCTTCCTTTGTCCTCTGGCAACCAATCAGGTAGGCGTACTGGGCGAGGTGCGGATCGAATATCTGCCGAAACAGCATGATTTGGGATGTTTTCTAATGTGCTAGTGCGGGAGGCGAGGTTTGAGAATGCCATAGACCCACGTGCCGAGAAGTGCGCTAAGAAGCGAGGCAATCATCACGCTGAAGCCACTACCAATAAGTGCATAAAGCGGACCAGGACATGCGCCGGTGAGCGCCCATCCAAACCCAAACAGCAGCCCGCCAACGCTGACGTTTATGCCCCCGTTCATTTCCTTTGGGGCAACCATAACGGGGCGGTCATGAACGTCTCGCGCACCAAATCGCTTTATCAAGAAAAGAGAGATCCCCGCGACGAGCACAGCCGAACCTATGACGCCGTACATATGGAAAGCCTGAAGGCGGAACATCTCCTGAATCCGAAACCACGAAACGACTTCGGATTTGATGAGCGTAATCCCAAAGATGAATCCGAGAAATCCGTACGCCAGGTAGTGGATGGGTTTGATCTGCGGCGGGGTCGCTTTGCTTACCATCAGATCAGGTAGGGAAGTACGAAGTAGGTAGTGAGCATCCCGCCAACGAAGAAGCCAATTACGGCAATCAGGGAGGGAAGTTGGAGGTTGGCAAGACCGGAAATCGCGTGGCCGGATGTGCAGCCGCCCGCATAGCGCGCGCCGAACCCAACCAGGAATCCGCCCACCACGATGCAAATGAAGCCAGGCAACGTGCCCAACGCCGACCAGGAAAGCAGTTGGGAAGGCATGAATCCTGAAAAGTCTGTCATCCCAAGCGCGGAAAGATCTGACCATGTTGCCGCCGAAATCGAGATGGCTTCTCCACCGTGCAGTACCAGGCTGGCAATGGCGCCTCCCACGAAGATGCCAAATACGAATATCAAGTTCCACCCGCCTTGCTTCTTCCAGTCATACTTGAAATACTCCGCCTTCCCGGGTAGCACGGCAGCGCAAGCGTGCCGCAACGCGGATGAAACGCCCAGCGGCTTTCCGGCCGTGTAAAGCAACGCAGGAACCATCAAGCCAATAATGGGGCCAGCCACATACCAGGGCCAGGGCCGACTGATGAACTCGAGCATACGGTGGTGAGGAAATCGATTAAACGTCAACTAAACACGCTATGAATCCTATCCCTTGCTGCAGATTCTTGGAAAAGTCTGACGCGATACGTTAACAGCTAAAATCCAACCTCACAAACGGCATGAATCCACTCAGCTTCGTCTCCCTCGGGCTCTGAGTCAATCCTGCGCATATCGATGAGCGATGTCACCGTGAACTCTCTGGAATAGGCTCCGAGATGACCATACTGCCCGAATTCTGTCTTGTCGCCTTCAACCCGAACAAGCACATGCGTTCCCCGATAAACAGGCTCTTCGTCCTCCTTGGTCAATGCACGGTAACGCTCAGAGAACTCGGCATTCGTGCTCATCCACCATCGCTCTCCCGGCTCCTCGCACGGGTACAGAATGGATGCCTCAAAGCTGCTGATGTAAATGCCTGTCGTTACTGACGTGTCCTCAATTACGTCACTCCATTGTTCGTCATCAACAGCGTCCGCGGTAGACTCATCCTGGGCAGTGGCACACGCTGAGAGCCCGATTAGGCAGACAATCAAACCAAGAAATCACATGCGCCCCACTACAAAGAAAACGATTCGCCACACGCGCACGTCCGCGATGCCTGCGGGTTGTGGAAGTGGAAGCCCTTGCCTTCGAGGCCGTCTGAGAAATCAAGTGTAGTGCCTTCTACATAGAGAAAGCTTTTGCGGTCCATGATGACGCGCAGGCCATGTTCCTCAAGCTCCGTGTCGGATTCGCCCTTGACGGTGTCCCAGCCAAGATCGTAGGTCAGACCCGAACATCCGCCCTCCACTACGGCGACGCGGAGAAACGTCTCAGCCGGGTTCACGCCTTCCTTTTCCGCCACCTCGCGGAGGCGAGTTGCGGCGGCTTCAGTAATCTGGATTGCGGGTGTGGTCGTTTCCATGCCTGGGCGTTTGAGAAAAACTTAACCAGTGTTTAGATCGAGTCTTCCTAACATGCAGAAGCGGCTTCGGTTTCCGCGTCCGTGAAGCCTTCATGGACATCCTGAATGAGGGAACCGCTGTATCTGTGTAGTGTATCGCCCCACACTCTCCCTCGCGACTGAATCACTATGCCAACCTACACCGAGCACGACTTCTTCGAAGACGTCGCACAGGAAGGTTACAAGTACGGCTTCGTAACCGATGTCGAATCCACGAAGGCTCCGAAAGGGCTATCGGAGGACACGATCCGGTATATATCGGCGCAGAAGAACGAGCCGAATTGGTTGCTGGAAAACCGCCTGAAGGCGTACCATCATTTTGTGAAAATGCTGGAAGAAGGTGGAGTGCCAGAATGGGCGCATTTGAAGCTGCCTGAGCTGGACTTCCAGGATGCCTACTATTTCGCAGCGCCCGGCAAGAAGGCGAAGTACGACTCGATCGATGACGTACCGCCGGAAATCCTCGCCGACTTTGAGCGCCTTGGCATTCCTCTTGGCGAGCAGGCTGTCCTCGCCGGTGTAGCAGTTGATGCTGTGATGGACTCTGTCTCCGTCGCCACCACGTTCAAGGAAGAACTCAGCAAGCACGGCATCATCTTCTGCTCGTTCTCGGACGCGGTGGAGAACCATCCGGAGCTCGTAAAGAAGTACATGGGCTCAGTCGTCCCATACACGGATAACCTCTTCGCGGCATTGAACAGCGCCGTGTTCTCCGATGGCAGCTTCTGCTACATCCCCCCCGGCGTTCGCTGCCCGGTTGAGTTGAGCACGTATTTCCGTATCAATGAAGCCAACACGGGCCAGTTTGAGCGTACCCTTCTCATTTGCGATGAAGGCGGCTACGTCTCCTATATGGAAGGCTGCACAGCGCCAATGCGCGACGAGAACCAGCTCCACGCCGCCATTGTTGAGATTGTCGCTCACAAGAATGCCGAAGTGAAGTACTCGACGGTCCAGAACTGGTACCCTGGCAACGAGGAAGGCGTCGGCGGCATCTTCAACTTTGTGACGAAACGCGGTCTTTGCGAGGGCGCCCACTCCAAGATCACGTGGACGCAGCTAGAGACGGGCTCGGCTATCACATGGAAATACCCATCCTGCATTTTGAAGGGCGACCACTCCGTTGGCGAGTTCTACTCTGTCGCGTTCACCAAGGACTACCAGCAGGCCGACACGGGCACGAAGATGGTTCACCTTGGGAAGAACACGCGCAGCACGATTATCTCGAAGGGCATCTCAGCCGGGCACTCCGACAACTCCTATCGCGGCCTCGTCCGCGTGAACAAGAAGGCTACGGGCGCGCGGAATTTCTCGCAATGCGACTCGCTTCTCATCGGCGATCAGTGCGGCGCCCACACATTTCCGTACATCGAAATTCATAACTCTACAGCTAAAGTAGAACACGAGGCTACCACGTCTAAAGTAGGCGAAGACCAAATGTTTTACTGCCAGCAGCGTGGAATATCCGAGCAGGACGCGCTAAACCTCATCGTGAACGGCTACGCGAAAGAGATCCTCGCTCAGCTCCCAATGGAGTTCGCCGTCGAAGCGCAGAAACTGCTTTCCGTGCAACTGGAAGGCTCAGTCGGCTAGCATCAGATTGTTGTGGGCCCATCGGCGCCCAAACCCGAATCACCTAACAAACGCAATGCTCAACATCACCAATCTCCACGCCTCGGTTGAGGACAACGAGATCCTGAAAGGCCTCACACTGGAAGTGAAGCCCGGCGAAGTCCACGCGATCATGGGGCCGAACGGCTCGGGTAAATCGACACTGGCCAATGTCTTGGCCGGAAACGATGCGTACGAGATCACTGAGGGATCTGTTTTGTTCAACGGAGACGACCTCACTGAAATGGATCCCGAGGAACGTGCACGTGAAGGTTTGTTTCTGGCGTTCCAATATCCGGTTGAACTCCCGGGCGTCAGCACGATGCAATTCCTGAAGACGGCGGTGAACTCGATGCGCGAGCACCGTGGACTGGAGGAAATGAACGTGGCCGAGTTCCTCAAGCTGATGCGCGAGAAGGCTGATTTTGTCAACCTGGACCACAGCCTGATGCGGCGTGCTGTCAACGAAGGGTTCTCCGGCGGCGAGAAGAAACGCGCCGAGATTTTCCAGATGGCAATGCTCGATCCGCAGCTCGCCATCCTCGATGAAACCGACTCCGGCCTAGACATCGACGCCCTACGCATCGTGTCTGATGGCGTGAATAAGCTTCGCGACGGCAAACGCTCCTTTGTCGTGATTACACACTACCAGCGTTTGCTGGAGCACATCGTACCGGATTTCGTGCACGTCATCGTGGACGGGCGCATTGTGAAATCGGGCGGACCCGAGTTGGCGCTCGAAATGGAAGACAAAGGATACGACTGGATCAAGGAAGAGAACGGCGCCGAACTCGTCGCATCAGTATGATTTCGTTGGAAAAGAAGTCCGATCTCTACTCCCTCGCGCTTGAGGAATACGACCGCGTTTTCAGCGGCGACGGGGCTCCACGTCCTTTTGCTGATCTACGGCGTCGCGGACGCGATGCTTTTGAAACGTTAGGCATTCCAACCAAAAAGGACGAGGCGTGGAAGTACACGGACATACGTCGTGCGCTGCCAAACGACGCGTCGTTTGGTGAAGCACGAGAAGTGCGCATCACGCGGGAAGATGTTGTGTCTCACGCTATCCCAGGCTTTAACGCGCGAACGATTGTTATAGTGAATGGCGTCTTCCAGCCATCGCTTTCAGATCTGGATGATCTAGGGACCGTTGTACTCACAAGCTTACGTGACGCCAAGGAAACCCATCCAGCGTTGCTTGAAGAGCATCTCGGTCGCTACGCCGACGTGAATGAGAGCTCGTTCGTGGCGCTGAATTCCGCGTTCGATCTGGACGGTGTCTTCCTGCATGTTCCTGATGGTGTCGCAGTTGAACAACCCATTCGCATTCTGCATGTCCTCGATGCGGTCGGCGAGGCCGTGGTTCAGAGCCGCCAGTTGTTCGTGTTTGGGAGGAACAGTCGCGCTATGGTTCTTGAAACGCACGAAGCTCGAACCGGCACCGTGAGCACATTCGGTAACCACGTGACAGAAATCTTTGTGGGAGAAGATGCAGTCATAGACCACTACCGCGTTGAAGATGAAGGCGACGACGCTGCACAGGTGAACACGACACAGGTAATTCAAAAGGATCGCTCGGTGTTCTCCACGGTTACGGCGACGTTTGCTTCGGGTCTTATCCGGAACGACCTCAACCTTGTGGCTGATGGTGAACACTGCGAGTCAAACTTGGGTGGCCTTTACATCGCCCGCGGTGACCAGCACGTTGACAACCACACACTCGTAGACCACGTCAAGCCGGGCTGTAACTCCAACGAATTGTACAAAGGCATCATCTACGACCGCGCGACGGGTGTCTTCAATGGCAAGGTGATGGTCCGCCGCGACGCCCAGCAAACAAACGCGTACCAGCAAAGCCAGGGGGTAGTGCTCTCAGATGATGCCGACCACTACTCCAAGCCTGAGTTGGAGATCTATGCAGACGACGTAAAATGCTCCCACGGATCTACGACTGGGGAAATTGACCCAGAAGCACTGTTCTATTGTCGTGCGCGTGGTATTTCTTTGGATGACGC
>JAHEJB010000125.1 GCA_024639085.1 Rubricoccaceae bacterium | reverse complement strand
TGAGTTAATCCAACCAGGATGTTGGATTGACCGCCGTCTCGCCCTCAAAAACGGCGAAGAAGACGGCCGCGCCTCTGCGCTGCGTGTTGGTTCCTGCACGTCCAATTACCTGCCCTGCGCGGACTCGCGCACCCTGGGCAACTCCGACCGAAGAAAGATTCCCGTAAATCGTTGTATAGCTGCCGTGCGATATCATTACGTATGTGCCATACGTAGACATAGCGCCAACGCGTTCTACCACGCCTTCAAACACTGCGCGCACGCCAGACGCTGCGCGTGTTGAAATGTCAATTCCGGGCGAGTTAATTCTCGTTCCGTAAACCGGGTCGGTCCGTGTTCCAAAAGCGCCCGTCACCGTCCCGTCTGCAGGCCACGGAAGGCGTCCTCTATTCTGTCTGAATGATCCGCTGAGTGAAACAACACGGTCGGCAGCGGGAGGAGGAGGCGCTGAAATGTTAGGAGTGCGCGGAGGCGGAGCTTCTGCGGAATTGCGAGACGCGGCGGAGGCTGCACGCGCGGCAGCTGCGCGACGGGCGGATGCCTGTTGCGCTTCCAGGGCACGGCGTGAAGCAGTTGCCTGTTGAGTGGCTTCCTCAAGCCGTCGCTGCTCTTCCAACTGGCGCTGCTCCTCCCTTCGCCGCTCCTGTGCGACGAGTTGTGCTACGATGCCCTCGAGTGCCTGGGCATCAGATTGGCGTTGTGCGAGTTCGCTTTCCAGGTTCGCACGGCGACGACGAGTTTCGCGGACAAGGTTCTCTCGATCGCGTCTTCTTTCAGCAATCGACGTCTGCTCAAATTGGCTATTGGTAATGAGTTGCTGAGTTTCTCTAGCTGAATTGTTTAGTTCCTGTTCTCGAATTCGGAGCTCTGCTGTTTGAGAGGAAATCTGGGCTACCTGGCGTCGACGACGATCTGCGAATTGCCGCAAATATCTCGCGCGCGCAATCATCTGGGGGATCGATCCGGCTGAAAGGATGAGCGAGAGATCTGACGTGCTTCCCCGCATGTATGCTCGACGCGCATGTTCGTTGTACGAAGCTCTTGTCTCTTCGATCTCTGTTTCCAGCCGCTGGATTGACCGATGTAACGCTCCGGTTTCTCTTCGGAGCTCTTCCAGTTGGGTTCGGTACCGCGATGCCAACTCTTCGCGGAGAGCAATTTCTCTGTCCATTCCCTCAACTGCAGCCAACGCATCTTGCTCGTCGTTCCGGACTCGACGGACTTGCTCTTCTACACCAGCGATCTGGCTCCTCAACGACGACAGCCTTTGTTCCGTTGCACTCCGGCTCTGGGCAAAGAGCGGAGTTGCTATAAAGAGTAAGAGAAGTAGGACAAGCGGCCGCATTGGGGGGACGAGGCGGGAGACTGCTAATATCGACCAGGAAGCGCCAAAATAAAGCAATCTGAGCCTTATTCAAGCGAGATAAACTCTACATCTCTCGGGCGCGAAAAGGGGTAGGTGATGGATGATGGGTTGAGCGTGAGCTGCTGATGTTCCACCGTGATGGTAATTCCGCGGGAAGGGCTCGACAGTTCCACCGTGCGTGGAATCACGATGTTGTTCACCGTATCAAAGGATGAAAAAACCCTACTCGTAAGCACCGTTCCATCTGATGCTCGTTCTTCCATCCGAATAACGCGCCAGAGTGCCGGGTCAATCGTCCAGTGCTGGCGAAGGTGCCCCGCGCCGTCCTTTACACTTAGATGGTAGTACTGGTCAGCTGCATCTACCGTCATCGCTTCCGTCACCGTTGGCACGATTAAACCAACAAGCGTTTGGGCCAACAGCCCGGGTTCGCCCGAACCTGCCACGTAGCGATCTGTTACGGCAAGTGGTCCGAAGTAGTATTTGCGGCGGAGCTTGTCATGAGCCAGAATAGAGTCAGCAGTAACAAGCGCTCGCCCAACCTCGATGTTCAGTGGACCGCGAAGTTTGGCATAGACAGAATCGGCGAGGGAAGCGCGAATGCTGATACCCGCGCCTTGCGAGATTTGCTGCGTCTCGATCTCTAAACGGCCTTCGCTACGAAACGTACGTACCTGCGGCTGCTGGGCTGCAAGCTGGTAGGCAATCTGCTGGACCGTGTGGTTTGGGAAATCAGCAGGCGCGTCTGCGTCTGGAGCGTTCCGGACAAGGGGGCCTGAGCAACCTGCAAACGTTAGGAGAAGTACCGATGCCAGTAGTCGACGCATGTGGATTCGTTGAATGGCTGTTGATATACAATGGCGCAGATTACGCATTGTGTTCTGCGAGGCGACCATACGTTTTGGGTTATCGCCCTAGTGGCTCCCCAGCTTTTCCTGGACGTTCTCGTTGCCCGGATCGAGTTCGAGGGAGCGGCTCCATGCCGTTCGCGCAAGCTGGGTTCGTCCTTGCGCGCTGTATACGTCGCCCAGATGCTCATACAGAAGCGCGAACATATCGTCGACAGCAATGGCTTGTTCAATCGCTTCTGCAGCCTCGTTCAATCGACCGAGTTTGAAGTAGACCCAGCCAAGGGTGTCAAGGAAGTAGGCATTATCGGCGTCGAGTTCATTGGCTTCTACGGCCATTTCCAGGGCTTCCTGGAGCCGCTCGTTTCTTTCTGAGAGGATGTACGCGTAGTTGTTCAGGATCAGAGCGTTTTCAGGATCAAAGACCAGCGCGGCTTCGAAAGCTGAGTCCGCAAGATGGTGTTCACGGAGCTTGTCATGAAGCAGTCCCTTCAGAGAGAGGAGCTTGGTCCGGTCGCTAAGATTCTCAGGTTGCTCCGTCTCAAGGATCTCCAATGCATGCGCGATCATCGCGATCCCCTTCCGCGGCCGATCGACGTTCGCATAGCCATACGCAGCAACACGGTAGAGCGAAACGCTGCCAGGGAAGAGGATGAGGCCTTCTTCCGCAAGTTCAATCGCTCCCTCGGCATTGCCAACGTAGAGACGAGCTGCAGCAGCCTGTTCCCACATACCCTGCTTTCGTGGATCAAGTTCGACGGCTCTGCCTAGAACCTCCGCCGCAATGCCGAAATCCTTGTTGCTAAAAGCCAGACTGCCGAGCAACATCAAAACATCTACCGATGCATCCGCGTCGTCCGCCAGCGATTCAAGAATCTGGCGGGCTTCAGCGGCAGCTTCCGGGTCTTCGTCCGCCCGTTCGTAAAGGAGGGCGGCACGCCGAAGTTGTTCCTCAGAGGAGCTCGGACCGTTCAAGCCGTTCCTAAGTACTTCTGCTCGATCCGATTGGCCTTGATCTTCAAGCAACTCGGCCAGCAGCAGCGTTCCTTCTACATCCCCAGGCTCCAGAGTGAGATAACGCTGGAGAACAGATATAGCATCGGCAGGGCGATTGGCATCGCGATACGCTATGCCGAGGCGGAACTGAACCATAGGCTCGTTCCGATAGCTTTCCGAAGCGCGCTCGAGCATATGCAGCGCCTCATCCGAATTTCCTAATCGAGCATGAATCGCTTCCATCCGAAGACGAAGAGCAAGCGATTCACCCGCGGCATGGATAAGTTGCTCATACGATTCAAGCGCCGCTTCAAAGTGCCCGCTACGCTCCTGAAGTTGTCCAAGAGCCGCAAGTGCTTCCGCATCACGTGGGCGAAGAACCAAAAGCGCAGAGTACGTGGACATCGCTGCTTCTGGCTGATTGAGGTCAGTCTGAAGC
Source organism: Rubricoccaceae bacterium (assembly GCA_024639085.1). GTDB lineage: Bacteria > Bacteroidota > Rhodothermia > Rhodothermales > Rubricoccaceae > JAHEJB01. The sequence continues at coordinate 3,560 of JAHEJB010000125.1, read as the reverse complement.
TCAGCGAGACTGGCGTAGTAATTTGGGACGTTGCGGTCATGTTCAACTGCTTCCGACGCAAAAAAGAGGGCCTCAGCCTGTTGTCCGAGGACCTTATACGATTCTGCCAGAGCAGAGAAAACGGCCGCTTCGCCCGGACGAGAATTCAGGACGTTTGTATATAAAATTACGGCCTGCTCGTGATCTCCGAGATATGCTTCCGTCAGCGCGCGAATAAACAGGGCTTCTGATTGTGGTGGAATGTCTGTCAAGCCCAATTCCTCCTGGGCGTGCACCATCGAGCTTCCGCCGATCAGGGCGAGAATGCAAAACGTGATAATGGGGCGTGGAAGAGACATGCTAAAAAGTTAACGCCTTAGCTCGAACGCAGTTGGGGAGATTCCTGAAAGACAGCAGGCAATCTGTTGTGCAAACGTATGTTAGGGCCGCTTCGTACAGCCTTGTCCACCTTTAACCGCATTCCGTTTGATGGAAAGCCCGGAAATGTCCCCGCCAGAGATAGCGAAAACGCGCTTCAAGGCCCCCGATACAACGCTCATCATCTTTTCCATCATTGTGCTTGCGGCCGTCCTAACCTGGATTGTCCCACCTGGAGCTTATCAGAAAGCGGAAATGGAGGTGGAAGGGGCGGGCACTCGTGAGGTCGTGGTCCCCGGCACGTTTGAGACAATAGAACGAGCAGAAACAGGAATGTGGCCCCGCGTACGGCATTCGGTCGGAATGATCTTCCAGGCCCCAATCCTCGGTTTCATCGACGAAGACGCGGCCCCGATTATTGCATTCGTCTTGTTTATAGGAGGCGCGTTCGCGGTGCTGGAGAAGACCGGCGCGATTACAGCCGCCCTACGAAGGCTTGTTCGCGCGTCACAGCGATCTAAAGCGATTGAGATGATGCTCATTCCGTTCTTTATGGCTCTTTTCTCGCTGGGTGGCGCTGTGTTCGGGATGGCAGAGGAGACGATCCCCTTTATTCTGATTTTTGTCCCTCTGGCGCTCGCGCTTGGTTACGATTCACTTACGGGTGCTGCCATTCCGTTTTTAGGATCGGCCGCTGGATTTGCCGCTGCATTCTTTAACCCGTTTACCGTGGGCGTCGCGCAGGGCATTGCGGAAGTACCATTGTTTTCAGGCGCAGGCTTCCGAATGGTTCTTTGGGTGATCATTACGTCGGTTGTTATCGTTTTCGTCATGTGGCATGCGTTGCGCGTCCAACGTGACCCAGCCAAAAGCCCGACGGCAGAGCTGGATCGCCGAAAGAGAGAGGAAGGGATGCATCTTGACGGGGCCAATGATGAGTTCACGGGGCGGCAGAAAGCAGTACTGGCCGTTTTCTTTGTTGGACTAGTTGTTCTGGTTTGGGGCGTTCTTCCGGCAGAGAAAGGCGGGATGAGCTGGTACATCATTGAAATCGCTGCACTGTTCATTGCCATGGGCGTTGCAATGGGCTGGATTGGAGGTCTGGGTGCAAATCAGACGTCCAAGTCCTTCATGGACGGCGCGAAGGATCTCGTCTCAACGGCTGTAATCATTGGCATCGCGCGAGGCATCCTGGTCGTTTTGCAGGATGGCCAGGTGATCGACACGATCCTTCACGGTATGGCGTCTACGCTGGAAGGTCTTGGCTCGGCAGGAGCTGCAATGGCCATGTTTGGGACGCAGACAGCGATCAACTTCTTCGTGCCATCGGGTAGTGGTCAGGCCGCCCTTACCATGCCCCTCATGGCACCTCTTTCCGACCTCGTTGGCGTTACACGCCAAACGGCTGTGTTGGCATTTCAGATGGGGGATGGCTTCACGAACATGATCATCCCTACCAGCGCGGTTCTCATGGGCGTCCTCTCGTTGGCAGACATTCCTTGGACAAAATGGGCACGTTGGATCATCCCGCTTCAGGCATTTCTTTTCCTGCTGGGGCTCGTTGTTTTGTTCATCGCCGTACAGATTGGCTTCTGATTTCTGCCTTTCGGAACGCCGATTGCAACATATTGGTTGAGCGCGTTTAACACCGTACTTTCTTCGTGTTATGGCTTCCCTAAGCCAACAAACCCGCTTTCTCCTCTGACCACTGTCCAGGATCGGCTCCATTTGAGTCCAGTCCAACCACCAACCCACTTGTACAACCCATGAAGACCCTTACACTCAGCCGTCTGGTAGGCCTGCTCGCACTTATAGCCTTTTCCTTGCCGGCGATGGCACAATCGCCGCTGGGAACCTGGCGCACCATTGACGACGATGATGGCGAGCCGAAGTCGCACATCGAGATATACGAGCAGGGCGGTAAGCTCTTTGGCCGCGTCCTGATGCTTCTCCCTGAGGGCTCGGTCTGCGAAGACTGTGCCGATCAGTTTGAAGGCAGCAACATGCAGGGCGTTGTTGTTATGCGCGACATGGAACCCAACGGCAATGAGTGGTCGGGTGGCAACATCATCGATCCAAAAAACGGCCGCACGTACCGCTGCAAGATGGAGTTGGATGGACCTAACCGGCTTCGCGTCCGGGGCTATCTAGGCATCTCGCTTCTAGGACGTACGCAGGTTTGGGAACGCGTTAATTAGTCGCCGCGGGCAATTCCGCGTAGCGCACAGTCAATCCAGTATGGGCAATGCCCTCTGCCTTGCAGGCAGAGGGCATTGCTGTATCTTGGCGCGTCCGTTTCGGCATTGTGCCGAGACCAACAAGCCCCCACCCGTCTTCCCCAGTTGTTTCAACAAGTCGAGGCGTCCCAGGTTTGCGGGATGTAGCCTACCGTGAGTGCGCTGACCGGGCACGTACTCGTGCTTAATCAGGATTACCGCGCCCTTTCTGTGTGCAGCGTTGAACGCGCGATGGTGATGGTATTGCTTCACAAGGCCGAGATGGTAGAAGCCCACAACGGTCGCGCGGTGAGGTCAGCTCATGCGAGCTTCCCGTGGCCAAGTATTGTACGATTGAAGGGATACGTCCGGGTACCTTATCGCAGAATCATGCTTACGCGGCGCAACATTCTCCGGCGTGACGGCAACCGGTGTCAGTATTGCGGAAGTCACGAACGCCTAACGCTCGATCACGTCGTCCCAAAATCACGAGGGGGACCAGATACTTGGGATAATCTTGTGGCTGCCTGTGTGCCATGCAACAACAGGAAAGGGAATCATATGCCTGAAGAAGCCGAAATGCCGCTGCGTCGCAGACCATTTCGGCCATCGCATGTAATGTATTTGCGCGATTTCTTGGGGTCGCTAGAGGAAACCTGGAAGCCGTACCTCTACGCAGCCTAGTGCGCCTCTTATTGCGGATTTCGTATGACTGTTGGGACTGTCTGGTTTTGGACAACGTAGACTCGTCAACCAAATTGAAGTGTGAGTCTCCAGCATGAACTTCCTCTCTAACCCGGTTGTCGCACGTCTTCTCTGGCTCCTGCCTTTGCTGATGCTCCTGATTTCGGGGGCGCTTTTAAGAGCCGGGGTCGGGCAAAAGAACGCGGCGGACTACGGAGAAATTATCGAAGCTCGTATCGATTCGTTGGACGTTCGGGAACGAGCGGAGATCACCCACGCTGCCGTTTATCTCTCATACACCGC
>JAHEJB010000124.1 GCA_024639085.1 Rubricoccaceae bacterium | reverse complement strand
AGGACCGTTCGAAGAACGAGTACGCTTCCGATCTGGTGGCGCAGATCACGGACATGAACAACGGCAAGTTCATCGAAGACCTGATTGACGCAGAGCCGATGAGCTTCTGCATTGGCGTGGGCGGGTACCCGGAGAAGCACGAAGATGCCCCGAACATGACGTGGGACGTCCTCAACCTGAAGCGAAAGGTGGACGCCGGAGCCGACTACATTGTGACGCAGATGTTCTTCGACAACCGCCACTACTTCGATTTCGTGGACAAATGCCGGGAGGTTGGAATTACAGTACCCATCGTGCCGGGCCTCAAGATTGTTACATCGAAGAAGCACCTGCACAACCTCCCACGGACGTTTAACGCGGAAATCCCGGAAGCCCTCGCAGCCGAAATTGAAGCCGCAAAACCGGATCAGGTTGCCGAGGTTGGCGAGAACTGGGCGCGGCGACAGGCGGAAGAGCTACTTGAAACAAACGTCCCAGGCCTACACTTCTACATTATGTCCACCGCTGACCACGTGTGTAGGGTCGTGGAGCCGCTTAGGAAGATGGCCTGAGGAAAGGTGCGCAACCATGATCACGACAAAATTGGCACTACTTCTCAGGCGGCTGATTTGATAATTCTGCTGGAGCTTGGTTCAGCCTTTCCGCCTTCGGCAGGTTCACGTTCTTGACCAGCGCATAGAACCGCAGGGCCGAGCACACAATCGCGGCAGCACCCAAAGCAAAGGGCTCAGAAAAGTCCAACGCATTCAATCCCAAAAAGACAATCCCGCCAATGAGTGCGGCGGTAGCGTAGAACCCTTTGTGGAGGATGGCCGGTAGTTCGCGGACGAGCGCATCGCGGATGACACCGCCGCCTGTGGCCGTGAGCGCCGCCATCATCACAACGCCTATTGGGCCGAGACCATGCTCGGCTGCCTTTGCAGCACCTAGGGCTGCGAAGAGGCCAAGGCCAACGGCATCTGCGATCATGACGCGGTTCCATCGTTTTGCTACACCCGGAGCGGCCACAATCACGACACCTGCGCCAAGCAAGCAGGCTACGAGGTACCATTCGTCCCGAAACGCAGCGGCTGGTGTGTCGCCCAAAAGCATGTCCCGCATCAGGCCGCCGCCCACGCCGGTTAACACGGCGAGCACGGTTACGCCTAGCCAGTCCAGTTCGTGTTTTCGGCCCTTAAACGCCCCAGAAAGAGCGAAAACGAATGTGCCGATCAGGTCGAGAGCGTAGAGCATGACAGTGGGTTACAACGAAGGCCGAAACATTCGATCGCAGCAATTCAGCAGGATAGAGGCAGCGTGGCCAAGGCTGCTACCGTATGCCATAACGCCCTCTTCGTGGCCCCCCATGATGACGAGTTGTTTTGCCGGACGGTCGCTGTCCTTCAGGAGTCGCGAAACCTCTCGAGCCATCTCGGGCGTGCCGTATGCGACTTGGGACGATGTCGTGGGGAGTTTATTGCGGTAGGTCTGCCAGAGCACGTCGTGGTGGACGTGGATGACGGCATTGATCGACCGCGATGCTTCGTAAAAGGACGCGTGTGTCAATGTCTCCGAGGAAGCTTGAATCGGGCCTTTGCACTGAACGTAATTGCCCTCCAGGTCATAGTCCAGGACACACGTGAAATGTTGGGAAGTGAGCCTCTCAAGACCGCCCGTTCCCGAACCCGTAATGATGAACTGCCGACTGGGTGTGTCCCGCACGCTGATGTTGCCGTAGCCGATGCCGTCCGCATATGCGCCGATCAGCCCTTGTCCATAGAGCAGCTGCCGCCACTCGTTCAGCGCGCGAAGCTTGTGCCCACCCGGCGGAGGGCCGTCGATCCACTTGCAAGCAAATTTGATGACGCCTTCGTCCCTCATGCTGCGTGCCCGCGTCGTTTTTCGGGGAAGGCGTTCAGGATGTCCTCTTCGTTTGCCTCGACGATTCCACGCTCGGTGATGAGACCGGTAACGAGATGGGGCGGGGTTACGTCGAAACCGTAATTCGCCGCTGGGGAATCCTGTGGCGTTAGTAGGACGCGTTGAAAGTCGCCATCAATCAGGCCCTGCGCGTAGCGGACTTCATCACCATCTCGTTGTTCAATGGGCGACTCGGTGAGGCCATCACGCATAGCCCAGTCAATTGAAGAGGAGGGAAGCGCAACGTAGAAGGGAACATCGTTGTCTCTCGCTGCAAGGGCTTTCAGATAGGTTCCAATTTTGTTCGTCACAAAGCCCGTTACGGAGGTGCGGTCGCTTCCAACGATCACGAGATCGACCATGCCGCGTTGCATCAAGTGGCCACCGGTGTTGTCGGCAATGACGGTATGCGGGACGCCGTGCTGGCCCAGCTCCCACGCGGTGAGGCGTGCCCCCTGATTTCGGGGCCGCGTTTCATCTACCCAAACGTGAACGTCGATACCCTCATCGTGAGCCGCGTAAATAGGCGCCGTGGCCGAGCCATAATCGACAAATGCCAGCCAGCCCGCATTGCAATGCGTGAGGATATGTACAGGTTCGCCTTGCTTTGCCGTACTCACCTCTCGAATCAGGTCGAGCCCGTATTCGCCGATTCGACGACAGGCCTCTACGTCTTCATCGGCGATGGCCTGGGCTTCGCGAAGCGCTATTCTTTTTTTTTCTGCCAGCGTGTCTCCCTGTCTAAGAGCCCGGAGTTGCCGCTCCACGGCCCACTCAAGGTTTACGGCCGTTGGGCGGGAAGCTTTCAGCGCTGAAGCCGCCTGTTCCAGCGTGCTGTCAACGGATGATTCAAAGGATGAGGCTACGGCGAGGTACATCCCGAACCCGGCAGCCGCACCAATTGCCCCGGCACCGCGGATGTGCATCTCACGGATCGCCGCCGCCATCTCAACATGTGTTGACACGCGCTCTATCTCAAACCGATGTGGCAGCCAACGCTGATCAATGATCTTGACTGCCTCGTCAGAGTCAAGCCAAATGGTTCGATAGTGCTCGTTGTTGACCTTCATTTGTGTTTGATGGAGGCGGGCCAAACCAAGACGCCCCCAACTGGAACTGTCGGGGGCGTCGGAAACTAGCTGAGGAACTGATTATGGGCGTGGGATACCCGCGCCTTTTCTGTCCCGCAGTTTGTCTTTGTATCGAACGACCTGCCGTTTCAGTTGTCGCACGCAACCGTCTACGGCTGCCTTGTGCGACGGCGCTGTATCGGTAGCCGTAAGCGTTTGCCGATAAACGTTCAGCGCAATTTCGGCACGCTTGGCCGCCTCCGGCGACGGATTGTCTTCGAGGATCACGTGTGCATCATAGATGCCGTCGTAGTAGCGCTCAAGTTTCGAAAGCGACTCCTTGACGTGAGTCCGCAGGCCGTTTGATGCATCAAAGTGGCGAGCGGTGATCCGGGTCTGCATAGGCTGCCCTCCGTGATTGAGATGAGAGAGGTCCGTGGGGGTATTCCCAGTCACCAAGACTGTGGTTCTCCGGGTCCCTTCATACGCCCTTGATACAAGAACGATTCCGCCGCCAGTCGAGATTGCCAAAAAAATGCTAGGCGTCTGCAGTTGTTAGATAAAGGTCCTCAAGAGCCCGCATGCTCGCGCGCTGGTCCTCCGTTGTATCGTCGTAGCCCGCGAGGTGTAGGACACCATGAATGATGTACCTCAGAGCCTCGTTTTCGAATGACGTGTCGAAATCTGGGGCTCTTTCAGCCGCCGTGTCAAGGTCTACGTAGATCTCGCCGTCTATCCTTTTCCTCGATACGGCATCTTCCGTAAGTGGAAACGACACCACGTCGGTTGCGAAGTCGTGTCCCATCCAGTCACGATTGAGTTCGTGTACCGTGGCGTGGTCGGCGAGGACGACGCTCAATTCGGAAATTCTGAAACCTTCGCCTTTCGCTGTTCTCTCCACCGCGGCTCTGACTACATCTTCGTTCAGGCTTCGCATCGGATGGGCCTGATGAACCACGATGGGTTCCGGCACTCCGCCGTCCATCAATCGAACAGTGGCTCGCTCATAGAGAGGGCCACCGCGCTCATCATGATTTCTGCCGGAAGCTGCGTAAAATCAGCTGAAAGTAATTTTTCGGAAACGTTCGCATAGAGGGAGCATCCTGCCGCACGTTCAACAACCAGGCCATTCACACGCCCACCCTGGCGGGCAAAGAAGATGACTTCGCCCAATTCTTCCGACGCCATCAGGCCGGAGCAATCGTGCAACTGAAGGAACGAATTCGAGCCGTAGACAGAGATCAGCGCCGTCGTTGACTCAGTGGCAATGCCTTCGGGAAGTTCAACTTCTGGCGTGATCTCCACGGCCAGCCTGCGGCCACTCGCTTCGTGTTTCAGCGAGAACCGAAGGGTGCCGCCTTCGCGTTCCGCATCCACGCCTAGCGCGGCTGCAATGCGTTCGAAATCTGTATCGGCGAAGCTATAAGCCATTGGCTGCTAAGGTACCACCGAGGCGGGTGCACGGCTGAATCTTATCCTTCTTCTGGCGCTGGAGGAGGAGGGAGGGCGCCTTCTGCGCGTTCACGAATTTCCTCAGGGGATTGACGCAGGGAAGGATCTCCCGTCAGCTCTGCGAGTCGATGATAAAACTCGGAGGCGGCTTCGTACGCGCCACTCGACAGGTAGGCCTGCTGGATGAACTGCGTGAACTGCGCTCCCTGATCCTGAGATGACGCACTGTTCTGAGACAAGGCCTCAAGCGCCATATCCTCAGCAGGCTTCAGGGTTGCAACGAGCCCTTGTGAATCGCCAAGGGCGCGGTATGCCTCAGCGGTGAGGTATAGAGAAAGGAAGCTTTGTGGAATGACATCGGGCGAAACTTCGTCACTGATGCGCTGGAGCAAAGCGCGGGCCTCCGCATCGTGCCCTTGCACTGCCATTTCCGTAGCTGCCGATGCGAAGACGCGGCGATACGTGTCGCCCATATTTCGGCTGTTCTCATCGTAGTAGACGCTCGTATCATTGAGGTTGCGGAACTGATAGTTCGCAAAACGCCGCAGTGAAATTTCCGGGATGACTCGGCCGTCTGGTCCGGCATCCGTCCTGATCGGCGTAACACGGCGCGCCAGTCCTTCATCCTGGAAGAAAGGCTGGAGGTTGAGTTCGGAGTCCTGCGCAACGGTCGACGCGAAGTAAATAGGCCGCTGCCAGCCTTCGCGTGCGTTGGCTACAATGATGTCGAGAGCGGCACGGTCCGCCACGTAAAGCAAGCGCGTATCCTGCCCCAACGGTCGCCCTTCAACCAGCCACGACATGGTCTGCCCAATCCCCGTCGTGTCGGCTAATTCGCGGATCGTTTCATCGACAAACTGGCCGGCCGAGACTGGCAAGCTCAACTCGGCGGGCTGAAACTCCACGGGCCGGATGTCCTCTATATCCTGATCCGACATCGTCATCGGGATCGGCGCGGAATCCAACGCCCACTGGTTCTTGAGTTGCGCGATATACCACGGCGTATTCAGGAGCGACAGGTTGACCACGCGCACATCGGGGCGGACATCCAGCATGTGCTGGACATACCACAGCGGGTAGGTGTCGTTGTCGCCGTTGGTAAAGATGATCGCGTTCGGCGCGGTACTCTCCAGCATGTTGATCGCGAAATCCGAAGCAAGCCGCCTGCCCGATCGGTCATGATCGTGGTAGTTCTCCATAATCATCCTCCCTGGAACCAGCGCGAAAAGCACCACGGCTAGGGCAATCGCAGCCGAATTACGCAAGGCCGCCGTTGAGTTTTTCAGTGCATCTACGGAGAGTTCCAAGAGCCCCGTTGCTCCCAGGCCAACCCACAGCGAAAAGGCAAAGAAGGACGCTACATAAGAGTAGTCGCGCTCCCTCGGCTGGTTGGGGTACTGGTTCAGGTAAATGATGATGCCTATCCCTGTTACGAAGAACAGGATGAGCACCGCGAACGCTCGTCGCCAATCGCGGACGAAGTGGAACGCCATGCCTATCAATCCAAGAAGCAACGGCAGTCCCCAGTACGTGTTTCGGCTGGATCGCTCGCTGGGCGTCTGAATTGACGCTGTTTGAGCCTCGCCGAACAGCCCCGAGATCCACGGGGCATCCTGATAGTCTCCGGCCCTCCCCACAAACTGCCACATGAAATAGCGGACGTACATATGACCGACCTGATAGCGCCAGAAATAGTCCATGTCCGAATCGTACTGGCCGTAGACGTCAGCGTGAGCCGGCTCAGGCGACCAGCGGCGAGGGAACGAGACTTCGTCAGCTTCGGCAAGCCCACCCGTTGTCGGGCTCACGGCATAGCCCACCATCTGAGATTGGTTGTCGAACGTAAATCCCCGCAGCAGCGGCGTCTGACCGTACTGCTCGCGTTTTAGGTAGGAAACGAAGGCCTCGCCGGTCTCCGGGTCGTTCAGGTCGATAGGCGGATCTGCTGCCGAGCGAAGGAGAATGAGGCCGTACGTGGAGTAGCCCATCATCACCATCGTGATCGAGAGGGCAATGAGGTTGGCGATGGGCATTTGCCGGCGTTGCGTGAGCATCACAGCAGCAACGAGCACAGCAACGACGATGAAAAAGAAGAGGGTGGGAGACCCCATCGTCTCCGCGGCTTCCGGCAACCACTGGATAATTCCGGGGTAGATCGCAAAAAAGGCGAGTGCTCCTGCGACGCCTGTTGCTGCGATGCCCATCCATCGCTTGCTGGTTGTCCAGTCGTCGCGGTCCACCTTGGTGAAGAACACGACCAAGGCAATGAAGAAAAGAGCCAGGAGGTTCAGCAGGTGGACGCCAATGGCAAGGCCAAAGATGTACGAAATGAGCAGCAGATGGCGGTCGGCTTTGAGGCCGAAAGGGTGCTGACCACGAGCACGGAGATCCGCTTCTTCCTCCAGCGTCTCCTCGCGCCAGCGCAGGATTAGCCACACGACCAGCGCTGTAAACAGCATGGAAAGCGCGTAAACCTCGGCTTCGACGGCGTTGAACCAGAACGAATCCGTTACGGCGAAAGCCAACGCACCGATCACGCCGCCCGCGTTGGCGGCCAGCCGCTCCGTGCCACTCCACGTATCCGGACTTCCTTTCCAGACGCGCACCAAACGAACGATCACTAGATGGGTTAGCACTACGGTGAACGCGCTCGCGAGAACCGAGATAAAGTTGACCGAAAAGGCAACGGGCTCCGGGCTGAACGCGCTAAACAGGGGAGCCAGGAACGTAAAGAACCGCCCGACGAGGATGTAGAACGGTGCGCCAGGAGGGTGCATCACCTGTAGGCCGTGCACACTCGCGATGAACTCGCCGGAATCCCAGAACGGGGCCGTCTCGGCCATCGTGAGGAAGTAGACGACGAGCGCGTAGAGAAACACGCCCGCCGCCACAATGCGGTCGATTTGCTTGCCGGTCATGCAGATTCGTTAAGTGGGGCGCAGGTAGCG
>JAHEJB010000123.1 GCA_024639085.1 Rubricoccaceae bacterium | reverse complement strand
CGCTACAATTGAAATAGCGTCCGGACCTGAGAGCCGAATGATTGCCAGCGCTGCCCGACCGCGGGCCGTAGCCAATGCAACAATCGTGTCGGTGAAATCCATTCCGAAAGGCCGTGTCGGGTTCAGCCTCTAGCGTTTCGCTTTCGCGCGCGGCTTTGCTTGCCCGTTCGTGGCACCACGGCCACCGCGCCTTGAGGATTTCTTCGACGTTTTCTTCCCTTTGTCATCATCATCTTCGTCGTGGTCGTGCAGGTGCTTGTTGATGTATCGCTGCTGGGCAACGGTAAAGATGTTGTAGCCGAGATAATAGAGGCTGAGTCCGGACGGGAATCGGTTAAAGAAGACGAAAAAGAAGATGGGCATCATGTACATGATCATCTTCTGCTGCCCCGACGCGGCGCTGCCTGTCGGGCTCGCGATCTTCATCTGGAAAATCATGGAGACGCCCATCAGCAGCGTAAATCCTGCTACAAAGTTGCCGTACAGCGGAATGGTAAACGGTAGGTGCAGAATTGGGTCGGGCGCAGAAAGGTCAGCCGCCCACAAAAAGCTCTGCTGGCGCAGCACGAGTGTGCTCTGGAAGAAGCGCCACATCGTGATAAGGATGGGGTACTGAAGGAGCATCGGAAGACAGCCGCCGAGGGGGTTCACGCCCCGCTCTTTGTACATCTTCATCATCGCCTCCTGCTGCTTCTGTGGGTTATCCCCGTACTTCTCCTTAATGACCTCCATTTCGGGCTGCACTTCCCGCATCTTGGCCATGCTCGTGAAGCTCGACTTCGTCAGCGGATAAAGGGCCAGCTTCACGATGAGGGCAAAGAGCAGAATGACGATGCCATAATTGGGAATGAACCCTGCCAACAGTGCAAACAGCGGTGCGATGATATAGCGGGCGAGCGGCCGCGTCATGAACGCGCCGAAGCCAAACTCCACCATGTCGTACAGCTTCAGATCGTACGCCGACAAGCGCCGGAGCTCCATTGGGCCCATATACATGCGGAAAGCAGCGACATCGTCTGGTTGAGGCCGGGGGATGCCAATCCGCACGGAATAGTCCTGAGAAAACCCGTCGAGAGCATCTACCTCGCCAATCTGTGATCCCTGAAGTTCGGCACCATCTGTGTCACCTTCTGGAATCAGGACAGCCGTGAAGAACTTATTCTTTACAGAGACCCATTCGATTTGTCCAGTCCCAGTAACACTCTGGCTGTCGTCGGGTTTGGAAACCCTAAGCTGATTTGTATCGCCGCCCCAGTGCATGTAGGCGCCGGCTTGCTGAATTTCCTGCTTGGGATCGTCCTCGGCGAGTGGAATGGCTCCATCCCACACAACCTCATATCCACCCGACTGAGCGAGAACGTTCGTGTTCTCGGTTTCAATTCTGAACGTGACTTCGTAGACATCCGGCGTGAATCCATAGACGAGCCGGATAAGCCCTTCGCCGATTGGCGCCTCAAAGGCTACTTCGGTTGGCTCGGAGGCAATTACGAGTGAATCGATATCGCCGACTGGCGTGAAATACAGCGAGCGGGTATCTACCAGCGTTCCCTGTGGCGGCGCGAATACCACGCCAAGTGCGCCTTCCTCGGTGTTCGAGATCAGATTTACATGCTCCTCGCTGTGTGCAAGGTTGAACTCACGTAGTTCAAATGACCGGAACGACGCACCTTTTGTTGAGAATGTCGCTCGATAGAGGTCCGTCTCAACAACTATGGGCCTCTCAATTCCGGTCAGCGCCGCTGCAAAACTGGAATCCGTTGGGGCTGCAAGCGTGTCGCTAATCGCGATGGGATCCGCTTCGTGAGTAGTAGAATCCTGAACAACCTCTTCCTGTCTATCAATTGCTTCCTCGGGCTCTGGCTGTGGGGCCAGAAACAGCATCCATACTCCCAGAATCACTGAGATGAGCAGGATGCCAATGAGGGAGTTGCGGTCTACGCCTTGTTCCACAGGGAAGGTGATTGGGAGAAGATTTGGGCGGTACGGGAGCAGGAATTCTCAGTTCCAGCCGCGCCGATTGTTCATGCGGCGTCCGTAAACCGCTGTTCAAGTTGAGTTAGTGCCTCGGGGAGATCGCGTCGGATGTCATCGCCAGCCGTTGCTTCCTTGCCTCGAAATAGGACCATCATGGTAAGGCAGTCGCCTTGCTTTTCGAAGAGATTGACCAGGCCGTACTGATTGTGCCGGAAGGCTTCTCTCATAACACGACGGACTCTGTTTCGCCCGACTTTTGTACGAGTCCGGCTGCCGGGAGCAAAACCAATTTGAAGAGGAGCCGCGATGCCTACTTCCGTTCGAGGAACTATCCGATAACGAATCTGCACAACGCCAACGTTGATAAATCCGACATCGCCTTTGCTTCTATCGAAAAGAGGCCGGATAAGCCGGCGGCGCTTTAGGCGGAAGGCGCGTGGAAAATTGTGTCCGGCCACGGTTCTACAGGGCTGCAATGCAGCTCCTGCCGTTTATTTGCCGGACTTTGAGTCGCTGATTGACAGTTCGGTGCGGCCTTTCGCACGACGACGGGCCAGGACTTTACGGCCGTTCTTGGACGCCATCCTCGAGCGGAAACCGTGCTTGTTTGCACGCTTGCGACGGCTGGGTTGGTAAGTGCGCTTCATTGCAGGATGAGAATCAGTAGTCAGATGCCACCCGCCGGGGTCCTCAGACCCCGCTCGCACGGGAGGCGCAGAGCCGAGAAAGATACGCCTTTGCAAGTCGCTGGCGCACTTCCTCGTGTGAACTCAGTATTGACTTCTTCTTTGGGGATCTCCTACTTTAAAACTGATTGTCGCGGGAATAGCTCGGTGGTAGTCCCGACTGGTCGGGATCCCAAGCCGGGTTCCGCGACGTTCAACCCAACAAGTTCATAAGCGGGAGTAGCTCAGGGGTAGAGCATCAGCTTCCCAAGCTGAGGGTCGCGAGTTCGAATCTCGTTTCCCGCTCGAATGGTCGGCGTTGACTCAGAATCCACGAACGCGCAACGCCCAAACATGTAATTTGTCCATCCTTAAAAGGGCGGTTAGCTCAGTTGGTTCAGAGCACCTCGTTTACACCGAGGGGGTCGGGGGTTCGAGTCCCTCACTGCCCACATTGGACCCTCTATTGTTTGTAAGGGTATTTTTTGTTTGTGGAAACAACGCATGTACCACATTCTGGCTCTTTGACTTCTGAGTATGCACGCACGAAGGCATCGAGGGAGCCAACAACCTTGGCAATCATCGGGGTGGCCTTTGTGGTTTGGTCAATTTACGTACAGCTGCCTGAAGTAGTCGCCTAACACCTACGAGTCGGATTACGCCACTCCTGCCGGATTTGTTCGAAATAATTTGCTTTGGAATCACGTGAGGAAATCTGCAGTCTGGAATGCTTTTTCCAAGAAATGGGCACAAGACCTCCCATCCTTCACCACCTGCGATATCCATCACCAGTAACTGCGACTTCTTTTCTCTGGAGAAGTAATCAAGAGCTTTATTGTGATGGGCTTCAAATGCTCGTGCAAACAATTCCTCGCTGAAAACAGAACATCCATACAATAGTTCACGATAGTATTCCCTAACGCTCCCGCGTCCTGGGATCGCGTCGACTTGATTGAAGTCCGCATTCCTAGAAGATGTTAGCCAACTCTCCAATTCTCTCACCGTCAGGATGAATTTTGAGGAGGGCCAGGCCGCGTCTAGTTGAGGATAGATGGCGGGAATAGGCACGTCCGTAAGCGCGTCGTACGTATCGAGAATGGAGAGCTGAAAATTCGCTGCGCGGATTTCCGAAACCGTCGTGGAATCATGCGGGAAATGACAAGCGCGGTATCCCAAAATTTCCAATGCAGCATTCAAGCTGCTGGTACCGGTTTTTGGCATCCCAATTCCGAAAACCTTACAAGAACCTGGGACCGTTATCATGGCCTCTCTTTAATGTTCTTATTCATTGCAAGCGTGTGGACTTCCGCCACCGGATGGAAAGGAGACAGAGGCACACCGTGCAACTTGCGCAGCCCCCCACGCTCATAATTACGCGGTCGGCGGCTATCCCTGAATGATTGCTTTATCCCACTAATCTGCCGAACAAGTCCAAACTCCCATTTCGGGATGCCCTCCCTCCGTAGCCAGTCCATCGGATAGAGCACCCGCTTGGACATCAACAGAATGTAACGCAGCAGCAAATTCAAATGCTGTGAACGGACTCTCCTTGACGTAGCGTATGGTTCATGTTGCCAGTGATACGCCATGTAAGCGCGTGCCCTACCATGCCTCCTGGCTGCGGAGATGAAGCTCGTTCTAAGTAGGCGATCCTGGTCAAAATGATGAACTACCGGCGCATTCGAAACATAAGCGATCCGATAGCCTGCACGTTTCAGTTGCCAGGAAAAGAGCGTGTCCTCTAGGGCGCCTATAGCTGTCCCTGGGCCCAGTTCCGGATCGAACCCGGGCACGGCGGCAAGCACATCTCGGTGAAACGCCATACTTGCACCAAATATATCCTGCGGGTCCTCTGGATCCATGCTAGCGGTTGCTGAAAGTATCGCCTCATGATGAGCGCTCATCCAATCCCGACGGAGATGGGGCGCGATAACGATCTTTCCCGCGACGGCTTCGGACGCACCGTCTAGAATCGGCTGGCACATGGCTTCGAGCCAGTTTTCCGGAACGTGTGTGTCATCGTCTGTGATGAGTACGATCTCACCTTTTGCGTGTCTCAAGCCGGTATTTCGAGCAGATGCGACGCCTGGCGCTCTTTCCTGTATAAAGAAGACGGGCATATTTGGGAGCTCAATCGATTGAATTGTCTCTCGCGTATTGTCCCTCGAACCATTGTCAACAACTAGGAGCTCCGGTTGAAAGCCGTCCGGAATATTTAGTGCGCCGACCGACTCAATCGTTCTTTTCAGTGAGGCCGATCGATCGCGAGTGCATATCAAAACCGTAACGGCGACAGTCATACGCGACTCGTCTATTAATTACTTAAGTTTTACGAACAATTGCGGGTGCCCAGATCACGACTACGCGCCTATTCTTGGGCATCGTCGCTCTGAGCTTACGGCATGATACCTATGTGCGGGTACTAGTCCATCTCCCTCTAATCGCGTGAACATCTAGGTTAGCGTCAGGGTTTTCATAAGGTGTTGTTCATACTGCTCTGGTACACGATGTCGCACCATCTGTCAGGATCGTAGACTATGGTTGAGATAAGTACTTCTCAGTTCTTCCACTTTACTAAGAAGTCGTTCCGTAGCCTCATCTAGCCTGCTTTCCTGGCTTAGGAACGGGCTCACATCGTTCAGCCGTTTTTTCAGACCAGCAATGAACATTGCAGGTCCTACGCGCCGTCGCACCTTAGCCGCAACGCTGCGTTCTCGGTCAATAAGTGTAGCCATTTTAATAGGAGCATAGGATATCCCCAAAGACTGGCACCAATCGTGCCACTTAAAAGTGTTTATCGACTCATACATCCTTACCGGAATCCACGGAATACGAAGAGCATCCGCCACGATGGCTCCGTGCATTGCTTCTGTAACTACGAGTCTCGACTGCCTGATGTCTTTCAGGACTGAAGTTATTGTGGATCTAGGGTCGATATAGCGAATGCTCGCTACTTGGCAGTAGTGCCTCCACGGCGCGCGATGTGCATTCGCATGATGAGGCATGAAGGATATGTCGAACCGTCTTTCCTCTTTGGGCAGGCCCAATGTTCTTATCAGAACAGCAGGATCAGTGATAGAAAATCCCTCGTCTAAGCCGAGCGCAAATGCGCTGAGCGGGCCCCTGACAGACAGAATGTCCCATCGATCATCGATTTGGGGAACTGGACCATAACCAACACCGGCGCCGAGTACAATCTTACGTAATTGCTCCGGTACCCGATGGTTAAGTAATGTTCCTATGCCAATCAGAAGAGAACCATCGTTCTTATCAAATAGACCCGGAACAAGCTGTGGCCACAACCAAAGATTAAGGTCATCCCCAAAATTGCCTTCAGGAGCATGATAATAATATAGTTGCATCCTAATCCCTGCCGTGATCCACTCTATCGCTCACTTCCACCTGCCTCACATGTTGTTTCTTAAAGGAAAAGAGCGTTTGACCCTGCCATTCTTCCGTTTGAACGATAAGAAATCCGCTTCGAAGAAACGTTGCACATAGCTCGTCTGTGGTGTAGTCGTTTACCCACCCCTTGCCTCGTCGCTTGACACTATCCCACAGTCTTCCGCTTTTCGCAGGAACATACGAGGCAACAATCCGATCGCAGACATTGTGAAGATGGCTTACAAGTGATGGCACGTCAATTACATACTCCAGCACTCCCCCCAATACGGCAAAGTCTACTTGCTCAATGGAAGGAAGTGGACGAGAGTTTAAGTCAACAACCAGAGTGCCAGAGCTACGGGAAACCAGGTCATATTCTCGATACTCGCATGAGGGCGGCAAATGGGCTCCTAGTTTCCCCATTCCCAGACCAAATTCCAGCACTGTGCTCCTGGGCAATATCATCCTGGCAAGGCGTATTGACCTTTCATCCGAAGCCAACTGCAGATCACGAGTCCCTTCGCATCCTGCAAAGTCGGAACGACCAGCGCGCCGTCGATGCTCCGTAACTAGGGCGAGAAAGGGGATAGGCCAACGCCGACCCTGTCTTCTAAGCTGTCTCAGCGTGCGTAGCCAAGTCATTGGCGAACCGCATGTTCGACTATAATAAGCCCATCATCCATCATCGGCACTTGCCCTTTTTTGAGATCGCCATGAGGCCGCATACAGGCCTTCCTGATCAACAAGTTCCTGATGGCTGCCTAGCTCTACGGCACGCCCTTCATCCATAACACAAATCAAGTCGGCACGCATCGCCGTGCTGAATCGATGCGTTACAAGCAGAACAGTTCTGCCACGAACATGCGCACAAAAGCGGTCGAGCCAAACGGATTCCGCCCAAGGATCCATCGCACTGGTTGGCTCATCGAGGATGACAATTGGTGCCCGTCGATACAAGGTTCGAGCAATGGCCAAGCGCTGAAGTTGGCCCCAGCTGAGATCGATGCCTCCTTCGAACTGCTTTCCGAGCAGCGTACTGTAACCCTCTGGAAGCTGCTCGATTATCTCTTCAGCCCCACTGGCTTGAGCTGCAGCAAGTAGTCGGTCTCGTGAAACCACTTCCTCTAGATTCCCCATCGCGATGTTCTCCTCCACCGATCCTGCATAATTGACAAATCGCTGAAATAGCGCTGTGATTCTTTTTCGAAGCTCCTTTACCTCGATATCACGTATGTCCACGCCATCCATCAAAACGCGCCCTGCAACAGGATCGTAGAACCTGCACAGTAGTTTTACGAGTGTGCTCTTTCCTGCGCCGTTTGGACCAACGACGGCAACGATTTTACCCGCTGGAAGAAATAGACTGAAGTCGCGAAGGGCCAACTGTTCACTACCTGGATACCTGAAGCTGACGCCCTCTATTTCAATGCC
>JAHEJB010000025.1 GCA_024639085.1 Rubricoccaceae bacterium | reverse complement strand
GGTGCCCGCGAACATCCGGACGGCTTTGTTCTCGGCGCGAACTATCCAAACCCGTTCAATCCTTCCACGCAGATTCCGTTTGAACTCTCTCAAGCCAGTGATGCAGTGCTGACTGTTTATGATGTGCTCGGAAGAGAGGTCGCCGTGCTCGTTCAAGGTCGAATGGAAGCTGGAGTCCATTCTGCTACCTTCGACGCTACAGGCTTGCCAACGGGAGCCTACGTGGCGCGACTTGAAGCGGGTGGAATCATGCAGACTCGGACCATGCTGCTCATCAAGTAGCTGCTAGACCTCTTCAACGATCTCAGCGTCTTCAATTGAAGCCGATTGCTGAGTAAAGGCTCCGGGCGGCTGCATGACGAAGATGGACGCATTTCCACGTTCCAGCGTGTTCTTGAACCGTTTCTGCAATTGATTGCGGATGAGCGCCCTAGTTGGAGGTAGAAGTCCTACAAATCCTGCAATGTCCGTCAAAATGCCCGGGGTTAGCAGAAGGGCACCTGAGATTAGAATAATCAGGCCGTCCGTTAGCTCTTGCCCTGGCAGGCCACCCTGGGCCAGTTTGCTCTGAAGGCGATTGAACACGCTCCATCCCTCCCGCCGAGCCAACCACGAGCCAATCACCGCAGTCAAAGCAATCAACCCGACAGTAGGCCAGAAACCTACGCGCTCACCAATCCAGATGAGCAGTGCGAGCTCAGCGATTGGGACAATAAGAAAAAGGACGAGCAGCCGCCCGAACCAGGAAGAGCGCATACGAGAAAGCCGTGATGACGATATGTGTCGTTCTACTGCGTCGGAAGCCTGTTGGGTTCGCTGAGTGGCGGTTTGATGCTATTCCGCCTCAAATCTTCCCGGACAGATGCCTTCGGCCAGGATTGGATCCATGGGAGCGTAGAACGTCTGGATGAGTTCCAGTGAAGCGTCCCCATTTGGGTGAATCGTACATGTCCCAATGCGATTGGTAGACGGACAGGTTTCAGTTACAAAAGAGCTTCCCGGAGCGTTGGCGCATTCGCTTTGCGCGCCCTCCAGAGTCCACCCGGACCCTGTAAAGTCAATGCATCTGTTGTCTGTGCTCCTCACATCGCAGTGGCCTAGAGATTCGTTGCCGGTTGCCTCCGTTTCCGGGTTCTCTACGATCGGCACAGTGGGCTCCGCTGACAACACGGCCGCATCAGCAGCTGAACTCGTGTCTGGCTCCTCAACTACATCCGATGCATCTACGGACGAAGGAGAAGGCGATGCAGTTGAAGACTCATCGCAGCCTCGGCATCCACCAGCCGCCAAGACCAGAAGAAGTAGGAGTCCAGCCGACGGACTTTGAAGCCATCTAGACATCGTGGTGGCAAATAGTTTGACTGACAGTCGGCAATATCGCTCGACGCATCCTTTTCAATCCAGTCAGGCTAGTCGGTCGCCAGCAGTCGTTCGATGACATCCACCGCCGAAACGCCCTCGGCCTCCGCATTGAAGTTCGTCACAATCCTGTGCCGAAGGACGGGGACGGCCAGCGAATCGACATCGGCGGCGAGAGGCGTCAATCGCCCGTCCAGCAGGGCACGCGCCTTCGCACCAAGGATCAAATATTGGGATGCGCGCGGCCCCGCGCCATAGGAGAGGTAGGCATTGACGAAATCAGGTGCCGCCTCTCGTCCGGGTCGCGTGCGCGCAACCAGATTTACGGCGTGCTCGATCACGCTATCGGCGACGGGCGCCTGGCGGACGAGGTCCTGAAACAATCTTAGCTCTTCTTCGGAGAGTACAGCATCTGCCGAAGCCATCACGGGTCCAGCCGTGTTGCGCACAACGGTTACTTCATCCTCAAAACCCGGATAATCGAGCCACAGGTTCAGCATGAATCGATCTAGTTGAGCTTCCGGCAGCGGGTAGGTTCCTTCCTGTTCGATCGGATTTTGGGTGGCCAGGACGAAGAACGGTTCGCCAAGGTCGTAGGTCACGCCAGCCGCCGTTACGTGGTGCTCCTGCATGGCTTCGAGCAATGCAGCCTGGGTCTTCGGCGGCGTTCGATTGATTTCGTCGGCCAGAATTACGTTTGCGAAGAGGGGGCCTTTAACAAATTTGAATTCCCGCCTACCCGTATCCCGGTTTTCCTCGATGATTTCTGTGCCAGTGATGTCGCCCGGCATGAGGTCCGGCGTGAACTGGATTCGCGAGAATTTGAGATGCGTCGCGTCCGCTAGTGTCTTAATGAGCAGTGTTTTCGCCAGTCCGGGTACGCCGACGAGTAACACATGGCCTCTCGCTAAAAGCGCTACAATAAGACCTTCCACAATCTTGTCCTGGCCAACAATGACTTTGCCAATTTCATGGCGCAATCGTTGATAGGCGCTATGAAGCACGTCGACTGCGGCAGGATCTGAGGAAGCTGGAAGGGCCATGAAGAGTCGTTTTGGCGTTATCGCTAGGGTCACAAAGACTAGTGGAGGTCCTACTCACCGACCATCAGGATCCCCCGTTTGGAGGTTGGTAGCGATCTGACTTTATGTCCACGTAAACAGTCTCTTTGAGGTCGCGCAGCCACACTTCCAATTCCACCTGTCGCTTATCCTGCAGAGCATACTGACTGAGCAGTGCATAGTCCGTTTCAATGTTAAGCCTGTGAGGCGGCGTCCGACGCTGAAGAAGTACCACGTGCCAAGCCCTGGTACCGTCGAGTAGCTGGACTTCGACTGGTTCGCTGACTCCGCCTACATCCATAGTGTCGATGACCACTTTCCAAAGAGGTCCAAGCGCCTCTAGACGAAGGTCTCGTTCGCCCGTGCGCGGATCTGACACATAGCCGCCCTGCGCTGCTGAAAACGGATCTGATGAATGACGCTTTGCAATGGCCTCGAAGGGAACACCATACGTGAGAACGGAATCCCGAAGAACATCCAGTTGCGCAATGGCTGAGGCCGGATCCAGATCCGTATCATCAACGCGAACAAGAATGTGGTTGAAAGAGACGATGTCTCCCTGGCGCTGGTTAAGCCGCATAACGTGATATCCGAACTGCGTCTCGAAAACCTGGGAAAGACCGCCATCTTCAAGAGTAGAGGCAACCAGGCCGAATTCGGGTACGAGGTCTCTGACGTTGAAGTCGGCATAGGCGCCGCCATTCTCGCGAGATCCCGGGTCATCTGAGTGGCGAGCAGCGAGCTCTTCAATCGTAGCCTGTTCAGCTAAAATGGAATCGCGAAGCGCTACCGTGAGAAGACGTGCAAATTCACGAGCCGATTCGTCGGGCGTTGGCTGCTGGACGATATGTGCAACCCGAACCAACTCTGGAACATCTGGGATCTCCTCGTCGGGAATTTGTGCGAACCACGTGCCGACCTCTGAAGGGGTTATCGACACGTCGCGCAGGCGTCTGGATTGATATTGCTGCGCCATCAATTGCCGACGTACATCCTCTCTAAAGCTCGCCTTTATCTCGTCAATCGTCCGCCCGTAATAGGCCGTCAATTGCTCCTCGCCTCCAAGCTGGGCGGCCAGCGAAGCGGTCCGTGAGTCAAGCTGGCGATTTACCTGGTCGTCAGAGACAGTGATTGTCGTGTCACGCAAAGCACGATCGAGTATGACTTTTTGATAGACGAGGTCATCTAATGCCCGGCTCCACTGTTCGTCCGAAATCGACGTTGCCTGACCTTGCAAAGCAGAAAGTGCTACGGCATTGACTTCAGAAGCCAGTACAGGCTCTGTACCCACAACCGCTACGATCTCATCCAGAACGGTTCCTGGTAATACCTGGGCCCGGGCCACAGTGAAAACCGATGCTGCAAGAAGCAGCATTAACAAGTAATGGCGTGTCCGTTGATAATGATTCAAAAAGAAGGGGTTCAAGAGAGTCAATCGGATAAATCAGCGGATTTCGAGGCGCCCATCGGATTCTGCCTCGTTCTTCAACTGCTGAACTTGTTGAGCGAGCATGGTATTTCGTTTTTCGATGGCAAGGCGTTGGCGTAACTCCTCGCGGATCCAAGGAAGATCGGGCGTTACGCCAGCAGACACGCGACTAACGATTTCGAGGACGTGGTGGTGCCCACTCGATTCAAAAACTTCACTAATCTGCCCGGGCGCAAGGCTGCGACCCCGTTGGGCAACGGTTTCGTCCAAGCCGCGCAATCGGCTTTCTGGCAGGAAGCGGTTCGCGAGAGCAATTGCGCCGCCCGGGTCAGTAGCAAACTCTTCAGCCGTCATCGCCCACAATGAGTCAGCAAATGGGGTGCTTGTAGCCTGGATCATGGCAACTTTGCCTAGTTGAGCCCGCTCTGCACTGTCTGTCGTAAGGAGACGGATCTGTAAGTAGGGCTCTCGAAGGGCAAGTCTTTGCCGATTGGCGTCGAAGTACGACCGGATTTCCTCGTCGGTCGGCTCCTCTGCGTTGGCCTCGAAGAACCTGTCGATCAGCGCGGCAGCCAGCACAGCCCGTTCACTGTCGGCGAGCTGTCGTTGAACATCCTCTTGCGACGTTAGGCCTTGCCGGCGGGCCTCTTGTGCGAGCAGACGACTGTGT
Source organism: Rubricoccaceae bacterium (assembly GCA_024639085.1). GTDB lineage: Bacteria > Bacteroidota > Rhodothermia > Rhodothermales > Rubricoccaceae > JAHEJB01. The sequence goes on along the minus strand of JAHEJB010000025.1, from coordinate 22,021 downwards.
ACCCACTGTTCAATAACCTGCTGCCGTGCCGTCACGCTGTCCAGTCCGACCGGAAGGACTTCCAATGCTTCATCCAGTTCGGCTGTACTGAGGATTTCAGATCCAACGCGAGCAGCGAACTCGCCATCCGATTTCTGGTTACCGCCTCCACATCCTGCCAGAAGCAGGATCGCAGGAAGTAGAGCGTATAGCCGGGTTATCACAGTGGGCGATGTCTCGAAAAGAAAACTCGCAAGAATCCAGGAGGCCCGAAAGCCCTGCGGGCGTTGTGTCCAAAGACGGACTGAAGCGAGCAGTTATTGCCCTGACATCTCTGTCGCTCCAGATGGGGTGACCGAGATGTCTTCCATTCTGGGGCTCTTGAATGCTCCGATAAGTCGATTCGGATAGGTCGTTGTCTGGTAGCGCGCTCGGAGCCGAGTGGTCCAGATTCCCTCCAGCACTTCTTGATACTCCGTCACAAGTTCTGCGCGTGCCTCACTGAAAGTCTTGACCCGAGGCGCTTCAATGTCATCCAGATAATACACGGCGAGGCGGCTTCGCTCGGGAACGATGTCGGAGCGCTGGCCGATCTCAAGACCAAGAGCTGTATCAAGAGGAGTGTTAGTGGAATCAGCGATGAAAAGCGTGTCTAAACGGAGCGTCAGAACCGAGTCTTCATAACGAGCGAGGATATCGGCCGCATCATTTCCTGCATCGAGATCGGCAGACACCAGCGTTAGCATGGAGTCGCTTGGGCTGGTAAATGAGAGAACGCGTCGGCGTTCCGGCCAGCGATATTGATCTTCGCGTCCTGCATGGAAGGCACGAAGCCCCTCTGCATCCTGAGCCGCAGGCGTCCAAACTGAGTCCTCCGAGATTTTGAAAAGAAGGACGCCATCTACGTATTGCTCCAACAGAGCACGGAACGCAGGGTCCCGTTCTTCCAGCGAACTGAGCGCGTAATTAAAACCCTGATCTGCCAAGTAGTTTTCCACTTCTTCGTGTATCTGGGTTAGTTGATTCGCTCCTGGACGCACGCCTGACCGAGTAAGATGGGTCCGCAAGTTTTCGAGCGTGTACGATGAATCAGCAATGGTGGCAAAAACATCGTTCGAACGATCTCCGAAACCATCCCGACGAAGCTGCAGCAATAGTGAATCAGCGTCGAACTGGCGGACGGCAAGGTCAACCAGACCCTCATCAAATGTGTAGTTCGCTGCCTGCAACTCCTGCTCGCCAATCTGGCGACGGCGAAGTGCGGTTCGCGGGAGTTCATTTGCGAGCCGCTTCAAATCTGGCTCCGATTCTTCGAACGTAGGCAGCGCCTTGATCTCCTCTAACCGAATAAGGTGGAAACCGAAGCGGCTTTCCACGATATCGGACATCTCGCCCGGATTCTGAAGAGCAAAAACGGCGTCGTTAAACGGCTGCACCATGCGGCCAACGCCAAAGAAGCCGAGGTCGCCACCGTTGCGGCCAGATGCGACGTCATCCGAGTATTGGCGAGCAAGCGTGGCAAAATCCTCGCCAGCCTGAATCCGAGCCTGAAGTTCTTCGGCTGTCTGACGGGCCGCTAGCGAATCTGCTTGCGTTTCTCCCTGAACGCGGATCAAGATGTGGCTTGCGCGGATCTCGGGGGTTCTTGCACGGCGGTCATTCACCTTGATAAGGTGATAACCAAATCTCGTCCTGACAGGTCCGACTACCTCTCCGATGGTCGCACCATAAGCGGCTCTCTCAAAGTCCAGCACCATGCGTCCGCCCGTGAAATAGCCGAGGTTGCCACGGTTACGTCGCGCTGAAGGATCTTCTGAGCGCAAGAAGGCCATTTCCTCAAAATCCTCGCCGGCCACGATGGAATCCCTAAGGCTCATCACCCGCTCGTAGGCGCGAAGAGTGTCGGCTGGAGAGGCGCCCTCTTCGGTGCGCACAAGGAGGTGGCTCACGTTGAGCTCTTCTTGTTGCTTCTCGAACAGATCAGCAATGATGTCATCCAACACGGCCTGGTCAGTGAAATAGGGTCGAGCCAACTGATTGCGGTACTCCGCCATCTCCGCTCTTATCGTGGAATCCTGATCAAGGCCGAGCTCCCGTGCCTGGCGGACTTTAAGGCGGAAGTTGACATAGCGCTCGAGAAAGTCCTGATAGGCTGCCAACGAGTCGCTTTCCGCGCTTGCCCAATCCCCATTTGAAGCCACGTAGGCATCCTCGAACCCGCCTAGCGTAAGTGTATCACCTGAGGACTCGGCGACAATAAGGTTTGGATCGGTTGGGTCGAGCTGCACGGCAGACATCGAACCGCTACATCCCGAAAGAATGGGGATTGTAATGCCTAGAATTAATGCGAAGGCAGGGAGCAGTTGGAATAATGTGCGGCGCATGGGTGCTGCTAGGTTTGCTGTGAGGGGGAATGGACAGTTGTTTGGCCGCGTTCGACCAAATCCCATAAGGATTGAGGACCAGAACGCGGAAAGCCTACGAAACTACGTCCTCGGCCTAGCTCTTCGGATGGGTCAAACCGTAAAACTGTAGCGAAAAGATGAGACAGACGCGAGCAACTTTACGGTGCCCGGTGTGTCCTAACAGCGGATCCACCTAGCGCGGCCGCGCATGCTGCACTCCGATCACCTCCTCATTGAGGCATTTCAACAGGGCGACGAATTCGCCTATGTGGCGCTATACAATCGCTATAAAGGGCCTGTGTACGCCTTTTGCGCCAAGATGGTGCTCGATCGGGAGGTTGCCCAGGATGTGATGCAGGAGACGTTCATTCGGGTGTATGAGAACAGGCAGCGTCTCTTGAAAGCGGGTTCGTTCAAATCGTGGCTATTTACGATTGCACGTAATCAGTGCCTGAATACACTTCGCCGGGCGAATCGCCATGTGAAGTTCGACGAGACGATCTCGGGTGCTGCCGTGCCCGACGTAGAAACCCCTTTTGGCCGTTTGATGAAGGCCGAACAAGTAGCGCTCGTTAACCGTTTTCTCAACGAACTATCGCCCGAATACCGCGAAGTGCTCGTACTTCGCGAGTACCAGAACCTTTCGTACGAGGAAATCGCTGCCGTTACGCGAAACACGGTTTCCTCTGTGAAGAGCCGCTTATTCAAAGCGCGACGTAAGCTGGGCCAATTCCTGCAGCCATGGATAGACCCCACCGACGAAGATCAAAAAGTCGACATCAAGAAGTATGAGCCAGACTCGCAGAGCCAGTCCGAACGACGACGTGTGCTGGACACACCTAAGCAATAGAGCTAAAATTCCATGTGTTCCGATTTTCAATCCGAATTGCTCCTGAACCTTTACGTTGATGGCGAGTTGTCGTCCAGCGAGCAGGGCAAGTTGTTTGCGCATCTTTCAACGTGCGATGCGTGCCGCAAGCAGTTTAACGTACTCTTGGCTTTTCGCCTGGCGACGAGACTGGAGTCCTTCGACGTGCCGCCCGCTGTTGACGAAGCCATTTTTGCGCGAATCGATCGGCTTCGTCGAACACCTCGGCCGGCACCAGATCGTGTTTCGCAACGGCGTTTCTTTGGCGGTCAAATCCACAGGCGCGTAACCTTACGCTCGGCGTTGATGGCAGCAGTGGTTTTGATTGTATTTGGGTTGGCCGTTCGCCCGAATCCTGTGGCCAACGCACCAACTCAGTCCTACCACGTTACAGAGACGGTCATAGATGATGGGGCTCTGTACGTTATTGGCCCCGGGCTGACGATTGAAGTCGACAAACCAAAGCGCTAACAGGGCGGCTTTCGGTCTGATCAGCATGCATTCTGGGGCCTTCAGTTGCCTGAAATGTCACGTCTCAGTTCGGGTTAGAGGATGAGACAACCGGGCGTTTAGGACTGTTTGGAAGTTTAATTCCGGGTTACGTAGCGGAAGAGATCCAGATAAGGTTTGAATCAATCGCAAGAGCGGTGCGGTGCAGGCTTTGTGTTCAGGCAGGCGATTCCCATCACCGCCTTCTATGTCTGATCATTCCTCATCTCCCACATCTGCCATGGCAAACGCGCCTGTGGACAGCGCCGCAACCTCCGCTCGTCGCTCGGCTGCTGAAGTCGACGCCTTTTTTGGAGCCACGTACGAACCCGCTCCAGAAAGCACCGTGTACGATGCGGTTTACGAAGATCTCGATACACCAGATGTTCCATCTGAGCCGCTAGCGGATGCCACATCAGCATGGCAAGCCGTCTCAGGCGATGAACCTGAAGCGCAAGACGCTCCGGCAGTTCAAATGGGCGATCCCTACGCACAGTCGACGGACCCGACGGGAGAAGGGCGTCCATTCGCCAATGGCCCAGCGATCGATACGCTAACAGGCGGGTTCCAGATCGGCTTTGACACACAGGAACCCCAGACTACGGCGCTCGCACCGATTCGGCCTTCGCTACCCGTAATTGCTCCGCAAACGGCTCCAGCAATTCCACCTCCTCCGGCACCACCACGTGTTCAGGCACGGATGGCGATGCGCGACAAAGCTGAAGCTCTCTTTCGCTATCGCCGAATTGCACTGGGCATTTTTCTGGCCTCATTACTTCTTGCGCTTACGTATTCACTGCTTGCTCCCAAGGAATACGAATCCTACAGCGTTGTTCTCATCAATACCACGCGACCGGCAGAAGGTGCGGACAGTATCGTCGGCGATTTCGTTGATGTGCCTGGCCTCGAAGGGCGTAAGGTTCTTAACCAGGCGCTCATCCTTCAACAAGCTCCTGCCATTGCAGAGCGCACAGCACGCAGGCTGATTTCCAGTGCTGGAGGCAGCGCTTCCCTTTCTTTTGTCGACAATATTGAAGGCGAAGTCAACGCGCAAAGCATAGCGACCTACATCCAAGAAAAGGTGGTGAGCGTAAAGCCAGCTGGCGAAGAAGTGGATGCTATTCGTGTAACGGCCAAGACCGGAAACGCCGAAGAAGCTGCCCGCATCGCTGAACTCTATACAGAGGAATACGCCGCACTGACCCGCGAAACCAGCCGTGAGCGAATTACCGCAACGCGCGAATTTCTTGAAGCGCAGGTTGCACGCCGTCAGGGTGAGTTGGATGAGATCGAACGTCAAATTTCCAACTACATGCGTGTAGAAGGCGCGGTCGCACTTGATGCACAGACGCAGGGTGCGATCTCGCAGATTGCGACGCTACAGGCGTCGCTCGACCGTGCTAGAATCGAAACGCGTATGCGCGAGGCGACACTGCGTTCACTAGAAAGTGAGATGATGGCAATGCAGCCACGCCTCGCAATACGTACAGCCTCAACCGCTGAAGGTGAAATCAGGCAACTTGATACGCAGATCACCGAGCTTGAACGCGTAATCGAGCAGATTTACCTCCGCAATCCTGAAATGCGCGGCAATCCGGATGCGCACCCCGACCTTGCTACGCTTGAAACTCGTCTTCGGCGGATGCAAGCGGAGAAGCGTACGTTGGCTGCCCAGTTTGCGGGCGAAGTTGCCGCTGCCGGCGGTATCGATCTTTCGAGCACTGGAAGCAACGGGCAGGGGTATATCGCGGACCTGCGCCGCCAGATGGCAATGGAAAGAGCTTCCCTTGATGGCTCACGCGCTGAAAGCGGCGCACTTTCAGGTCGGCTCGCTGAAGCAAGTGGTGTTCTCGTCACCATTCCTGAACAGGCGCGCGAGTTGGCGCAGCTACAGCGTTCAAGAGCTGCAACGGAGCAGCTTCATCTCTTCCTGAACAACAAACTGCAAGCTGCCAGTGTGGCTGAGGAAACAGAGTTCGGTCTCGCGCAGGTCGTACGGGAGCCCCAAGTCCCGAGCAAACCGACCAGTCCGAACCTGATGCTTAATCTGCTCCTGGGTGGGATGTTAGGTCTTTTACTGGGCATGGCCGCGACTGCAGTTCGCTTCCGCACGGATGCATACATCCACACGCCAAACGATCTTGCAGACGTCGGATTAACGCTCGTCGGCACCGTCCCCGACCTTGGCGACGATGCAGACGGAATGCCAGTAACTGTAAATGGGATGTCCGTTTCGTCGGCACTCATCGCACTGGCAAAACCGTTTTCACCCGCAGCCGAATCATTTCGTCATCTTCACGCTGCGTTGCAGGGCGGGGCAGACGCACCGCAGGTATTGCTAGTCACCAGCCCTGAAATTGGTAGTGGCAAGAGCCTTGTCGCCGCAAACCTTGCGGTGGCCGCTGCTCAGGCCGATCGCCGTGTTCTATTGATTGACGCCGACCTACGTCGTCCGCAAGTCCATGCTTACCTCGGACTTGGGGCAGCCCCGGCATTGGGCACGGGTGTGGAGGCGGAAAATCTCGTGTACTGGAATACGGTCGTTCCCGGGCTATTCGCACTCACGGCGCTCGAACCCGCTCAAGGCCCACAAGATCTCTGGAGTCCCGAACGTAGCGCGAAATTGATCGCCGGTCTCCGAAGTACGTTCGATCTAATCGTGATCGACGCACCTCCTGGGCTTCTGGCCGCCGATGCTGCTGTCATTGCTCCACACTGCGATGCAGCTCTACTCATCGCTTCCGCGAACGACACCCATGCTGATGCGCTGACGCAGGTTGCGACCGAGTTGTCCCGAGCCGGACTCAGTCAGATTGGTGCGGTGTTGAACCGCTTCAAACCAGCTCAAACGGTTGGCTTCCGGCGCACGTTCGGTTATCGCTACGCCATGCGCTACGCCGCAGATCGCCCGAGCGAGAGTGCGCCGGCACCGAAGCCAACCGCACGCACCGAAGCCTAGTTCATCGCCAAAACCAGAACCACGAATCAAATGCAGTACATCCCTAATTCTCTCGCCCGGTGCTTCCTTGTCGGCATGATGGCGCTTGCCGGTTTTGCTTTGAACGCGCAGGCTCAGACTACCACGCCGCACGACCCATGCATTGGTCGGCTAGGCCGTGCCGAATTGACGGAAACAACGGCTACGTCCACATACTTCCGCTATTTCGTTCCTGGCGAAGCGACAGTGCAGGTCCACGTCGAAGGAACGGTCCAGCAGCCTGGACTCTACGAAGTAGGAGTCGGGACCAATCTGGGTCGCGTTCTGGCGCTTTCTGGAGGCCCTCGATATGAGACACGACAGAACAATCAGAACCGTGAGGTAGAAGTCCGTCTTTACCGGCCAAATGCAGGATCGGCTCCGATCTACGCCACTACCCTTCAGGACACTGTCACGAATCCAGACGTCTACCCTAACCTCTGTGAGGGCGACACAATGCTCATCGATGTGATCGAAAGCAAACGGTTTGGATGGCAGGAAGTTGGAATCATCGCAGGGGGCCTATCCGCGGTTGCGATTGTCCTCCAAGTCCTAACCAATTAGGCATTGCCCAACGGACGATACGCTGAAGCCATGATGGGTAATACATCCTCCACGTTCACCATGCTTGCTCCCTGGCTTCGCAAAGGCTCTTGGTCTGTGCTGGACCAGGGCCTTTTTGCTTTGTCGAACTTCGCCGTCAATATACTCTTGGCGCGCTGGCTAACTCCGGAGGCCTATGGGGCATTTACAGTTGCGTTCATCTGTTCACTTCTGGGCGGCGCCGTGCATGGAGGCTTGTTTATCGAACCGATGCTTGTGTTCGGCGCTGGCAAATTCGAGAGCCGGGTTTATTCGTATTTGCGCGTGCTCGTTGGTGGCCATGTTCGGTTCGCATCCATTTTTGGGATGCTTCTTGGCATTTTTGCCGTCATGTTTATAGTCAGCGGAGAGGGAGATCTTGGCACTGCTTTCGCCGCATTAGCAATCGCTCAAGCGTTCATCACCTTCTTATGGTTAATGCGTCGCGCTTGCTACGTAGTATTCAAACCTCATGTCGCCGCTATTTCGGGAGTTGCATATCTGGTTCTGGTGGTCGGAGGGGCAGTCGGTATGAATCACGTCGGCTATTTGACCGGACCGGCTGCACTACTGTTGATGGGTGCGGGTGCTCTGCTAACCGGCCTTGGCCTGGCTTTGCACCTGGGAGTTTTTCGCGCGTCAGATGAACCTGGCCTCGGCAAAGCGGTTCGTCTGGAGCATTGGAAATACGGTCGCTGGGCGTCGGCTACCGGTGGACTTCAATGGCTGCATGGTTCATTGCCATTCCTGGTTCTTCCACTTTTTGTCGGATTGGAGGGAAGCGGCACATTGCGGGCCCTTTTTAATCTGGCCATGCCGGCGCTTCAAGGATTTTCGGCGCTCGTTCTGTTGGCCATTCCCGTTTTCGTGAAAGCAAAGTCAATAGGACGTTTTTCGTCAACCGTCCGCAATCTCGGAATTGCGCTTGGCGGGCTCGCCCTCGGCTATGCATTTCTAGTGGGTCTTTTTGGAAAGTCGATTGTGGCTTGGATGTACCGAGGCCAATACGTTGTAGAGCCTGCATTGATATGGCTCATAGCCATTCTTCCCTTCTTTGCGGTGGCCTCCGGGCTGCTAATGGCTGTGCTACGGGCTCAGGAACGGCCGAAAGCCGCATTTCAGGCACGGGTTGGCGCCGTGGGGATAGCGGCAACGCTCGGTGTTGCGCTAACGGGTGTATTTGGAGTTCTTGGCGCAATTTGCTCCGAAATTCTCTCTTATGTTACCGAGGTGTTGGTGATGATTCCGAAATTGCTCAAAAGTGAAGCCGAGGAGAGTACAACGGCTTCTTCAGACCGGGCCGGTAACATTTCCCGCCATCCAATTGGGTCAGTTGTATAATGATGTCACCCGCGCTGGCAAAGGTCCATAGGGACGTTCGACCGCCCATTCGGAAGAAACTTTCGAGTGAGCGCATGAAGGTTTTAATGGTTGCCTTTGCATGCGGGCCAAATAGAGGATCGGAGCCGGGGCAAGGCTGGAATTTTGCCAAAGGCATGGCCGATACGCACGATGTATGGGTGCTTGCCTACGCGGGTTTTCGCAAGGTGATCGAGAAGGAGTTGGCGTTACGTCCCGTCAGCGGATTGAATGTTGAATACTATCGATTACCCTTCGAGAATCGTCGCCATTGGGAAGAAGGTATAGATAGGGGAGGATTGGCGGAACAACTTCATTACTATTTCTGGAATCTTGGGGCGGGGGCCTTGGCGCGTACGTTGGACCAGAAGATCGGGTTTGATCTAGTGCATCATGTTTCGTTCATGCGCTACTGGTCACCCAGTGCCGCGGCGTCGGTCGAAGCGCCCTTTCTTTGGGGTCCCGTTGGGGGAGGTGAATCAGCGCCGAAGTCTTTCTACGCGTCGTTTGGCTGGAAAGGATTTGTGTTCGAGTTCATGAGAGATGCGGTGCGGACATTGGCCAGTTTAGATCCTTTTGTGCGCCGCACAGCACATCGAGCCACAGTTACGCTGGCAACGACAGATCAGACTGCCGCACGCATCAGGCAAGTAGGGGGGAAGAATATCAGTGTCAATGGATCGGTGGCCTTGCGTTTAGATGAAATAGACCGACTAGGACAGCTTTCTGCTCCCAAGAGTGAGTCCATCAGGTTCATAAGCGTAGGGCGCATTTTACACTGGAAAGGCTACGGCTTAGGAATCCGGGCCTTTGCCAAAATGGTGACGGCAGCGCCCGGCGATCCTGTTGGGAGCGCAGAGTACTGGATCGTTGGGGATGGTCCGGAGCGGTCGCGCCTTGAAACGCTCGCATCGGAATTGGGAGTTGGGAAGCAGGTTCACTTCACGGGCCGCATTTCACGCAATTGTGCACTGGATGAGCTGTCGAAAGCGCATGTTTTTGTTCATCCGAGTTTTCATGACAGTGGCGGCTATGCCTCGCTTGAGGCAATGGCGGCTGGAAAACCGGTTATCTGTCTTGCTCTGGGGGGACCGGGCCTCCAGGTAACTCCCGAGTGCGGGGTTGCTGTTGCCGCGAACTCACCAAAGCAGACGGTCGACGATTTGAGCGAAGCCATGCAGGAACTGGCGTCCAACCGGACTCTGCGCGAGAATATGGGCCGCGCAGCGCGCGCGCGGGTTGCCCATGAGTTCAGTTGGGAGGTTCTTCTTGACAACATTCAGAGCCAGTACAACCTGCTTGTTGGTGCGGCACGATTTGTGAGCAACCCTACTTAGTGCTAAAGGACTTGCTTGCGACCTCGCAATTAGATGAACCTGACCTACTGCCCTGCAAGGATTGATTCTCCATCGCCGATAAGAAGCGGCGACCGCTACCTTCTCTTGTTAGGGTTGGCATTGTTGGGGTATGCGTTATTCGCGCGCGGATTCGCCTACTGGGGTGTGCCTCCAGTTTTCGTTGGCGAGATTGTACTCGTTTTCGGCATCGTCCAGCTTTTTCGGGCGAGCACATTGCCCAAACTCGCCGGACTACCCGTGGTTTGGCTGCTTTGCGGGCTTGTTGCTCTTGCCGTGGTTCGCATGGTACCCTACGTAGGTGTGTACGGCATCGCCGCGCCGCGCGATTCGATGCAGATCCTTTATGGGTTGTTCGCCTTAATCGTGGCTGCCCTACTAGTTGAGCGACCTGAGCGGATCGGTGATTTGGTTAGGCAATACAGCGTGTTCATCAAAGTGATGCTCGCGTGTATAGGCATCATCTACCTAACCTTCAAGGTGGCCGAGCAATCCATTCCCTACCTCCCCTGGGCCGATGGTGTTGCGCGCGTCTTCGAGGCCAAGGGAGGCGACATCATGGTTCACATGGCAGGAATCACCGTCTTCCTGATGGTAGGCTTGATGCGGCGCCGTCCGCTCCTCATTGCCGTGCTGGTTCTCAACGCCGGTATCATTGTGGTGAGTAACCGAGGAGGAATGGTCGCCTTTATCGCCGCACTTGCCGTCGGTTTTGTGTTGCGCCCGCCAGAGGCCCGCATTGGAAAGCTCGCATACGCTTTTGCATTTTTCCTTGTAATCGGTCTCATAGTCGGCCCGGTCGTCCAGATCCAGGGCGGAACGCGCGATATATCCGTTGAGCAGCTCTGGACAAACATCCAGAGCGTCTTCGGCCAGAGCGAGTCAGACTCATTGGAGGGAACCAAGGAGTGGCGCCTTGACTGGTGGGACCAGATTTATAACTACACCGTTCGGGGCGAGTATTTCTGGACTGGCAAGGGCTTTGGCATCAACCTGGCAAAAGACGATGGCTTCCTCGTCGCCCCCTCGCTTCGTAGTCCGCACAACGGGCATATGACCATTTTGGCCCGGATGGGTGTGCCGGGTGCGCTTCTTTGGATACTTCTCCAACTGGCGTGGCTCGCAACGTTGATCCGTGCCTGGTGGCGCGCCCGCGAAGCAAAGGCGTCACCGTGGATGGCTGTGTTTGCGGTCCTCGTCGCATACTGGCTTGCCATGCATTTAAACGCCGCCTTTGACGTTTATTTCGAAGGCCCAATGGGAGGTATTTGGTTCTGGACCGTCTTTGGTGTGGGTATTGGTGCTGCCTATGTGCACCGCCATTATCCACATGTTCTCTCCGACGACAACGATCAATCCCCTACGCCCGAGCCACTCGGCTACGCCGCAGATGCGCCAGCCATTGAGCCCTCGCGCCGAGTGGCATGGGGATGGCCGGCTCCCCCGCGTCCTGCAAGTCCATAATTTTTACCAAATCGGAGGTGGCGAGGACAGCGTATTTGAAGCTGAAGGACGTCTATTAAGGAGAAAAGGGCACGATGTGCTGCGCTACACGGCCCACAACGACGACATAGATGGACTCAGTCTTCCTCTTCTAGCCCAGCGAACCGTATGGAACGGTAACGTGGGCGCGGAAATCGGCGAATTGGTCAGCCAAAAAAAGGTCGACGTTGTGCATTTTCACAACACGTTGCCGCTCATTTCGCCAGCCGCTTACTGGGGGGCGCGCAAAGCGGGAGCGGCGGTAGTCAAGACATTGCATAATTATCGGCTCGTATGCCCAGGCGCTTTGCTTCATCGGGACGGACGGCCCTGTGAAACCTGCATAGGCAAGTCGTTCGCCGCGCCTGCAATTAAACACAAGTGCTATAAGGGCAGCCGAATTGCCTCTGCAGCGGTAGCTACGATGAATGCTACCCATCGCGCTATAGGCACGTGGGGCAACGCGATTGACCGCTATATCGCGATCACAGAATTTGCTCGCGAAAAATTTGTCCAGGGCGAGTTGCCCGTGAACAAAATGGCGGTTAAGCCGAACTTTCTTGACGAAGATCCGGGTATGGGAACCGGCTCGGGCGGCTTCGCACTCTTTGTCGGTAGGCTGGATGCAGCCAAAGGGATTCGCACTCTTCTTCAAGCCTGGAACGATGACATTACGGACAGACTTCCTAAGCTCATCATTGTCGGAGATGGTCCGCTCGCCGCTGAGGTTCAAGCGGCATGCGCAAACGAGCGAATTGAATGGTTAGGCTGGAGGGATCGAACCAATGTCCTTGCACTCATGCGGGACGCCGGCGTGCTTTTGTTTCCCTCTGAGTGGTATGAGGGCGGAACGCCCATGACAATAATCGAAGCGTTTGCAAGCTGCCTTCCAATTGTAGCCAGCGATCTTGGCACCATGCGAACGATGATTGCTCCCGGTGTGAACGGAAAGCGCTTTGATCCTGGGAATTCTATTGCCCTTGCCGAGGCTGTTCAATCCGTACTCGCGGAAAAAGAACAGTACGCAGCTTTGCGAAAGGGGGCGAGGAAATCTTTCGAGGACACGTATGCCGCGGCTGCCAATTATGAGCTTCTGCTCGACATCTACAAAGAAGCGATTAGAGAGCGCAACACGTCTGTCAACTAGTTGAGGTATTTCGAAGTTGGCGGAATCCGGAGTGTCACTCCGTTCCGGAGGTCTCCAGTTGGGTCGAGCCAAGGGATAAGACGATCAATCCTCTATGCACGCTTCTTGCGGATATCATTGATGCGATGACTCGTCTGAGACAACGGCCTCGTACACTGCGTTCATCGCATCACGATTTTTCGTCCAGCTGAACTGTTCAGCGAGCCTTGTTCTACCGTTACTTCCGAGTGTTTCTCTTAGCGGCGCATCTCGCGAGAGGATTTCCATCGCCTGTGCTAATCCGTCAACCGTCTGCTCAATGGTCCCAGGGGTAACAAGAATTCCGCAGTCGGCATTCAGTATGTCCGCCACTCCCTGATGGTTGATGGCAACGACGGGAAGCCCTGAACTCATAGCTTCAAGCACGACGTTGCCGGAAGTGTCGCGGACACTTGTGAAGAGGAACAAATCCGACCTAGCCATGGCGGGGAGGATTTCTTCATGGGACAAACGTCCCCTCCACATCACGCGATCAGTGACTCGAAGGCCCTCGGCAAGTTTCTCCAAGTAGTCGCGTTCGTCGCCTGAACCAACGATTTCCAGGCAAATATTGGGGACGCGAGCCAATGCACGTAGGCCCAACTCAAGGCCTTTGCGGGGTTCTAATGATCCCACCCAGAGTGCGGTAACATAATCGGTAGGTGTCACCCTGTTGGATAGCTCGTCTTCTTTCTCTCTGATATCACACGCTGTTTCCAACAATAGCGAACAGCGGTTGTGGGCCAGATGCGACAGGAGGTTTTGCGTTTCGCGGTTTGCACAAAGGATGTGCGACGCTGTTCGAATCGCCAAGTAGGTTGGAGGAAGGTATACGGCAAACCGTACAAAAAGCGTCCGCAGACGCTCCTTCCAGCGTTTTCCTCGAAAAAGCGGCAAGTATTCGGTTTTGGTCGTCATCCCTCCGCCAAGTGGGCCAACGACCTTCTTCCCGCGTGTTAGCCACCAGAAACCTGGTAGAACAAAGGAGTTGAAGGTTACGTGGTGGATAACGTCGTATGCACGAACTTGCTTGCGTAAGCGAATGGCGACACCCAGTTGCCAGAAGGCGTAGTACGTCGCCGTCGGAAGAAGGCCTTTCTTCTTGAGGGAGACAAACGGTCTGGGTAGATCGTAATAGAGGAAGTTTGGTGTCGCCCCTAAGTGGTTTTCCAGCGCAGCCTCGATGGGCTTACGATTATTTGCTCGGGTGACGACGGTGACATCGTGAAGCTGCGCCATCTGGCGACACCAGTTCCATCCGACCCAAGGCTCGGATCCCTTACCTGGCTCACACGCATACGCCGACATCAGTACGTTGAACCGAGTTGCCATTCTACTCGCTCAAGCGTTTCGCCAATTCGTCGACCACGGCGCGATAACAAGACGCTATGACTTCCTCCGGTTTCTTGTTGGCATCGATCAGCATATAGTTCGACTCTTGTGCAGCAAAGTCGGCATAGACATCACGCTGGCGAAGCAACTCGTTCAGGGATAGTTCTTGTTTGCGAGCGATTATGTTCGATGGTTCTGCATCGAGGACAATCACAAGATCGTGCTTTGGTAGGAGCCGGCGAAGTACACGCGCTACAGTTTTGAATCCCCCGATGCGAAATCGCCGAGGGTCGACAATGATGTCATCGAAACATCGATCGAAAATCACCAAGGAACTCCGTGTTTTCAAGGGCCAAACTTTTAAAGCGTTACCGAGCAGGTGATCGAAGTAGTAATAGAAAATCTTAGCCAGTGCCACAAGAGCAAATCGTGGCGTCGCGCCGTGGGGATTGGTGTGTGGCGTATCGACACCCTGGGGCTCAAACATATTTGGCCGAAAATGAAATTGGTCGATGCGCCTAAATGCCGGGAATATCGCTTGCTTCAGACCATCAATCACTGTCGATTTTCCAACGCCGTCGGGACCAAGGACTGCCACAGAAAACCCGGTTGGATTCAGAAATCGGTTTGCGATTCGGACGAGTTCCTTGAATTTGTGCTTGAGTCCAGATTTATGTGTTTTGAGAAGGTGTTGTCTGAATCGATTAACGTCAAATAGTGATTGCTCGCTAGAAAGAAATGCTTCAAGTTGATTCGCGCCCTCCTCTCCGATTAGTTCCTTCGTTCGCTCTCGGCAGCCAATATGGTCTTCCAATTGGAGGCGTCGCAAGACCGGTTTGAGGCTGGCGAAGCTTTTGCGTTTCGCCAGTCCCTTGGCGAGAACGTAGGCATATTCTACATTCGCCGCCGGGATCGAGAATCCATCGTGGCGCCTTCGTCCGTCGACCAACGCTTCGTCTCGGATCAAAACAGCTCCATTCCGAACATAGTCAGAACAAAAATCCAATTTCAGGTTGCAGCCTGGGATGTCGCGGTGCATGAATACGTCGTACGACGCGGTGGCTTCATGCCGCAGACTTTGGACTCGCCGCCAAGATCCCCACGTCCCCAACTGACGATGAACGGACGTGACATCATCCCAAAATGACTCTACGATGGCGTAATCAACGTCGCTTGAGAATTGTTTTGGAAACGCTTCGTACCCATGAAGCACGACGTATGGAATTTGTCTTGAATCCAATTGCCCGATCCAGCGATCGAACAGTTCACCCTCCGGATTCAGGCCTTGTACCTTTGCCTCGCTGACGGTCCGCATTCCGTTCTCAGCGATCGTATTTTGGGAAGAGGTCGTCCCTGCAATAATGTGAGCGTCAAACGAAAACGCTTCCAGGTCTGGGGTAGGTTTGGACATCGAGGTTCTGCGGAATTCCTCTAAATTGTGCTGAAATGTGGCGTCCAGGTAACGCCTCTCTGGTTCATTACGGAAAGCTGTGCGACGACATTCCCCTAAGAACCTACTGCTTACAAATATCTGGCCATGAACCAGCTTGAGAGAATTACTCCATGAAATTGCGGCCTTGGTGATCGCGATCGCGACCGCAACCGGAGTAGAATATTGTCGGTCATCCTCTACTGCTACAGATCTCGCACGAGGTCATCCAAGTTCGTTCGCTATGCTTCCATCTCTGCGAGAGCTTGAAGGACGCGAGTTGATAGTCTCGTTTCGCGCTCCGTGTCGTCCAACCGTTCCGTAAAGACAGTTCTCCACAAGCTGATGGCTTCAGACGCCGAAGAGTGCGAGACTTCGCGACCAGATACGGCCGCGTCGGTAGCGCGGAAGAGCACTTCGTCTGCCCCTTCTGGCCCCCAGGATGCATCTTCCCAATCGAACAAGATCAGCCGGCCTTCTTTCGTACGTCTCAGATTCCAAGGTGTAAAATCGCCATGCATAGGCCGCCAAGCGTCAGTAGCATCGGACGGTTTGGGCAACGTTGAGAGCGCCGAGTCGATTTCGGAGACGATGTCCATTATCGGCGCTCCGTCGGGAACGCGATGGGGTCGAGATGTAAGAGCCGTTGTCAAAAGGAACTGCCATCCGTGCACGGTCCCAAAGTCGATGACCGTGGGCGTGGTAAATGTTCTGGGTCGGAATTCAGCCAGACTCAACAGCGCCTGGCGTTCGGCGCGCAGCGCGTCCGAAGAATCCTCTCGCAGCTTCAGAAAACCGACGGCTTCGGACCCCTTAAGCAAGAGGAGAGCAAATCCTCTGCGGCCAGGCTGCATCCGCTTGTAGCCGGCGACGGAATCAAACTCGCCAATTTTGGTAGTCACCCTGGCTGTCAATTCGAGAGCAGCGTCGTCAGAGAGAGGGCTAGTCCAAGTTGCAACGCGGCCTGGCAGCGCAATGTGGCCGAATATTTTAGTTGCAACCCATGCGGTGCGATGAAACCAGATCGCTTTCTTCGTGCAGGGCGTGAAAAGGGATAATCCCGAGAGAGAAGCGGCACGTGAATGAGTAGGAATCATAAGGTGGCCCCATCCGGGAGGAAAGTCCTTGTATCGAATCCTCTGCAAATCAAAACGGTGAGGCGTTTGGTCACCAGCAGGGAGTTCTGGATGAGTGAAGAGCGTAGACTGCATGGTCGTAAAATTAGCTTCGATCCTAAGAGAATTCGGGGCATGACCGTCGAGGTCTGTGGGTTTGTCCGCTACCGTAGAAGAACTACGACTCGTACAGTCTGCCATACGCCCGACCAAACGCGTCGTGGTGCCGGCCAGAACAACACGGGCGGATGACCCCAATGCCGGATTGTTGGGTGTTGAGATATGGTGTACGAACGTGCCCAATCGGAAGGGTAATGGGGTGTAAATGATTCCTGGTTTCCGCATTGTTACGTCCACCCCACGCGGGCAGTGCTTCAATAAAGCAACCAAAGTAGAGCGACCCGTAAGGCGCTCGATCAGGAAGACCCGCAGAATCCTGACTCCTACATAACACAAACTTGAGGCTCCAACGTGGGCATTGATGTACGCAACAGTCGGATCATTCTAGGAACACGTGTACACGCATCGAATTACGCAGATACCACGGATGCGGTGATGGCATGGGCAAAAACGGGCGCGTCGAAGTACGTCTGCGCAACAGGCGCTCACGGCGTTATTGAGGCTCAAGATGACGCCAGTTTTCAGCATGTACTCAACGAAGCCGATCTCAATTTGCCCGACGGGATGTCCCTTGTAAACGCGCTGAGAAAGCTGGGTATTGAGGATGCCTCGCGTGTCTATGGTCCCGATTTGACATTGCATCTTTGCCGTGCCGCAGCGAAGGCAGGAATCCCAATCGGACTTTATGGCTCAACCCAGGGCACTCTGGACTTACTAGCAGAGCGGCTCCCAAAGCTTGCACCAGGTCTCCAGATCGCCTGCGCTATCTCCCCGCCATTTCGTCCTTTGACAGTCGCGGAGGATGAAGCATACCTCACCGAAATATGTGAATCGGGGGCGAGGATTGTGTTTGTCGGTCTTGGCTGTCCACGACAGGAGCGATGGTGTGCGGCGCACAAAGGCCGGATTCCTGCTGTGATGCTGGCAGTCGGCGCCGCGTTTGATTTCCACGCGGGGCAGTTGCGCCAGTCGCCCGCCGTCGTGCAAAGGCTGGGGATGGAATGGGCGTTCCGTCTCGCAATGGAACCACGCCGACTTTGGAAACGGTATTCCCGCGTCGTTCCTCGCTTTATGATCGAATTCGCCCGACAAATGCGACAGGAAAGGAAACAGAAGCGTTTCACGGTAACTTCGGTTCGCTAATCGCGACGATTCCAACTCCTTCTCAATCTACTTATCCCATGCCCAAACCTCGCGTACTAGTCACTGGCGCAGGCGGCTTCATTGGCCACCATCTTGTTAACTATCTGAAGTCGAAGGGCTACTGGGTCCGCGGCGTAGACATCAAGGAGCCCGAGTTCGCTCCTACCTCCGCCGATGAGTTCCACCTCCTCGACCTTCGCCGCTGGGAGAACTGCCAGACAGCCTGCCACGGCATGGAGCACGTTTACGCCCTGGCGGCCGACATGGGCGGGATGGGCTTCATCTCGAAGTACCATGCCGAGATCCTGCACAACAACATCCTCATCAACACGCACACGATGGAGGCAGCCCGCGAGGCCGGCGTGAAGCGCTACCTCTACACCTCCAGCGCGTGCGTCTACCCCGAGTACCTCCAGACGGAGGCCGAGGTGAAACCCCTCAAAGAGGACGACGCCTATCCGGCGCAACCCCAAGACGCCTACGGCTGGGAGAAGCTGATCACCGAGCAACTGGCTTATCATTACCGCAAGCAGTACGGCATGGAAACGCGCACGGTGCGCTTCCACAACGTGTACGGCGAGTTGGGCACATGGGAAGGTGGTCGCGAAAAGGCGCCAGCAGCGATGTGCCGCAAGACGGCGTCCGCAAAGCTCCTAGGTGGCAAGGAAGGCAGCCCCGGCGGATCACCGCAGATTGACATCTGGGGCGATGGCGAGCAGACGCGCTCGTTCATGCACGTGGATGATTGCGTGGAAGGCGTGTATCGCTTAATGATGAGCGATTACAGCGAGCCCCTAAACCTTGGCCGCGACCGGATGGTGACCATCAATAAGTTGGCCGACATTGCTGCCGATTCAGCTGGCATAGAGATCGAGCATGTGCATATCGACGGCCCGATGGGCGTCCGAGGCCGCAACTCCGACAACACGAAACTCCGCGAAGTGCTCGACTGGGAGCCAAAGATTGCGCTGGAGGAAGGAATCGCCCGCACCTACGCCTGGATCGAGCAACAGCTTAAAATCAAACTTGTAGGGGAAGGAGTGCTCGCCGGGGACGGCGCGTCGCCCCAACCCGTCGCAAGCCCAGCCTGACTTGAATTCCCTTCCGGCTTTGCAAGGGCAGCCCAACGTGGGCTGCCCTTTTTTGTGGATGCTACGTTACGCTAGCGTAATGCTCGCGTCACCCAAACGGCTCTCAAAATGTCAGAATGGTGGGCGGTTCGCGAGTTGCATCGTAGTGTGTACTTCACACTTCGCAATGTCCGTTTTCCCTTCCGTTTCTATCGGTTTGCCGGTTTTTAATGGTGCTCGCTATCTACGCGAGGCCATCGAAGACTTTCTGCGGCAATCCTACAGGGATTTCGAGCTGATTATCTCGGACAACGCCTCAACAGATGAGACGGAGGCCATCGCTCGCGAGATGGTTGCCCTTGATGAGCGTGTTCGATATGTCCGGAACGAAACGAACATCGGGGCACTTCTAAATTCGAACCAGGCAATTGAATTAGCCGCAGGCAAATACTTTTGTCTTGCTGCACATGACGATCGCCACGCTCCTGAATTCCTCGAGCGTCTAGTTGCGGCGCTTGATAACGATCCAGCTGCGAGCCTGGCTTACAGCCGCTGTGTGTTGATTGACGAGGCCAACCAACCTCTGCAAGCGATTCCTGAGCGGGGACTGCACATCACCCCCGATGGTCGCGCCGTCGATTACGATCAAAAGCTGGAGCGGTCGTTGCCTCAAGATTTGACCCATCGGTATCACGCGGTGCTTCAAAGCAACGACGTGAATGCTCCCATTCACGGTCTATTTCGGCGGAGTGTGTTAGAGCGAGTAGGCGGACATCAATTCCACGGGTCCGATAGGTTAATCGTTGCACACGCAGCCCTGCTTGGTTCATTTAAGTACATAGCCGAGCCCCTCTTTTCCTTCCGTGTGCATGCTGAAAGCACCTTCTTTATGACGCGTGAGGAATGGGCTACGCGGGAAACCGGCGAGCGGAGGGATGCATCGCCGATGGCGACGCTCCGGACGTTTCGCAATTTTTGGAAAGCGGTCGGAAATGCTGACCTCAACTTTGCTGACAGGGTAGCCGCCTATGTCGCGACGATTGGCTACGCCGCTCGTCCTGCAGCTATCCGACGGGCACTTCTACCAAGCCCAGACAATTACTTCGGGTGGAAGCGCTGGCCCTGGCAACGGACGGCCCAACCTCCTGTTCGCTTCTCCGATTCGACATTCGCAAAACCACGCGGTACCCATGCATGAAGGTTCTTCTGACCGGACATAAGGGCTACATCGGCTCGGTAATGACGCCATTCCTGCTAACCGCCGGACATGAAGTTCATGGCCTCGATGCAGACTTGTTCGAAGGGTGTTTGTTCGACGAGAATGGACTCGTCGCAATCCCCGAAACCCGAAAGGATCTGCGCGACGTTGAACTTGCTGATGTCGACGGATTTGATGCGGTCATACACCTTGCCAACCTCTCCAACGATCCGCTCGGCAACCTCGACCCCGATTTGACCTACGCCATCAACCACCGTGCAACGGTTCGATTGGCTGAGATCGCGAAAGAAGCAGGCGTTCGGCGGTTCATCTTCTCCAGTTCGTGCAGCCTCTACGGTGCTGCCGGGCAGGCCAGCGTTACGGAAGAAGCCGAGTTCAATCCTGTAACACCTTATGGAACCGCGAAGGTGCTGGCCGAGCGAGACGTTCGCCCACTTGCTTCAGACTCGTTTTCGCCTGTGTTTATGCGGAATGCGACGGTTTATGGGCTTTCGCCACGCCTCCGATTTGATCTTGTCGTCAACAACTTGACGGCATGGGCGGTGTCGACAGGTCAGATTCGAATGAAGTCGGACGGTACCCCTTGGCGACCGCTAGTCCATGTTGAGGACGTATGCACTGCGTTTCTGGCAGCACTTGAAGCACCTCAAGAAGCCGTTCACAACGAGGCGTTTAATGTCGGCTCGTCATCAGAGAACTATCAGGTTCGTGAGGTTGCAACCATCGTCGGCGAGGTCGTTCCAGAATGTCGGGTTTCCTTCGCCGATGGCGCAAGCCCGGACTCACGGTCCTATCGCGTTAGTTTTGATAAAATCGCGGAACGTCTAGGCTGGAGGCCTACATGGACAGTTCGCGATGGCGCTACGCAGGTTTACGAAGCGCTTCGAGATCTCGATCTCGCTCCTGATATTTTTGAAGGTGAGCGGTACTCTCGCATTGCTCATCTGAAAGCGTTGCTTGAGGAAGGAAGAGTTGGCGTGGATCTACGGTGGGCCTCTGTGGAAATCGCTTGAACACCAATTCGTCATCCCCGCGAAGGCGGGGACCCATTCCGCAATTCAGCTTCCATGCCACTCCAGTTGACAATGCCGTTCTGAAAAAGACTATGCAGATTGCCTCCTCACCTCAATCAACTTCCCTTCCGGCTATCTCGAAGATCCCCGGCCTGAAGTGCCGCTTTTGCCACACTCCGCTGCGGTATACATTTATAGACCTGGGTAGCAGCCCTCCGTGTCAGAATGTGGTGCGCCCAGAGGACCTGAACAAAGGCGAAGTCTTCTATCCTCTCCATGCCTTTGTCTGCGAGGCGTGCTACCTGGTGCAGCTCGACGAATACATCAAGCCCGACGCCACATTTACCGAGTACGCCTACTTCTCGTCGTACTCCGCCTCGTGGCTGGAGCACGCCCGGAACTACGTAGAGATGATCTCCGAGCGACTCAAACTCGACAAGAGCAGTCAGGTTGTTGAGCTTGCCTCAAACGATGGTTACCTGCTCCAGTGGTTTGTCGAAAAAGAGATTCCGTGCCTGGGCGTGGAGCCCGCTGCGAACGTCGCGAGAGCCGCAGAAGAAAAAGGAATCCCGACTCGGGTTGCGTTTTTCGGAGAAGACGAAGCTCAGGAAATGATTAAGGAAGGCATCCAGGCCGACCTCATCCTCGGCAATAATGTCCTCGCCCACACGCCGTACCTCAACAGCTTTGTTTCGGGGATGAAAACGTTGTTGGCTGAGCACGGAACGATCACGATGGAGTTTCCACATTTGCTCCGGTTGATGCAGAAAAACCAGTTCGATACCATCTACCACGAGCATTTCAGTTACTTCTCGCTGCTTAGCGTTGGCAAGGTGTTCGCTGCACACGGAATGGAAATCTTCGACGTCGAGGAACTGCCCACGCACGGTGGTTCTATCCGCATTTACGCGAAGCACGA
>JAHEJB010000122.1 GCA_024639085.1 Rubricoccaceae bacterium | reverse complement strand
CTCCCGAGCGTGAATAAATAAACGTGTTCATCCCAATCACTCGGCCAAGCGCATTCACAAGGGGTCCACCTGAGTTCCCCTGATTAATCGCTGCGTCCGTTTGGATCATGTCGCGGAAGACGCGGCCTTCCTGTGGTGCAAAATCACGACCGATGGCACTAACCACGCCGACCGTAACGGATGGGTCCGCCGCTTCGAAGAGGCCAAACGGGTTGCCCAGCGCAACCGCCCATTCGCCGACAATAGCATCGTGATCATCATCAAATGCGAGGTATGGAAGAGGCTCAGGCGGATTTACTTTCACTAGCGCAATGTCGGTTTCTGGGTCCGACCCGATCAATTCACCCGGCAGCTGCGACCCATCCGGAAAGGCAACCGTGATCTTCGTTGCGTTGCCCGCCACGTGGTCGTTAGTGACGATGTACCCGTCTGGTGAAATCACAAAACCAGACCCGACGCCCTGAACCTGCTGCTGGTAGACGCGGTCTGGACGCTGGCCAAAGAACCTTTGAAAAAACGGGTCGCCCGCAAACGGATCGCGGTAGCGGACCTGCCGCACTTCAATTACGTTGATCGACACAACGGCCGGGGCCACTGTTTCAACGGCGCGCGTGATGGCCGTCCGGCGACTGATGTCCAACCTGTCTTCGACATTATTGAGTGCACCCTGAATGCTTTGAGGCGGAGGAGTAGTCGCTTGATTCTGAGACTGCGCGGGCTGTTTACATCCAACCAATAGAACAACGGAAAGAAGGAGTACCTTTTTCATGGGGCGTGAATCGCGTGAGCTGATGTCTCGTAAACGTACACAGACTTGCCCTCTACGAGAGCGTAGCCCGTGCAGTTTCTCAAATAGTTGGCGGTCTCACAACGCGGCAAGTCGCCAGCCCATTGCCCGGGCATTCAAGATTTGTGGGTGGGCGTAGAGTGGGCCACGACACAATGCCAATCCACGGGACGGGCCGTTAGAATGTTGCTGTTCAGCCCTGCTAACGGCAGATGTTCTTCGCTTTTCGTACCATCCAAGCCCTGCGGTTCATAGCCGCCATGCTCACTCACATCCCCCAAGACCATGTCTATCGCCAAAACCATTGAAGTCTCCTCGCAGTCCACAGCCGGATTCAGCGAAGCCGCAAAAGCTGCCTTTAACGAAGTCAGCAAAACCGTCAATAACGTGAAGCACATTTGGGTCGAATCGTTCGAGATGATCGTGCAGGACGACGGCAGCTTTATTTACCGCACGCATTGCAAAGTCACGTTCGTCGTCGGTGCAGACGGAGCGGTCTAGATCGTCGTCCGATCAGAGTGCTCCTACAGCATTCCAGATAAGACGGACAGCCACGACGCCTGCAAACGCAGCAAAGCTGTAGCGGACCCACCGGACATTGATCCGGTGGGCCGTTGAGACACCGATGCGCGCGGTGACGATCGCTGGTGCTCCGAGCAGCAGTGCTTCTCGCATATCCACATACCCTGCGGCGGATGTTGGTACATCTACACCAATGCCTTGGATTGCGTAGACAATCGCGCCGATCGCAGTTATGAATGTGATTGCGGCCGTAGACGTGCCCGCTGCAATTTTCAGCGGGAGGCGCACGAGTCCGTTAAAAGCCGGAACCATGACCACGCCACCTCCTATACCCGCCGCGGCAGAAACAGCCCCTGCCCCCGCGCCGGTTAGGGCGAGAAAGCCCACATTCTTTCTCGCTCCTTCTGTGGATAGCGAGTTTCCTTGCTTGTCATCTTTCAAAAGCGATCGCACAACAACAGCAATCAGAACTGCGCCGAGGACGACCTGAAATTCCTCCTTGCTATACCACGGTTTTGTCGTCACGAACACTGTTAGAACAGCCACGACGATCGCGGCAAATCCTCCCGAAATACCTGCCGTCTGCCAGTCGATAGCCTTCTTTCGATGTTGCGCAATCGCGCCCGATAATGCGGCGAAAAACGTACATAGCAGACTGGTGCCGAGTGTCAACGGTGTAAGAACTGGATCCTGAATGCCTTGCGCTTGGAAGTAGAAGAAAAGGACGGGACCGAAAATGATGCCTCCCCCAACGCCTACAAGCCCTGCGATGAATCCCCCCACCGCACCGGCGAACAGCAATAGGAAGATGTCCATATAACCGATTTGGAAAGAGAGGGGCAGGATCTTCCGAAGATATGCCTATCAGTCGGCAGCGAACGGAGCCGAGGTCCTCGCCTTATCTCGGTTCAAGGACTGCGAGATACGCCTCATTGTCTGTAAGAATGTCGAGCGCCTTTTTGAGCTGAGGATCTGTGTCCAGCCACTGACGGATCTGCTCCGACTGACCAACGAATCGAGAGAGGATCTCCCGGCGTAGTCGCTCCCTCAAGCGAGGTGCGTGTCGCTCAAAGTCCTCTTCTTTTGCATCGGCAATTTCGTCGCGGAGATCTTCAAGATCAATCAATGCCGATTCATAACCTGCTTCTTCGAGATCGGTTTCTAGCTCATCAAGCATGCGTTCGGAGCGCGTGCTGTACTCGAAATCCTCTGTATCGAGATAGTCTTTGAATTCCTCCAACAAGTCATCATCTACAGTAAAAGCTTCAGGGAGTGTTCGATGCTCGGCGGCATAATGATTGGCGAAGAGGAAAAAAGCGGCGTTTCGAACCAGTGCTTCCTCCAGTGTGCTTACCTCTCCGAGTGAAACTGTCACATCCGGCTCGATGCCGTGCCCATCAAATACCGTACGCCCGCCCATCGTTGTGAACGGATGGCGGAGGGAATCTGGCACACGCTCTGCCGTTCCGCCTTCACCGTCTCGACCATAATTGACCGCCTGAATCAGTCGGCCACTTGGCGTGTAATATTTCGCAGTTGTCAATTTGATGGACGTGTTGTAGGGAAGGGAACGGACGACCTGAACAAGTCCTTTTCCGAACGTTGTTTCACCAACAATAACGGCGCGATCATGGTCCTGGAGTGCTCCAGCTACGATTTCTGACGCCGACGCGCTACTGCCATCCACGAGCACGACGAGCGGGACGTCCAGCGCAACGGCCCCCCCTCGCGTTGAAAATGTGCGTTCAGACTCCGCGGCTCTACCACGCGTGGACACCACAGCAGTACCGCCGGGTAGAAACAGGCTGGTCACGTCAACTGCTGCTTCGAGGAGGCCGCCCGGGTTCCCCCGCAAATCCAGAACAAAGCCCTCTAATCCGCGCTCTCCTCTCATACGCTCAATAGCTTGGCGCACTTCGTTGCCGGCTTCCTGGGTAAAGCGCTCTAGCCTCGCGTAGCCGAAGCCGTCGCTGGCATCTCCAACCCAGCCCGAAAAAGTCACGTTGTCTAGTTGAATCTCGGCTCGTGTGAGCACGAAACCGAGGAGGCCGGGTTCTCCTTCGCGTTCGATTTCCAAGGATACCGTCGTGCCTGGTGCACCTCGAAGTAGGTTGCGCGCCTCCAACGATGACATCCCTTCCGTGCTCAGTCCTTCTATCATTGCGATGACATCTCCCGCCCGAATGCCCTGTTCGTATCCGCTGTAGCCCTCAAAGGGAGTGACTACGACCAGTTTCCCTCCGCGTTCATCCACGCCAAGTCCAACGCCGCCGTAGCGCCCACGAGTAATAATATCGATGTCTTCGTTATCGGCCTCATCGATGAAAACCGTGTACGGGTCCAGCGTCGCGAGCATCGCATCGATGCCCGTGCGCATCAGTTGTTCGGCCTCAAGCGGGTCGACGTAACCTGCGGCCAACTCCTCATACAGGCGACCAAAGATGGTAAAGTTTTTTCGAACGGCGAAAAACTCGTCTTCTGGCGACTGGCCGTATCCAACTGGTGCGACAACTCCAGAGGCCGCAACTGTAATTATTAGACTGGCGAGGAAAAGAAAGCGTTTCATATCAATCCGGCAAGGGCTAACATTTTAGCACATATCTGTAGAACGACGCACGATTGCATTCCGTACCCCGTCGCTTTCAAGCCCGGCAATTAGGACTCCACAACCCGCGCCGCACGCTTGTTTCCCTTCGTGACGAACCCGGCTAGCCAGATCGAAAGTTCGTAAAGAAGGAATAGTGGCGCGGCCATAATGAGCTGGCTCATTGGGTCGGGTGGCGTGAAAATTGCAGCCAAAATGAGTATGGCAATGAACGCATACTTGCGCCCCTTCCGAAGAACCTCAGGTGTTGCAATGCCAATTTTTGCAAGGAAATAGACAACAACGGGCAACTCAAAAAGTGCGCCTGCACCAAATGACCACGTGAGCACCATAGAGAAGTAGCGCGAGATATCGAATTCGTTGACGATCTGCTCTGATATCACAAACTGAGCAAAGAATTGAAGGGCCAGCGGGGTAAGGATGAGGTATCCGAACGAGATCCCTAGAACGAAGAAGAACGTTGCGAAAACTGACGCAAAACGCAGTCCTTTTTTCTCGTCGGGATACAGGCCGGGTTCAAGGAATTTCCAGATCTGGTAAGTGACGACGGGCGAACTGAGAATCAAGCCCGTGGCCAGTACCGTCCCGAAGTAAGCAAAGAACTGCCCCGTGACTGTTCGGTTTTGGAGGGCCACGTCAACCGCATCCATACCCAATTGCTGGTACATGAAGAAGTCGGCCCGTGTAGGACCAAGCAACAGCTGATCAACCACCCATTCAGCAAAAAACAGGCATCCGACCGTACATACAGCCACGGCACCAATTGCCTTGATGATTCGCCAGCGAAGCTCTTCCAGGTGGTCGAGGAACGCCATTTCTCCCGCTCGTTCTTCCCCAGGCCCAGCATCTGGTCGCGGTCCAGTTGTAAGGCCGGCCATCGGCGGCCCTCCTGCCACACCATCACCACCAGAAGCGGACGAGCGGCGGCGTTCAAGCTTTTTTCTGAGGGCGCGGATCATAGCAACTGTGGCCAGACCAGAATCTACGCCCATGCCGAGCGCACGTTCGTTGTGCGAACTCTGACCTTATCGTCCGCCCGTGTCTCCTGATGTTCCAGCGGTACGAGCACCTTCGCGGAGATTCAACTCCAGAAGCGACTCAACCCAGAGCCCATCAGCTTCAAGACGCGTCCGCCCGCCGCTCCATGTAAAATTGAAAAGGGTCATCACTCCAGCAACTTCGAAGCCATCGGTCTTCAATAGCGACGCTGCTCTTGCGGCGCTCCTCCCACTGTTAAGGATGTCGTCTACTAACGCGACAGGTTTTTCTCTGTCGAGCGGACCTTCAACCAACCGGCGGCGGCCGTAAGGCTTCCTGCGGTCCCGAATGAATCCACCTTTGAAAACATGTTCGGAATCGCTGGCGGTAAGTACTGCGCAAACCATTGGGAACGCCCCGTAGCCATACCCCGCAACCTGTTCCACGCCTCGGGCGAGCAGGCGCTCGGAAAGCACGGAACCTATTTCCGCGAAGATCTCGCCATCCAGCATCGGCGTACGGGTATCGAGCAGCCAGCCTATTGGTTGGCCTCGCGGATCCGTAATTGATTCCTCTTCCCTGCGAACGAGCGCGCGCTGATACAGCGCGTGGCCAAGGCGAGTTAAGGCAGACTCTGGGATTGTGCTAAAGTCGTTCGCCATGAATGAGGTTGCGCGCAGAGCGCGATTCGGGTAGAGATTGATGCAAACACAACCTGTCGGTCTCAGTTCCGAATTGGTTGGTGCGCGCAAACATACGTGACATTGCCATGCAAGTGACGTTCCAACGCGTAGGATACATAAGTCCAACCACGATGTCGGAACAAAAGCATATTCAATTCCAGCTTCCTAATGTGCCTCCAGCTCTTCCATTCCCAGTTCAGACAAAGAATAGAGCGGAAACGCCTTACACAGCGCCAAAACCTCCTGCTTCACGTCCGCGCGTAACGAATCGTTTTCCGCGTCGGAAAGAACGCGGTCAATCATCCCAACGACTTGCCTAAATTCATCGGGGCCGAAGCCGCGCGTTGTCATCGCCGGACTGCCGACACGAATACCGCTGGTTACGAACGGGCTCTCTGTATCGTAGGGCACCATATTCTTGTTTACGGTGATGTCTGCTTCGCCAAGTATGGTTTCTGCAAGTTTGCCTGTGATGCCTCGACTGCGCAGATCAATCAGGCAAAGATGGTTGTCCGTTCCGCCGGAAATGACCTGGTAGCCAACCTCCATAAATGCCGCAGCCATAGCCTTTGCATTCACGATGACCTGCTTGGCATAGGTCTCAAAATCGGGTTGCAAGGCTTCCCCAAACGCAACGGCCTTTGAAGCGATCACATGCATCAACGGCCCTCCAATAGCACCAGGGAATACCGCCGAGTCCAAAACTTGCGTAATGCTTTTGGGCGCTCCACTTTTGAATGTCTCTCTGGTCGGGCTTTCGACGTCATTCCCGACGAGAATCATCCCTCCTCGCGGACCGCGTAGCGTTTTGTGGGTTGTTGTGGAGACCACGTGCGCATGCGGCAGCGGGTCATTCAGAAGCTTCTTGGCGATGAGGCCTGCAGGGTGCGCCATATCTACCCAAAGCAGCGCGCCGACCTCATCGGCAATCGAGCGCAGTGTGGCATAGTCAAAGTCGCGGCTGTATGCGGACGCGCCCACCGAAATCATCTGAGGCTGTACCTCTTTGGCTCGGTCGCGCACTCGATTGAGATCTATGCGACCCGCGTTCAGTCCATCCTTCTCCACACCGTAGAAGTGGGCATCATACAGACGGCCCGAGAAGTTTACCGGGCTTCCATGTGTGAGATGCCCACCGTGCGCTAAGTCCAAACCCAGAAGGCGGTCGCCCGGCTTCATGAACGCTAGGTAGACGGCGTGATTGGCCGTTGCGCCTGAATGCGGTTGAACATTCACCCACTCCGCCCCAAACAGCTCCTTCGCCCGATCGCGCGCCATATCCTCCGCCTGGTCCACGAACTGGCAGCCACCATAGTAACGCTTGCCTGGCAGACCCTCTGCGTACTTATTGGTTAGTGGGCTTCCGAGTGCCTGAAGAACCGCAGGCGAAACAAAATTCTCAGACGCAATCAGTTCGATGCCGTCATTTTGACGTTCGATCTCGCGGTGGATTGCTCCAAAAACCTCGGGGTCTTGATGTTGGAGGGCGTGCATGAGAGTAGGTCTGGGTGAGCCTGTAAAGGTACACCCGGCACGCAATCAACTATCTGTCGTGCTCGGCCGCTCGATCTCAAAAAATTGCCCTGCAACTCCGAAATAGGTCCACTCTCCGCCTCTCGCCCCACCATTTGTGTCGTACGTGAACGTGCTGCATATCACATAGCTGCTCCGTTCGAACTGATCGTTGGCAGCGGCCCGGGCCAGCGTGCTAACTGTAGATATTGCTCCATTCAACAGGCCACCAGATGAAAATCGGGCGTTGTCTGAGGCTTCGGTCTGGGTCCTATCATTCATGTGTGATGAAAACTCGTCCATTTCTGGATTAAAGAGGGCTAACGTGCCCATGACGACAAGAAACAGAAAGAAAACCTTCATGGCGGATGGCTAAGGCCGTTGGCTTATTGTTCGTATCGTGTATCAGCGCGATTTCTTAAGCTTCAAATAGTCGCTGTCTTAGGAATCCGTTTGGCCCGATAGCATCGCATAAACCAGCAAATTGACGCCCATCCGGAGCGCAGCTTCGCGAATCTCGCTT
>JAHEJB010000024.1 GCA_024639085.1 Rubricoccaceae bacterium | reverse complement strand
GAGGCCGATTACGTCCCAGCCGAGTAGTCCGTTGCATAAACGATCTGCTCGTCTGTCAGGCGGTCCAGCGTGAGGCCCATGGTTTCGAGCTTCATCTGGGCGATTTCCTGGTCGAGCTCTTCCGGCAGATCAATGACCGTGTTTTCGAGCTTCTCACCTGCTTCGTGACTCTTGATCAGCGCGAGGTGCGCCTGGAACTGATTGGCAAAGCTCATGTCCATCACTTCGCTCGGGTGCCCTTCGGCAGCAGCGAGGTTCACGAGGCGGCCATCTGCCAGCACGTACACTTTCCGGCCATTCTCCAGCGTGTACTCTCGGTTGTCGTCCCGGATCATGCGGGCGTCAGTCGATAGCTCAGCCAGTTCTGCGAGGTTGAGTTCCACGTCGTAGTGGCCCGTGTTGCACACAATGGCTCCTTCCTTCATGGTGATGAAGTGCTCGCCACGAATGACGTCCTTCATGCCCGTTGCTGTCACGAAGATGTCGCCGACGCGGGCGGCTTCCTCCATCGTCATGACGCGCATGCCTTCGAGAGTTGCCTTGAGCGCCGCCGTCGCCTTCACTTCCGTTACGATGACGTTGGCGCCCATGCCCTTCGCGCGCATCGCCACGCCGCGGCCGCAGTGGCCGTAGCCCGCGACGACGAAGTTCTTGCCTGCGAGAAGCACAGACGAAGCCCGTAGGATGCCGTCCAATGTGGACTGCCCCGTTCCGTACACGTTGTCGAAGTCCCACTTCGTCTCGGCGTCATTTACCGCGTAAACCGGGTAACCCAGCTTGCCGTCGGCAGCCATCGCACGCAGGCGGTGAACGCCCGTCGTGGTTTCTTCCGAGCCACCAATGATATCCGCCATCTTCTCTGGGAAGGCACTATGGACGCGGAAAATGAGGTCGGCGCCGTCGTCCAGCGTCGTATCCGGCGTCTTGTCGATCGTGCGGTCGATGCACCAGTAAAATGCTTCTGTGTTTTGACCGTACCACGCGTAGATCTGAATTCCGGCTTCAGCGAGGGCCGCGGCTACTTCGTCGTTCGTGGAGAGCGGGTTGCAGCCGCTCCATGCGACTTCAGCGCCGCAAGCCTGCAGCGTCTCGATCAGCACGGCGGTCTCCTTCGTTACGTGGAGGCATCCTGTGATCTTGTAGCCGGCGAACGGCTTGGTCTGGCTGTACTCCTCGCGGAGCTTCATGAGCACAGGCATCCGGCTTTCAGCCCACTCGATGCGCATGCGCCCGGCGTCTGCCTGGCTGAGGTCGGCGACCTTGTACTGTCCTTCCTTGTGGTCCATGGTCTGTATTAGCTATTGATTGTTGGAGGTTTGAAAAACTAGGCAAGCTGCGACACGGCTTCCTTAAGAGCATCGACGTGGTCGAGCTGCTCCCAGGAAAACTCATCGCGCCCGAAGTGCCCGTGGGCAGCGGTTTTTTCGAAACCGGGCTGCGTCAGCTTGAGGCGATCAATGATGGCACGCGGGCGAAGATCGAAGGTCTCCTTGATGATTTCGGCCAGTTCCCTGTCTGAAACGACGCCTGTTCCGTAGCTGTTCACATCCACCGAAACAGGCTCTGCCACGCCGATGGCATAGGCCACCTGAACTAGCATTTCTGCCGCCAAGCCGGCTGCTACAAGGTTCTTTGCGACGTGTCGAGACGCGTAGGCAGCTGAGCGATCTACTTTGCTGGCATCCTTGCCGGAGAAAGCGCCTCCACCGTGTGCACCTTTGCCGCCGTATGTGTCGACAATGATTTTGCGGCCGGTAAGTCCTGTATCACCATGCGGTCCGCCAATCACAAAGCGCCCCGTGGGGTTCACGTGCAGGATCAGGTCCTCGTCGATGAGGTGGGCGTGTTGGAGGCCTGGTAGCACATGGCGCTGCACATCGGTTTTGATCTGCGCTAGATCAACGTCTTCGTCGTGCTGTGTGGAAACGACGATCGTGTGGATGCGACGGACGGTCTTACGGTCGTCGTCGTATTCGACGGTAACCTGACTTTTAGCATCCGGACGGAGGTACGTCATGTGCTCACCGGCGTGCCGGATATCAGCGAGCCGACGGACGATCTCATGCGACGTCATCAGTGCGAGCGGCATGTACTCGGGCGTTTCCGAGCACGCGTAGCCAAACATCATCCCCTGATCGCCTGCGCCCTGCTCAACGTGGAGGCCCTTGTCGTCATCGACACCTTGTGCGATATCGTCGCTCTGAGCATGAATGGAAGTCAGGACCCCGCAGGACTGTGCATCAAACTGAAGCGTGGGATCTGTGTAACCAATCCGACCGATCGTCGCGCGGACGATTTCCTGAACATCTACGTAGGCTTCTGTCGTCACCTCGCCGGAAACCACGACCAGCCCTGTCGTACACAGCGTTTCAATTGCGCAGCGGCTGTTCGGATCTTGTTCGAGAAACGCGTCAAGAAGCGCGTCAGAGATCTGGTCTGAAACCTTGTCCGGATGGCCTTCGGAGACAGATTCTGATGTAAAGAGGTAAGCCATGGATGCGCTCGCGTTGCGCCGTTTGAACTGGAACGATAAAAGAGCGGATAAAATAGTCGCCTCTTGGCGCGGGGTTCCATCCAACCGTTCATCTTTGCGGCGTCTTCGGGCAAGCGTTTGCCCAGCCGGGTCAGCCTATCACGACGGAATACGAGTCGATCTCAGGCAGATTTGCCTCATCTGCCTGCTTGACTTCCTCCGTTTCCTGATCGCCAAACAGCCACATGCTGCCCTCGTATGCAAGGTAGAGAACGCCAATCACCATTAGAATGCCAAACCATACGATGACGACGAGTTCAGATGTGCGTTTCGGCGTTGTAGACGTGCCCCCTGTTTCCTCGTGCTGGTAGATACGGTTTACTCATGTCGGCTATGAGCATACTACATAGACAGTTCAGCGATTGATTCGTAACTGCTGTTCAGAAAATCTATCGCAGTGCCACCAAATGGGTGCCACTAACAGGCTCACTACCGTCGCGTTCGTTGCACGTAACATCCGTTTAGCCGTAGCTTCCGTGCCGCTTGTGGATCAAACTAATAATGTTTGTTCTGCCATTCACTAGCCCTTCTCCCACCCGACCAATTATGTCGAACGGAACCGACCTCGAAGCACGCGTCACAGCCATCATAATAGAAAAACTTGGTGTCGACGAAGGAGATATCACGCGCGAAGCCTCCTTTACCAACGACCTCGGCGCAGATTCCCTCGACACCGTCGAGCTCATCATGGAATTCGAGAAAGAATTTGACATGACGATTCCCGACGAGGACGCCGAGAAGATTGCGACTGTGGGCGACGCAGTCGATTACATTTCGGAAAAAGCAGCCTAACCGGCGCACATTCCCCTACACTGGAAAGGGGGAGAGGGAGAGAGCACGATTGGGGATGTTTCCCCTCCTCTCTTCCTTTCCCCCTTTCCACATAGTCCGCCATGTTCAACTCGTCTCAGAATCGCGTTGTCGTAACTGGTCTGGGTGCTCTGACGCCTATCGGCCTGAACGTGCCTGACTACTGGTCTGCCATGATGCGCGGAGAAAGTGGTGCTTCTCCGCTCACGTACTTCGACTCCGAACCGTTTGCGACGACGTTTGCCTGTGAGCTAAAGAATTTCGACGCAGGCGACTATCTAGATCGCAAGGAAGCCCGCCGGTACGACCCATTCTGCCAGTATGGAATCGTTGCCGCGGATGAGGCGATTGCAGACGCCGGGTTAGATACAGCATCGTTCTCGGATGATGAGAAAGCCCGAACTGGTGTCGTTTTTGGCTCCGGGATTGGGGGGATGAAATTGTTTCAGGATCAGGTTGCCGCGTACGTCCAGAACGGACCCCGGCACCTGTCGCCGTTCTTTGTCCCGATGATGATAATAGACCAAGCGCCAGGTTTGATCTCAATTCGTCACGGGTTAATGGGCCCGAACTACGCGACGGTATCGGCCTGTGCCACCAGCAACAACGCCATCGCCGATGCCTTCATGCTAATTAAGAATGGCCTGGCTGACACAATGGTGACGGGCGGGACTGACGCGAGCATAACAGAAGTCGGGCTGGGCGGCTTCTCGAACATGAAGGCGCTCTCGACACGCAATGACGACCCGAAAACAGCCTCACGGCCATTCGACCTCAATCGCGACGGATTTGTGATGGGTGAGGGTGCTGGTGCGCTCGTTCTTGAGAGTCTCGATCACGCTCAGGCTCGCGGTGCGAAGATCTACGCGGAGATTACCGGTCTTGGCATGAGCGGCGACGCCTACCACATTTCGGCGCCTCATCCAGAAGGGACAGGTGCGAAACTGGCGATGCAGATGGCCCTTCGTACAGCAGGATTGGATTCTGAAGACGTGGACTACCTGAACATGCACGGCACGTCTACCCCGCTGGGCGATGTGGCCGAAACCAAGGCCATCAAGGGTGTTTTCGGCGACCATGCCTACACAATGAGTCTTTCTTCGACGAAGAGCATGACGGGACATTTGCTAGGCGCAGCGGGAGCCATTGAAGCCATCGCATCTATTCTGGCCGTCCAGTACGATCGCGTCCCGCCGACGATCAACTTCGAGACGCCAGACCCTGAGTGCGATCTTGATTACACGTTCAACACGCCGCGCGATCGGTCGGTTAACGTGGCGCTATCCAACGCGTTTGGCTTTGGCGGCCACAACACGTGCGTGGTCTTCCGCAAGTTCGAAGCGTAAAAACGCTACCGTCCAGAACGCTCAGTTAACGGAACACCAACTCGTCCACCACCTCTCTTCCGAGGTGCTCGTTGATGCGGTCTCGCCAGCTTTCGCGTTGGAGATGGAGTTGATGGCGCCACACCGCTGAGTTGATCTTGACAAACAGTCTCCCGTCTTTAATCCAGACGGATTCTGTCACTTGTTCGACCGTTGGACCCGCAAGTTCGGGCCACACCTCAACCGCCCGAGCCTCGTCGATTTTGTCGCGATAGCCAAGCCTGTCTATGAGTTCGCCAAGGACGACACCCAAACGTTGGGGAGGATTGGAATAGAAGGCCACAGGTTTAGACGTGTGTTCGCCAGAAAGGTAGCCATTCGCAGATTTCTAATTACGGGTAGCAAGGTGCCACAGAAAGCCCAATTCTGCCTGGCCGCCAACAAAAAAGACCAACAACAGAACAGTAATAACACCAAGCGGAGCCCCATAACCAAGCAGAATTGCTCTCTGCATAGGCACGCGCGTCACGTGTCCAAAATCGTTCAACATTCGCCCGGTAGCTACGATCTCAACGCAAAGCCATATGAACAGGAGGACGGGAGAAAGCGCTGTTGCTGCTTTGGGAGGCAATGCAGCCAGAATCATCGCGCAAACCATGAGCACAAGAACCGCCCAGCGACTCCAGACGACCAGCGTCAGGGCTTGTTGCGCGCGAACCCGATGACGCCTGCCGGCAAGGAAGAACAGCCAGAGGATGTTGAACAACAGCCAGAGTCCGTAGCAGAGCGCAAGCAGCAGAATGAGAAGAAAAGGTTCTCCGAGTAGCTGATTGAGTCTCGTCTGAGCTTCAAGTGACCAACTTGACACAGCCGTAGACAGCGTATCGGTACGGCCAAGCGCTCGAAGCGATGAACCGCCGACAACCGCCCCGGCTAACGATAAGACTATGCCGATAACTGCGTTGAGGCCTGCATCCAGATCATATCCACGTTGGATAGACTCACGGTAGAGGTCGTGGCGAACGAAATACTTCGATGAGAGGGGGCCGAAACGTGGAGCGATCCAGTACACCATTCCCATACCCATTAACAGCAGCCAGCCAATAAGGACCATCAGGGCGGCACTTCGGGTCTCCGAACCCGCGTTTCCGGCGTCGAAGGCAAACACACGTTGTGTAGCTGTAAAAAAGCCCCGAACTACTTCTAGTGCCGGTCGATCCAGACTGTAAACAACAGGACCGTTCAATCCAAAAACGACTCCCTCCACTCGCGCACGTTGGTTCAGCCCACTGCCCCCTCCCTTTGCGTCTCGCCACCGATAGATAAACAAGGCAGTGGGCATATTCGGTTCATCCAGAATACTCCCAAGTCCGTTTTCCAACGTTCTTGCCTGCGATGAAGGCGTCCCGACTTCGAGCCATCCCCCCTCTTTTCCTGGCCGTAGTGGGGCTCCAAACGCACCAATGCCTGCTGGTGTCTCATGTCGTCGACTCCATTGTCTTAGAAGAACGACGGGGTCAGCTTGTCGTGCGTCGAGAAGTACGAAATCGACCGTACGGTCGCACAGATCATCATTCGGGAAACGTGACAGGTAGTACGCTTCACTTCCAGCGGGACCCTGAGTCCTGATTAATTCTACAAGTCGCTCGAAGTATGAACGGGCTTGTGGATCGCTTGTATCTACATACTGTGCAAGACCGAAGTGGCGGGCGGACCGAAAGCGCCCGGCCCTGCGCAACATCTCCATCAACTCTCTCTCGGCGAAGGCCAGTGTATCTATCAGTCGAGGGGCCGGGAGGTTCGCGATGGGCAAGTCTTGATAAAAGGCGATCCCAAGTAAATCTGCCGCACGCAAAAGCAAGGTGTCTGCAATTACGGGCGTTCGGATAACTCGAACCCCCATTTGTCGCATTTCCAGAAGATCGTCGAGCGCAGTATCAATCGAATCTGGGGGCTGCCAGACCATCCCTCGGAGTGTTGACGCCATCGGCGGCAACGGCCCGACGGGCGCAATTGGGCCTGCTGAGTCTGCAACGGCTAACCGGATTCGTTGAAACGCCGGGTTAGTCGGGATGCGAAGCGAGTCAATCGAATTTGATTGTCCGGTCGTGATTCGTGGGTTGGCTGTTCGTGCAGTAGACGGTGTTTCGCCAGATTGACGTCTCGGACTAACCGGAGGTCTTGAAACGGAAGCTTCGTCTGGAGTCGCACTGCCTCGTTCGGCTTGTACGGGTACGGGCGCTGGCGGCGGGGAGACTGAGGCGCCTGATGAATCCTGTGCCTGAATAGAATTCGCACACATACACAGCCCAATCAGGCTGAACAGCATTAACTCCAAAAGGGCTCGACAGTGTGTCACGGAATCGCTGGGTGCGAATACTTCAATCGAAAGTAGCACGATGCCACATCGACTGTCGGCCAAAAAGATCAAGGCCCTGCCGCAGCAGAACAGCGGCAGGGCCTTGTTGGACAACCCTGGCGAAGTTGTCCGGGGGGACTCGTATGTATCGTGTATTGTGCTGTCAGTGTAAGTAGCGCCCGTGACAGAGTATGTCACACACGCGAATACACAATCAACACAGGATGATCAATCCATCATTTTGCGAAGGAAGGCCGGCACGTCCGTGTCGTCCTTACGAATACGTTCCTCGCCGTTCTCCATGAACTCACCCCTCAGATGGAGGACGTTTGCGGCACGAGGAGCCTCGTCTACTACAGCGACTTCTTCGACAGAGCGCGTTTCCTCTATCTCGCTAACCTTCTCAATCGCCGAAACAGGGGCACGGCGCTCGTAGGCTGGCGTGTCAAGATTCTTGAGAGAATCCTCGCCCTTGTAATCAACGCGGGAAGGGATGTTTTCCAGCGTAGCCTGTTGTCGGAATCCATCACCCGAGGCCGGAGCATCTTCCCGATCAAAACCGGTTGCAATAACCGTAACACGGATATCATCGTCCAAACTGGCGTCGATCACGGTTCCGAAGATTACCTCGGCGTCCTCACCGGCTTCCTGCTGAATAACGCCGGTAGCCTGAGTCGCTTCGCGAATTCCAAGACTTGGACCTGCCGTGATATTGACTAGCACATTACGAGCGCCCTTGATAGAGACACCACCGAGCAACGGGCTGGAGATGGCTTCGTGGGCTGCGGTTTCAGCGCGTTTGTCGCCGGTTGCCGTTGCCGAGCCCATCAGCGCGGTGCCACCATTTATCATCGTTGTCCGTACGTCGGCGAAGTCAAGGTTGATGAGACCATGCACAGTGATGAGGTCGGAAATGCCACGCGTGGCATTGTAGAGCACATCATCGGCAAGCATAAAGGCATCTGTTACGGTCGTGTTGTCGTCCGCAACATCAAGCAGGCGTTCGTTTGGAATGATGATGAGCGTATCAACGGCATCTCGAAGATGGTCGATCCCCTGATCGGCTGTGCGGAGACGCCTTCTACCTTCACAGTCGAACGGCTTCGTAACGACAGCGACCGTGAGGATGCTCATCTTCTTGGCCAGCTCGGCTACCACGGGTGCAGCACCGGTACCGGTGCCTCCGCCCATTCCAGCCGTGATAAACACCATATCGCATCCTTGCAACGCCGTTTCGATCTCGCGATGATTTTCCATTGCGGCATCGGCGCCGACCGTCGGACGGGCGCCCGCTCCAAGCCCCTTTGTCAGATCGCGACCGATCTGGATCTTGAGCGGTGCGCCGTTGGCCTGCAAAGCCTGTGCATCCGTATTCACGGCGATGAATTCAACGCCTTGAATGCCTTTCGTAAGCATGTTGTTGACTGCGTTGCCGCCACCGCCGCCCACGCCTACGACGCGGATGGTGGCTGACTCTTCAGCAGCGTCGTCGAAGGAAAAGAGGTTGGTAAAGTCTTTCATGGGTTTTCTCCCCTCAGGTGAGGTCGCCAGGGTTGTTGGAGTGTTGATCCGGGACAACGGAACCCGATTGGGTCGTTGCGAAACGGCTCAGTTGTGAGGCTGCGTTGTCCACGGAATGTGTGAATGAAGAAGTGAGTGTTTAGAGTTCGTCGAACCAGCTGCGCATGCGGCCCGTGATCTTGTTGACGAGATTGTCGGCCGATCCTGCAAATCCATCACCCCCTGCGCCGACTCCCTCGATATCTGATGCAAGCAAGGATGCCCCCGTACTGCCTGTCCGAAGACCGTGCAGAACGAGACCAACTCCGGTTGCAAACTTGGGATTCGAAACCTCCTCAACAAGTCCGCCAGAGAGTCCGAGAGACTTCCCAACGCGGGCTTCCAAGCCAAGGATTTCGGAGGCCAACTCTGCGGTACCAGGAATTAGTGAGCCCCCTCCCGTGAGCACGACGCCCGCGGATAGATGCCTTCCGTAACCGCTTCGCTTGATCTCAATCCCTACGATCTCGAGGATTTCCTCCATGCGAGGCTGGATGATCTGGGCGAGTGTGCTCTGGCCGATGGACTTCTCGGAACGTCCCCCAATGCCAGGGATCGTAATGTCCTGATCCTCCGTGACCTCAGTCACGAGCGCAACGCCAAACTGACGCTTGAGGCGCTCTGCCTGATCCTGGAGGACGCCAAGACCCTTGCGGATATCGTCCGTGACTTTGTTGCCAGCGACGGCGACGACGGCCGTGTGCCGAATCGTTTTGTCTTCAAAGACGGCGATGTCTGTCGTGCCGCCGCCGATATCTACTAGGGCAACGCCGACTTCTTTCTCGTCAGGATGAAGAACAGCG
Source organism: Rubricoccaceae bacterium (assembly GCA_024639085.1). Lineage (GTDB taxonomy): Bacteria > Bacteroidota > Rhodothermia > Rhodothermales > Rubricoccaceae > JAHEJB01. The sequence goes on along the minus strand of JAHEJB010000024.1, from coordinate 17,622 downwards.
TGCGACGAAGCTAGAGGCTCTAGAACGATGTCAGAGACTTCATAACCAGCCTTCTCGATGCAGCGATAGACATTCTTCGCTGCCGAGACTAGGCCCGTAATGATGTGCACGTTCGCTTCAAGACGTACGCCGCTCATCCCGATTGGATCGGCAACGCCATCTTGCCCGTCCACAATGAACTCCTGCGGGAGGACATGAAGGATTTCGCGATCGGCTGGCATGGCCACGTGGCGTGTGTCCTCCAGTAAACGACGAACGTCGCCAGGAGTGATCTCGCCGTCGCGGCCGGAAACAGTAATCACGCCGCGGCTCTGGAAGCTCTGAATATGATCTCCCGCAATGCCGACGACGACTGCCTGTGTCTCCACTCCGGCAGCATGTTCTGCTTCATGGATCGCCTTCTTCAGCGCCTCAACCGTTTTGTCGATGTTGACAACGACACCGCGGTTCAGGCCTTCGGATTCGGCAACGCCGACACCCAGGATATTTATGCGTTCGTGTTCGTCAGCAGAAGCCACCACGGCACAGATTTTCGTGGTACCAATGTCGACGCCGACGACGATGCGTTCACTTTCGTTCATGGCGATTTGGGGGTTGAGGGTGGTTGTTAGTTGGAAGTGGTGGTGCTGTCTTCTCGCGTTACTATCTGCCCGTCGAAACGAACATCAATCGTGCGAAAGATTTGATTGGGTCGTGTAAGCACGGCCTGATGCCAGAATGCATGGAGGCGTTCTAGTTTTTCCTCGTAGTTGCCAACTCCGAGGTATGCAGGAACTGAACCGTGTCCTCCGGCAGGGCTTGTATGCAGAACCGCGTTTCCTCCACTACCAAGAATGATTTCGGAGATGAGCGCGTTTGTTTCTAGGTCGGCATTCGCAAGCGCCTCCAGTAGCTCCCGAACGAAAGCGGTCTGAATGGGCTGTGTCGCGCTAGTCTCTGGCACCCGGCCACGCAGGAGCGGCACGTCGTAGAGCGCATTCGGAACAAGCGGCATGGCATATCCTTCTGCATCGAGATAGTGGCTCGGTCGGCCATCCGCCTGCACAACCAGAACAACGGGCTCGCGCTCCTCAACACGAATGGACAGCGTACCGGTCGGGCGGCGACGGACGACGGCGTTGCGAACCCAGGGAGTCCGGCGAACTCGGTCGACCAACACGTCTGATTCCACGGCAAATAGTCCAACGGAATCTCTGTCCAATGCTGCAAACCGTACGACTTCCGATGAGTCGGCGTGAACAGCCCCTGTTACCACGACGCGTTTCATCGGGACGCTTCGGTGCCACGACCACGCCAGGAATGATATCAGCGCAACGGTAAAGGCCATACTGCCCAGAATTATCCGCTGGACAATACGGCGACGTCTAATCTGCTTTTTCGTCTCGCGAGCCATCAGGACTCCACCTCCGCGGTTCGCTCAACAAGTTGCTCGTAGAACGCTTTTCCCTGCCGCCAGATGTCGCCTGCGCCCATCGTAATCACGAGGTCGCCCGACTGTGTCAGGTCATGCAAGAAGGCGGGCAGTTCCGTTTTGTCTTCCACATAGTGAACGCTGCGGTGGCCATACTTCTGGGCGAGATTTGCGAGCATTGCTCCATCGACGCCTTCGATGGGTTCTTCGCGGGCGCCGTAGATGTCCGTAAGAACGAGCACGTCCGCATTGACGAAGGCGCGGGCAAAGTTCTCTGCTAAATCAACCGTGCGAGAATAGAGGTGAGGCTGGAAGACAGCGACAATCCGGCGATTGGGCCATCCCGTCGTGGCCGCCTCAAGAGTCGCGATGACTTCTGTTGGGTGATGCGCATAGTCGTCCACTACAATCACACGGCCGACCTCTCCTCGAATCTGGAATCGACGATCTACGCCGTTGTAGGCTCCCAGCCCGCGGACAACAGTTTCAAACGGAACGTCCAGCTCCAGCCCGATGGCGATAGCACCGAGCGCATTGAGTACGTTATGGAGTCCCGGCGCGTGCAGGATGGCACCGCCAAGTCGCTCGTTGCCGCGAAAAACGTCAAAGTGGGAAGACGCGCCGACCTGCTCAATATTCTCCGCGCGGATCTCAGCCTGCCGACTCGTGCCGTAGGTGACCACGCGGCGATGGATCGCTCCGAGTATGTCGACTACGTTTGGATCGTCGAGGCACATGATGGCCGCGCCGAAGAAGGGCACGGAGTTGGCAAATTGCGTAAACGCCTGCTTGATGTCGTCGATGTCTTCGTAGATATCGAGGTGCTCCGCCTCAATGTTTGTGATGAGCGCTAGCGCCGGCGTGAGTTTCAGGAAGGTCCGGTCGTACTCATCGGCTTCGATGACAATGACATCCCCCCCACCGGAAACAGCGTTTGAGCCGAACACGGCCACTTTTCCACCCACGATGATCGTCGGATCGAAGCCGGCCTCCTGGATGACCAGCCCAGCCATCGTCGTGGTTGTCGTCTTGCCGTGGGTGCCAGCAACGCCAATGCCGAACTTCATCCGCATCAACTCACCAAGCATTTCGGAACGCTTGATGATGGGGACGTGGAGCCGTTTTGCCTCGACGGTTTCAGGGTTCTCGTCGGCATGAACTGCTGACGAGTAGACGACCACATCGGCCTCCTTCACATTGTCTGCCGTGTGGCCTTCGAAAATGAACGCGCCGAGGTCTTCAAGGTGTTTGGTGACTTCACTTTTCCGCAGATCCGAGCCTGAAACCTTGTGACCTCGGGCGAGCAATACCTCCGCAATCGACGACATGCCTATACCTCCAATACCCACCATGTGGATATTGCGGATGCGGCCCATTGGCGGTGCTGGACGATGTGGAGACATGTTCATGTCTTGCCTCCTTTAGTTTCGGCGAGCGCAACGACATGCTCGGCAATGGTGCGCGCTGCATCGGGGCGAGCCATTGCCAATGCCGCCTCACGCATGGACGCACGGCGATCCACGTCAATAATGAGGCTCAATACAATGTTTTCGAACTGACTGTCGAGGTCCGTTTCGGGAAGAAGGACAGCCGCACCTTTGTCCTCCAAAGCCTTGGCGTTCTTCGTCTGATGATCCGCTGTGACGTTGGGGCTCGGAACGAGCACGGACGGAGTACCAGTCACCGCCAATTCTGAACAGGTTATGGCGCCCGACCGGCACAACGCCAGGTCGGCGGCGGCGTACGCGAGATCCATCCGGTCCAAATAGGGTACGATGCGGAGGCGCGGGTGAACCGGAATGCTTGTCTCCAATTTCTCGAAGTAGCGCTCGCCGGTCTGCCAAATAACAACCGTATTCGAATCGTCAAGCAACAAATCGATGTTTCGTCTAATCGTATTGTTGAGAGGGCCTGCACCAAGCGAGCCACCCATCACCAGCAATACCGTTGCGTCTTCGAGAATTCCGAAATGAGCAAGCGCTTCAGCTCGATCTGCATTGGCCAGATCCTGTCTGACAGGATTGCCCGCCAGCTTACACTTGTTCTGTGGGAAGAACTCATTCGCGGCATCAAAGGCGATGAAAATGGTGTCTGCACGCTTTGAGAGCATCTTGTTTGTTGCTCCGGCATAGGCGTTCTGCTCCTGCAAAACCAGCTTACGACCCTTCATGCTTCCCGCCATCCCAACCGGACCCGATACGTAGCCGCCTGTGCCCACAACAATATCCGGATCGAACGAACGAACGAGGCGCAGACTGTCCCACAATCCCTTTGCAAGCTTGATGGGGAACGTCACATTTCGAACGAGAGCGTCTACCGAAATGCCTCGCTGAAAGCCGCTCACGGTCACGGCGTGGATTGGATATCCGGCTTTCGGAACCGCTGACCACTCCATTCGGTCACGCGTTCCTGCGAACGCGATGGCAGCAGCGGGATGCTCGGCGCGTATGGCATCCGCAATAGCAATGGCCGGATAGACGTGTCCGCCCGTTCCTCCGCATGCAAAAAGCACGCGTGGCGTACCAGCCGGAAGCGTTGCCTCAGGCGTTTGCTCAGTGGTGATATGGTCGACCGCGGTGGTCAAGCGGATTCAGTTTCGGAGTGACGGGAGATGTTTAGAAGGATGCCCACCATAGCGCCCGTTGCAAGCAGCGACGTACCGCCGTACGAGACGAATGGCATCGCGAGGCCAGTGACCGGGAAGAGGCCTGAAGCCACGGCGGCGTTTGCAAAACCGTACAACACGATGGCTGTGGTCAGGCCAGTCGCGAGAAATAGTCCGAGCGGATCGGGGGAACCGCGGGCAATGCGCAAGTAGCCGCGCAACAGCAGATAGACGAAGATCAGGAGGATCGCTGTCGCACCGAGAAGTCCGTACTCTTCTGCGACGATGGCAAAGATGAAATCGTTGTAAGGGGCAGGGAGGAAGTCACGCTGGATGCTCTTGCCTGGCCCGACGCCAGTAAGCCCGCCCATTGCAAAGGCAATCCGTGACTGTTCAGCTTGATAACCTTCAGCCTGCGTATCAAAGACCTCGTCCTGATTGGTGTTGCCGAAGATGGAAATACCAAGGAAGCTTTCGATTCTCGCAGCTCGTTGTGGAGACGACAACATCAACAACGAGCCCAACGAAGCGAAGACAAGAGCTGCTCCTACAAGATGCAATAGCCGCACACGCCCAACAAACATCATGATCGTGATCGACAGAAGCAGAATGGCCGCCGTCGAAAAGTCTTCAATGCCTATCAAAAGCAACGTCGGGCCCACCCAAAAACAAAGCGGGACGAAGGCTCTGTAGAAGTCCCCGATGTAATCCTGCTTCTTCGCGAGCAATACGGCCACGTGGATCAACAGGGCAACTTTTGCGAGATCGGATGGCTGGAAGGAAATCGGCCCGATTTCAATCCAACGCGCCGCCCCGTTCGTCACCACGCCCATGATCTGCACGGCAAGCAGGAGGGCTAAAGAGGCCAGCATGAAAACCTTCGAGAGCTTCGCGAGCCAGCGATAATCGATGAGCGACAGAACGCCTGCTACACCGAGCGCGAGAGTGAGCCGGATGATGTGGCGGTAAAGAAAGCTCTCCTGGTCTCCGCCCGACTTTGTCTCCGCGAGGAACGCCACCGCGCTATACACCGCCGCCACGCCTGCAGCTGCAAGCAGCAAGACAGCCGCTACGACGGCCTTATCCGTCGGTGGAAGTGAAAGCGTTCTGGTACGGGCGTTGCTCATCAATAGGGTTGGTTACAGGCTTTGGACGATGTGTTTAAAGTCTTCGCCACGCTCTTCGTAGTTGTTGTACATGTCGAACGACGCGCAGGCCGGGCTGAGCAATACGACATCTCCAGGCACGGCCATAAGACGAGCGTACTGGATGGCTTCTTCCATCGTGTGAGCGCGAGCTGTCTGCTCTGCGAACGATCCGAGATCGGCAATCACCTTGTCTCCGCTCTCGCCTAAGCCAATGATTCCCTTCACCTTTTCGCTTACAAGTCGCTCTAGCGGACCATAGTCATTGCCTTTGTCACGCCCGCCAGCAATCAGCACGACAGGCTCAGAAAACGACTCCAACGCGTACCAAACAGCGTTTACGTTGGTCGCCTTAGAATCGTTGACGTAGGTCACCTCATGCACGGTGCGAACGTTTTCGAGGCGATGTGGAACGCCTTCGAACGACATAAGACTCTCCCGGACGACATCACTGCGAATCTCCATTGCACGCGCGGCAATCGCCGCGGCGAGGGAGTTGTACAGATTGTGTTGCCCGCGAAGGGCGAGGTCACCGGAGGACATAAGTTCCTCTTCAACGATCATTGAAGACGTGGGATCAGGGGTCGAGGGGAGGGCGAGGACAACACGGCCATCACGAATGAATGCGCCGCGCTCCAATTCGCGTTTGATAGATATGGGCCAGGGTCTAATTCCGCGCTCAGCGCACCAGGGCTCCACGAAGTCGCGGACGACTTCATCGTCGTGGTTGTACACCAACCAATCGATTGGCTGCTGATTTTCGAATACGCGGAATTTGCTCCGGGCATAGAGGTCGAAATTGTTTTCGTAGCGGTTGAGGTGGTCGGGCGTGATGTTGAGCAGCACCGACACTTTTGGTCTGAACGAGGCGATGTGGTCGAGCTGGAAGCTGGAGACTTCCAGAACCACCGCTGTGTCGTCTCCGATTTCATCGATGTGGTCCGAGAAGGCGAACCCGATGTTTCCGGCGACGACGAAGTCACGGGAGGCTGTGCGAAAGAGATGGGCGACCAGCGCGGTCGTCGTTGTTTTGCCGTTGGAGCCCGTTATGGCGATGATTGGCCCCTTGCAGAGCCAACTCGCCACTTCGATTTCCGAGTAGACTGGGATGTCTCGACTCAGAGCATTTTGAACGAGATCGGCGGTTGTGGGCACGCCAGGTGAGAGCACGAAGAAATCGGCGTCGAGCGTGCGATCTGTGTGCCCGCCGAACTCATAGCGGATGCCTTCCGCGGCGAAGCCTTCCGTAATCCCGAAACCTGGCGGACCATTCTCTGTGAGAAAAACAGAAGCGCCGCGGCGGGACAGGAGCTTTGCAGCCGCCAGGCCGCTTCGCGCCGCGCCAACGACGGTGATCTTCTTGCCTGCGATCTCCTTTGTCGTCATCGAAGCCGTAGGAGGAAGAGGGTGAAAATCACGAGCAGCGCGGTTACGATCCAGAAGCGCACGACAATCTTGTTCTCGTGAACGCCGAGCGCTTCGTAGTGGTGGTGAAGAGGGGCCATCCTGAAGATGCGCCGACCTTCGCCGTAGCGTTTTCGCGTGTATTTGAAGTAGCTCGTCTGGATGATCACGGAGACCGTCTCCGCCACGAAAATGGCGCAGAGGATGGGGAGATACAGCTCCTTCTTGATCAGAATCGCCAGCGTGCCGATTGCCGCTCCGAGTGCGAGACTTCCGGTGTCTCCCATGAAAACCTGCGCCGGGTAGCCGTTGTACCACAGAAACCCGAAGCAGGCCGCTGCGAGAGCCGCCGCAAAGATGGTCAGTTCGCCGGTCTCGGGGATGTAGAGGTCGTTGACGAACTCAGCAAGAATGGTGTTACCGCTGATGTAGATCATTACAATCAGCCCGAGCGAAACGAAGGCCCCGGTACCCGTCGTGAGGCCATCAAGACCATCAGTGAGGTTCACCGCGTTGGAGACGCCTGTCAGGATGAAGGTGATGATCGGGATGTAGATCAACCAGCCGACTTCAATGCCAACTACGGGACTGAGAAAGTCGTACTCGACGATGCCATCGGGAAGAAACGGCATACTGGTGACCGTATGCATTCCGTCGAGTGCGTTCCAGTTCATCAGAAAGGTGCCCAGGGCAAGCCCGAGCGTGATTTGCCCGGCCAGTTTGACCTTTCCTGCCAACCCCTTCTTGTTCTTCTTTACGACCTTGATGTAGTCGTCGGCGAAACCGACGGCTCCCATCCAGAGCGTAGAAATCAACGCAACCCACACGTACGCATTTGTCAAATCGCCCCAGAGAAGAGTTGCACCTGTTATCGCCAGGAGGATGATGACGCCGCCCATCGTGGGCGTCCCGGATTTGTGAGCATGGCTCACAGCACCTGCATCTTCGCCTTCCCGAATAGTTTCGCCGATCTGCTGCCGCTTCAACCACCGAATGATCTGTTTGCCTGCGAAAAGCCCGATCAGCAGGGCTGTTCCGGCAGCCAGAGACGCGCGGACGGTCGTGAACTCAAAAACCTGAAAGCCGGGGGGCTGAAAGGTCTGTTCTAGCCATTGAAAGAGGTGGTAGAGCATGTTCTAAGTCGCGGTCGGACGCTTGGTGAGAGCTTCTTTCAACATGAGACGATCATCAAAGGGCCGCTTTTCCTTTCCAATAATCTGATAGTCTTCGTGGCCTTTCCCGGCCACCACGACAACATCACCAGGGGCAGCATCTGCCACGGCAGTTCCAATGGCTTCTGCACGGTCGGGGAGTGTGATTGCCATAGACGGATTCTGAAGACCATCCCGCATATCAGCGAGAATGGCGAGTGGGTCTTCGGTGCGAGGGTTGTCGTTCGTGAGGATGATTCGATCGGCATGGGTTTCGCCAACATGGGCCATCTTCGGTCGTTTGGATCGGTCGCGGTCGCCACCGCATCCAAACACCGCGTAGAGCTTGCGGGCGGGGTCCATCATCTGACGAGCGGTCCGGAGAACGTTGTCAAGCGCATCCGGCGTGTGGGCATAATCCACGATTCCGAGCACGCCGTCTTTGGAGTCGAAGGACTCAAATCGACCGGGGACACCGGGAGCCCGAGTCAGAATGCCAAGCAATTCATCTTTCGAATAACCGAGTTCGCGGCCCACTGCGTACGCCGCAGTGAGGTTCAGCGCATTGAAGCGCCCCGCGAGTTGGAAGGTGGACTCAACGCCGTCCAAGCGGAGGCGGAGACCAGCCAGTGCATTGTCGAGGACTTCTACTCGGATGTCAGCGCCCTCGCTCGTTCCGTAAGTGGTCACACGAGCACTTGTGTCAGCTACCATCTCTTCCCACGCTGGATCGTCCATGTTGACCATGGCGGTAGAATCGGGCGTTAGGCCATCGAACAGCATCTTTTTAGCAGATGCGTAGGCTTGGGGGGATCCGTGGAAATCCAGGTGATCGTGCGTCAGGTTGGTGAAGACCCCGACGCGGAACTGAAGTCCGCGAACGCGATCAAGCGCCAATCCGTGTGAGGAAACCTCCATGGCACAGGTTGTACATCCTGCATCCACCATGGCACGAAGCGACTTGTTGAGCTCTATCGGTTCCGGCGTCGTGTAATCCGTTGTGATTGCTTGATCGCCAATTCGGTTCTCGATCGTTCCAACCAGACCCGTTTTTTCGCCCAGCGCCATCATCAGATGATGGAGAAGGAAAGCCGTTGTCGTCTTGCCGTTGGTACCCGTTACCCCGAGGATGTTGAGCCTCGCACCTGGATGTTCGTAGAACTGATTCGCGACCTCCGCCAGCGCGGCTCTCGTATCCAAAACAGGAACGAAAACCGCGCTGGGGAGGCGCTCACCCTTCCCCAAGGGACTCGTTGCAGGCGATGCCTCGCCTGCGGACGCCGTTGCTTCGCGGAGCCAATCGGCATCCACGATGGCGGCAACGGCACCTTGTTGCACAGCCTTGTCAAGGAACAGGTGCCCGTCGCTGTGGTCACCCTTTCGGGCGATGAACAGCGTGTCGGGCCCGACATCGCGGCTGTCGTCCGCAAGTCGGTGAATCAAAACCTCATCGGCCTCCGGAACGTCGGCCACCAGCAGGCCTGCCGCACGCAAAGGTGCGAGCAGGCCAGCTAGCGGCTGCGGGGGGACGACGGGGTCAGTAAGCAAAGAGCGGGAATCGCCCACAACCGTTAGCGCAAAGTCAGAACGGCCTGTGGAGGTAGTGAGGCCCCGGATTCGGGGACTTGTTCTGTCACGACGCCGGAGCCCTGAATGCGGGCCTCCACGCCAAGTGACGCAAGCCAGACCACCGCGCGGCGGCCAGAAAGCCCCTTTAGATCTGGCATTGTGGAAGGATGGGTGTCGGAATCTGAAGCCGTAACCACTGTATTTCTGTTTGCCTCACGCCGTGCTTCTCGAGACGTGGTAAGCCGAACGGCGTTGCGAATCCGGGAGGTGTCGCCTCCCGATGGACGCTGTGCCGAAACGATTTGCCACGTTTCATCGCGAGCAAGGCGTACAGGGAATCCATTGGCGCGAAGGCGACCAGCAGCCAGAACCCCTGGCATTCCGCCAACATTCGGTACCTGCGACTCCGTGAGCTCAGGAAGCACTCCTGAAGGAGAAACCTGCTCGGCAATACTCGGGAAAGTGCCAATCCACCGGCGAGCGATCTCACCAAAAATGGGAGCCGCTACCGAGCCACCGTAAGAACCATTGCGTGGGTTGTTGACGACGATGATCAGTGCCACTTCTGGATTGTCGGCAGGAAAAAATCCTACAAACGATGCGCGATAGCGGCGCTGATAACCGCCTCCAGATGCCGTCTGAGCTGTTCCCGTCTTTCCTGCAATCCGAAGCCCTGCAACGGCGGCTCTATTTCCGGTCCCATCGCGGGAGACCACCCGCTCGAACCAAGGAAGCAACTGCTCGGCGGTTTCCGGTTCAAAAGCACGCCGGATGGAGTCTTGATGAGCTGTCCATGTAACGCGGCCGTGCACGTTCCGGCGTTCGGCAACGACATAAGGCCTCACCAGTAATCCTCCGTTCGCGAGCGCGGAGTACGCGGTGAGGATCTGCAGCGGTGTAGCCTCTACTTCATAACCCGTGCTCATCCACGGTAGTGTGAGTGCGCTCCATCTTTCCGGCCGCTTCAGGCTACCGGCAACTTCGCCAGGAAGGTCAACCAGCGTTGGCTGGCCGAATCCGAAGGCGCGCGCGTACTGATAGAAGGTTCCGCGCTCCATGCGGCTGGCCGTCCGAGCCATCCCTACATTGGACGACTTGACGATGGTTTCACCAAATGGAATTCGACCGTAGCCGTGGCTGTCATGCATGGTCCGTCCACTGAATACGGCCCAGCCCTGACCTGTATCTATGGAGTCTTCTGGGGCAATCAGGCCCGTTTCGACCGCGGCAACGGCGGTAACAAGCTTGAACGTCGAACCAGGCTCGATGTGGTCGGTGACGGCGTGGTTGCGACGTGCTGCCGTCGTGAACTGACCCGGTTGGTTTGGATCGTAGTCAGGAACGTTGGCCATGGCCAGGATTGCGCCGGTTCTCGGGTCCATTGCAATGGCCGTTCCCCATTCGGCTTCAGCTTCGCCGATCCCGTTTGCCAGTTCCTCTTCAAGAATGGCCTGGCGGACGAGATCAATGGTGAGGACCAAATTCTCACCGTTGCGCGGTTCCTCAACAGGACCGCCGACTAAGGCTTTGACAATACCACGGCGGTCGCGCTGCACAGCTTGCCGACCGGGCTCGCCCTGCAGGTACTCGTCGTATAGCAGCTCAATACCGGCCTGTCCGCGTAAGTCCGTATCAACGTGGCCCAAAATGTGGCCAGCAGTTCTTGCATAGTTGTAGCGTCGTGCGAACGAACCCGTTAACAGAAGACCGGGAATGTCAGCCGCAACTAATTCCTCTTTGGACGGCTCATCAAGCGAACGGACAAGAAGGACGTACTGGCGACTCGCCCGGTTGGCCACTCTATTATGATAGTAGCTCACCGGGCGGTCCGTCAGATGTCCTAGAAGCGTATAAAACTCTTCTGCACGTTCCTCAAACCCTGCAACCGTAGGATCCAGAGCAACTTCAAACCGCGCCGTATTGACGACCAGCGCACGGCCAGCTTGGTCATAGATTGATCCACGGGTCGCTGGCAGATCAACAAATGACGAGGCCTGTCTTTCGCCACGCTCGCGGAGTTCACCACCATCGCTCAATTGGATACGCACCATCTGCGCGAATACGCCGACCGGAAGGATCAACACAAACGCCATCACGATGTAGAGACGGGTCAGTATGGTGTCGCGAGGAGTAATGGAATTATCGAAAGTGGTGAGAGACTAGTTGTTGTTGTGAATCACGGGACCGTATGCGATGCCTTCTTCCAACCCTAATGCGGCCGCGCCATCCATGACTTGTTGTGGGCCAGTCATCCGGTCAAAAGCGCCGCGAAGGCGATCCTGTGTAAGGCGGAGGCGGAGGTTTTCGCGCCGTTCACTCTGCAATTCTGCCAACGTTGCTTGCGTCGAGTAGACGTGTCCGACATAAAAGGTCACGGCGATGCATGCAATAAGAGTCCACACGGCAAACCGCAAAGAAGGCGCAATGTCCAACACACGCATCCGCGAGCGCCTTTTCGGCGTCACCCGACTTCGGCGATTTGTCTTTTTAGTCTTGCCCGTCTCTCCGCTGCCCAGTTCATTCCATCCCGGCAATCCCGTTGAAGGAGGTGATACGAGTCGCGTGTGTGTTGCGCGACGACCTCTCGTGGTCTCGGCCGTACGGCTCGGCTTACGGGCCGAGCGACGGCTCGAGTTCCGCGATGGGCGCGTCGCAGACTTGGCGGGCATGAGGGTTGGTCGGAGAGAAGTGAATGACGGGGCGAGAGCGGGAAGCGAGGGGGGGCGGGCGGGGGACGCGGGCTTACGGGCCCGGGCGGCCCCCTCACGATTCCCGCTATCGCGGATGATCTGATAGAGGGGGGGCTAGTTTCTCGGAAATGCGCAGGCGAGCACTTCGTGAACGGGGGTTGGCTTGTGTCTCCTCCGGCGTCGCCGTGATTGGCTTCCGAGTAATGAGATTCCAGGGCGTAATCAGATTGCCGTAGAAGTCCTTTTCTGCCTTTCCTTCCATGTTGCCGAAGCGCAAAAAGTGCTTCGCGCGGCGATCTTCGAGAGAGTGGTAACTGATGACGGCCAGGCGTCCGCCCGGGCGAAGGACAGCAAGTGCGGCTTCAAGTGCTCGTTCCAGCACATCCATCTCGTCATTAACCGCAATGCGGAGTGCCTGAAAAACACGGGCGAGCGACTTCACCTCCTCTTTGGTCGGTACGGCGCTCCGGATGACATCCGCCAGTTCTCCTGTTGTAGTGAGAGCGCGGGCATCCTTTATTGCATTGGCTATAGGCCATGCCCGAGGCTCTTCACCGTAGGCGCGAAGGATATTTGTGAGTGACTGAACATCAAGTCGGGCAATTAAGTCGGCAGCCGTCTCGCCTGCATCGGCGTTCATTCGCATATCCAGCGGACCATCTACAGAGAACGCGAATCCCCGCGAAGCTTCATCGATCTGATGCGATGAGATCCCGAGGTCGAGCAGTATGCCATCTGCAGCGCCTAAGCCTGCATTGGTCAGCAGGCGTTCGATATCCGCAAAGTTGCCTTGCAGCGTGCGGAAACAGCCTGATTCAACGGCATCTGCAAGCCGAGCTTCTGCCGCCGCAATCGCCTCACTATCCTGATCAATTCCGATTACGCGTCCTTCCGTCGAAAGAGCTTGCAGTAGCGCTTCGCTGTGGCCTCCTCCGCCAAGCGTGCCGTCTACATAGAGGCCTCCCTTTTCAGTCACCAGTCTGTGAACTACCTCAGCGGCCATAACAGGCGCGTGGTATGCGGAAGCAAAGCGGAGTGGATCCGCCGACAGGCTTACGGGCCGGTCGGCGGATCTGGCTCCACGGCCCGAAGGCCGCTTTGATTGGGAAGACATAAGAATTGGCTGGGCAAGCATGGTGACTAGTCGTTGGAAAGCTTGCTCATGACGCTTTCAACCAGACTCTCGTAGGAATCTGCCTGAGCATCGTCTTCGGCTTGAAGTGTATGGGGATCCCAGATTTCGATGGTGTCGATCGTTCCGATGATGACCACCTTCTCGGCGGTCAGACCAGCGTGGTCTATGTGCGTGCGCGGAAGACTGATTCGTCCCTGGCCATCAAGGCTTACCGGCTCGGCACGACGTGATTCCGTGCGCTTGACGGTGCGGTTATCCTTGAGAAACGGACTTAGCTTCTTCAACAATTCCGCCTTCTCTGCCCAGACGTTGACGGGAATTAGCGTGACGCATTGTTCGATGCCCTGCCAGGCAATGAACGTCTCGTTTGCATCGGGGCTCAGTTCACGTCGCATTCGTGCCGGCAAGGCCACGCGGCCCTTGTCGTCGATAGAATGCTCAGATTGTCCTAAGAAGCCGACCATGGTCGGTATCCCCACGTTTCGCCAGAGTATGGGACCCTTCCCCACTTTTCCCCCCACGGCTCCAAAGTAGAACCGTTTGACCGAGAATCAAGTTTTTGAGGACAGGAAAAGGGTTATTTATAGTTGAATCGGCCTTGTTCGCGTTTTTTTGAGGATTCGAAGACAGGGCTGATTTAGCCATAAGTGAACATATATTCACCTGAAGGGAATTGTGAATAACGATTAGGTGAACTTATCTTCACCTATTGGTTGTTGTCTTGGCCACTCGAATCCTCAAGTCACTGAACAATCGACAATGACCAAACCAGGCCTCACGGGAAGTCAAAACCGGGTCTACGAATACATCCGTTCGTTCTTCCGGGAACACCAAAAGCCACCTACTCTTGCTGAGATCGGCACTGCCCTGTCGATAAATTCGTCGAACGGCGTGCGCAAACTGGTGATCGCGCTGGAAGGCAAGGGCTACATCACACGGACACCGCGCGTCTCCCGCGGCATCGCGCTGGCCGATACCGACGACCCGTTCACGCTAACGGAAACCCCTCCCCTTCTTCCGGTTCTCGGTCGCGTTCGCAGCGATCAACCCGAGCGGCTTCGTTCTCATCCAGCTGGCGCGCTCCTTGTCGATCCCCGTCTACTTGGGCGTGTCCAGGAGGATGCCTGCGTTATCACGGTTTCTGGAGACGACGGCATGCAGGAACAGGGCATTCGACGGGGCGATTTCCTCATCGTCGAGGAAACCGACTGGCAGCAACTCCTGAACGGCGAGCTTGCTGCGGCGCTCATTGGCGAACGTGTGCTTGCGCGGCGGTTCGATTTCAGCCGTAACCGCTTTCACCTGCGCCCGGCGGCGCGCGGCTACGAAGAAGAATCTTTCCGCCCTGAAACGCCAGGTTGCTACATTATAGGTCGCGTGCTAGGCGTCATGCGGAAGCTTTAACCGCCTAATGCTCCAAGCATAGCGGCGCAGCCTAGAGCCGCATAAATACCCAGTACATAGCCCGCAACGGCCATTAGGAGCCCAACTGGAGCCATAGCTGGGTGGTAGACGCCTGCTACGATCGGCGCGCTAGCAGCCCCTCCAACGTTGGCCATGCTGCCTGTTGCCACGAAAAACAGGGGCGCTTTGAGCAGCTTGGCTGCTCCGAAAAGCAATGCAATGTGAACAGAGAGCCAGACAACGCCCGTTAGTAGGTAAAGCGGAGCGTCAAGGACAGCCATGAGGTTCCCTTGCGCTCCAATGCCAGTCAGCAAGAGATAGAGCGCGACGTAGCCAATTCGGCTGGCCCCATCGGCTTCCAGCTTACGCATGGGAGTGAATGAGAGAATCAGTCCTACCGTCACGGCAATCAAAACGGCCCAAGTCCCGCCCGATATGATGGTGGGATCGCCGATTGTAGGCATAGAACTGCCAACAACACGCGAGAGCACGGCCGCGCCAAATCCCAAACCGATGATGATTCCGGCGGTTGCCAACGTCGTCGGGCGACGCGTTTGATCTAGTTGCTTGAGAGTTTCGTCGACGCGATCCATGGCCGATGTATCTGCGCCAACCCAATTGTTGAACTGTTTCTGGTAGCCAGAGAGGAACAACAGGATTGCCATCCAGCCATAGCCAACAACCGTATCTACTACGATAATCGGCCCAAGGTCATCCAGCCCAACGCTTTCCTGAATGGCCACCATGTTTGCCGTGCCACCAATCCAGCTTCCGGAAAGTGCCGCGAGGCCTTTCCAGGCTTCCGGATCCCCGATAAACTGGCCGACGGCCACGAAGGCAATTGGGCCGCCAATCACAATGCCGAACGTGCCCACGAGCAGCATGATTATCGCCATCCGGCCCAGGCTGGCAATCGCCCGAAGGTCGATAGTGAGCATGAGTAGGAACAGCGCCAGCGGTAATAGCACGTAACCGAACCAGTCATAGGCCGCATTTGCCTCAGGCGTCACGCCGAAGGTGGTAAGCAGCATCGGCACGAAATACGCCCACAGCACAGGCGGTACGATCTCGAAAACTTTCTTGAATGCCTCCACGCGCGACAGTGCGAAGACGGCGGCCAGGACGGCGGCCAACAACGCGGCGACCTGCGTAGGCTCAGTAACAAGGGCGACGGCTATCTGGTCTTCAGGCATGGACGGGCGAATTTGGCTGCGCGAAGATACTCGGAGGTGCCCTGAGACGTGTAGGGGCCCGGCATTAGGTGCTCCAACGACTATCTCAACGTTCCCAGATAATGGACTCCCTCAGAAAACCCACTCTTCACATCTTGAGGCAGCCAGTCAGCCATTCCCTCTGGATAGAGGTTTAGTTCACGCAGCTCAACGAATGGCACTATCCTCACGGTCCGGATGAGTTGCCCGTCGCTCAACTCAGGATCTGAGCCGACACTTAGTGACATCAGATCATCCGATGTATGGCATTCGAAATAGAACGACACCGCGTGCAGGGGCTGGCGAATGAAATCGAGGACGTAGCGGAGCGGACCTACTTCCACACTCAGCCCCGTTTCTTCCTTCACTTCGCGGACTAGTGCATCTTCCAGTGATTCACCGAACTCGACAGCGCCACCTGGAGGCGTCCAGAACGGCTCTCTTGACCACAAGCCATCGTGTTCGACTAGAACGAGAGCGTTGGGATCTTCTGCATCATTGAACAGCAGTCCACTGACACGGACACGGACCTTGCCCTCAAGATGTGGAAGGATCTTCTTAAGGTGGGTGAGCTTGGGATCGGTCGGGATGCTCAATTATCCGCCAACACCCTTGCCGAAACCTTCTGAATCCTGCGCATTCGAGATGGTTCTGAGGGCTCCTCAAACGTGCCACCAGCTTCCGCGTGGGCAACAGCTGCTTTCACGAAGGAGACAAATAGTGGATGTGGCGCGAGCACGCTGGACTTGTACTCTGGGTGGAACTGCACACCCACGTACCATGGATGAGTCGGTCCATTTCCGTCCGAAGGCAGCTCGACGATCTCGACCAGATCTTTGTCGGGGTTGATGCCCGCGAAGATCATCCCGCCTTCTTTTAGCTTGTAGCGTAGCTCGTTATTGACTTCGTAGCGGTGGCGGTGGCGCTCCCAAACGGTCTCCTCGCCATAGATCGAACGCGCCTTCGTGCCAGCCGTAATGCGGCATTCGTACTGCCCAAGCCGCATCGTTCCGCCTTTGTCGGTGATGTCCTCCTGCTCGGCCATCAAGGCGATAATCGGCTGCGGGTTGTTCGCGTTGAACTCAGTTGAATGCGCCCCAGCCAGATGGCAGACATTCCGCGCGTACTCGACAACGGCAACCTGCATCCCAAGGCAAATTCCGAAGAATGGGACGCCATTTTCGCGGGCATAGCGGACGGCTTCGATCTTGCCGTCAATCCCACGATCACCAAAGCCGGGAGCGACGAGTACGCCTGACACGCCTTCCAGCTTTGCCTCCACATCGTCGGAAGTCAGATCGTCGGACAGAATCGGAAGGACATCAACCTGAACGCCATTCGCTGCTCCTGCGAGCAACAGACTTTCCGAAATAGACTTGTAGGCGTCCTGGTGGGCCACATATTTGCCAACGAGCGCAATTCGAACCTGGCCTTCCGGGTTCTTCAACCGGCGTAAAAAATCAACCCACACTGTCAGTCCGAGAGAAAGGTCCTCGGTTGCGTGATCATCGAGTTTCAGCCGCTCCATCACCACATCATCTAACCCCTTTTCACGGAGTAAAAGCGGCACTTCATAGATGGATTCGGCATCGCGCGCCTCAATGACGGCATTGGTCTCGACGTTGCAGAACAACGCAATTTTCTGGCGGACTTCGTCAGGTAATGGATGCTCCGTACGGCACACCACCACATCGGGCTGGAGGCCGTAGCTCTGCATCATCTTGACGGAGTGCTGCGTTGGCTTCGTTTTTAGTTCGCCGGCGGCTGCGAGGTAGGGAACTAGCGTAAGGTGAACCAGACAAACGTTGGCGCGACCCGCCTCGAGCGAAAGCTGACGGATGGCTTCTAGATAGGGCAGGCTTTCGATGTCGCCCGCCGTGCCGCCAATTTCGGTGAT
>JAHEJB010000121.1 GCA_024639085.1 Rubricoccaceae bacterium | reverse complement strand
GCACCAATCAAGGAGGAACCACAACTCGGGTTAGAATTCGAGGCTCAATAGGAACACACTAACCCCTTACCATCTGCGCAAGTGCTCGTGCAACAGACGAGGCATGATCGCCTTGGCGCTCGTGTGCGTTGCTGCATACGAAGAATGATGTGTCTGGAGCATCGGAGAACATGCAAAGGAAGCCTCGTTCTGTTCCACCTGCAACCACGCCGTTGTGAAAGAACAAATTCCGCATCTCTGATGACAATCCTCCTTCGCGGACAAACTCCACGAATCGATGCAGGTCTGTCGGATTTGAGACCATTCCACCGCTGCCCATCACAAGCCAGGAAGTCTGTCCCCAGTATAACGGGATGTTTATACGGCCAACGACCGAGCCATCGTAGCCGACGGCATAAGCATCTTCAGCGAAAGCGGCGTCTCCATAATAGCCGGTATGTGTCATTTCGGCCGGCTCAAAGAAATGCGTTGCCAGAAACGTCTTATACGACCGTTCCGACACGATTTCGACAAGAGCCGCCAACAATCCGAAGGCGGAGTGTGAGTGTGCTCGATCTGTGCCTGGTTCAAACAAAAGCGGCAGCCCAAGTATGCGGCGAACAGCCTCGTCTCGGTCGATGTAGGACAGGTCATAATCCTCATCAACACCAGGAATGTGATGAAAGTTGGGTAGGCCAGACCGACCCGTCATAAGCTGTTCGATCGTTATTTCGGCCTTGTCTGCAGGGACCTTAGCGATGTAGCGAGCGATCGGAGCACCCAGTTCCAAAAATCCCATATCCACGAGTTTCAAAACGGCGGCCCGCGTGAAGTCAATCGGGACAGAGCCGATGTCGAATAGGGTTTCCGCGGTGTTGGGTAGTCCCGCTTCACGGTTTGCCGGCCCATAGCCGCGACTCAATACGACATCGCCATTGTGAACCACAAGTACGCTCCCAGAAAATCCCGCCATCTCTTCGTCAGCAAGACGGGCTTCGAGATTGTCCCAACTGATCGGGTCGATACGTCCTCTTTCTTCGTCCTCGATTTCTGTTTCAAGCTTTAGACTCGTGATCAGATGTGGTGGCTCATCGTCAACCTGTACAAGGACGTCTGCATTTTGTGACCCACGAAAACTAATTCGATAGCCCTGGGGTGTTCCTTCAACCGTTACTCCACCCGCCGTTGCCGCGGAGGTGTGAATGTCTTGAAGGAGTTGCATTAATCGATCCAACGGTTGCGATGCTCTAAAGTTTGGAGCCAGATGCTCCTGCGCAAATGCCACTAGTGCTTCGTCGCCATTGGCGCGACCAAGGTCTTCGACGGCCAACAAGCGCCGGTCTATTTCTCTACTTGGCCCACTTGTATCCTGCGAAACAAGTGCCAGGGACACGATTCGTCCCGAGGAATCGCTGGCGAACTGGACGCTGATTGTGGTAGTGGTTGGACCTGAGAACGTCATCTGCACGCCATCAGGCGTCCGCCCGATATCCAACCCATTTGAACCCGAGACTGCGCGACCCATTTCAGCTAAGTGCTCCAACATCGCCGCTTCGCCCATCGTCGCGACGTACCCCGTGTCCAGATACTCGCTGATGAACGTGCGGTGGGCCTCTGCATCCTGCGTTCGAAGAACAGCTTCCACGGCCTGAACAGCGCGCATCTCAGGCGACGCCCCCCCACCCTGCGCCATTACGGAATGGCTTGTGACTAGTGTGAGTGCCGAAATAAAAAGAACGGCGTATCGGATTGCTGGCGTAGCGATTGGGGACATACCTGGTTGGGCGATTGATGATGATTGGAGAACGATGGTAGCACTGAGCTATTGTTCGCTCCATCTCAGTTCGAGAAGCGCTTGCTATCTTTTTAGCACTTCCCACTATACCACTCCACAATGATGCGCCTGTTCACCCTCTGTCTCCTTTTGTCAGCTCTCGCGACCCAAGATATTCGCGCCCAGACTATGGAAGCCGCTGAAGCGGCCATCACCGCTGCATTTGGAGCATCTGCAACGGCATGGAACAACGCTGATATCAATGGTCACGTTGAGATGTACGCAGACTCCGCAGCATTCATGACGGGCAACGGTCCAGCGATTGGTCGCGAACGAACGGCGGAAATCCTCGAACGCGCTTATTTCCAGGATGGAGCTCCTGCGCAACAACTCAGCTTTTCAAGTCTGAACGTGACAATGTTGGGAGTTGGCCATGCGATGGCGACGGGTCGCTACCTCCTGAGCGGTGGAGGCCTGGACGACAAAACAGGCTGGTTCACGACCATTTGGGAGGCCAATGAAAACGGCTGGCGAATCATCCACGACCACTCAAGCTAACCTCGTTTGCTCTTCTCCAGTGGCATTTTGAGAAGCCCCACAAGAGTTGCGTGACGGGCGTCATCAAACTCGTCGAGGCCAAAGTCGATCTCTTTTGGATTTGCCCGAAGCTTGAGGCTCCGGAACAGACGATCCCAGATTGAAAGGAAGGCGCTGTAGTTGGAATCCGTCTCCGGCTGGAGTCTTGAGTGATGCACTTTGTGCATGCTGGGCGTAACGATTACCCAACGCAAGGCCTTGTCAAGCCTCGGAGGTAGGCCAATGTTGGCATGGTGAAACTGAACCACAGCGAACATCATGGTTTCGTACAGGATCAACTCCCACGCATACGCGCCCACGGCAACGATCACGGCCATCCGCAGGACCGACGACAACACGATCTCGCCGGCATGAAATCGACCAGCCGTGGTTACATCCATTCGCGCGTCGGCGTGGTGCACGCGGTGGAAGCGCCAAAGCAGCGGCACGCGGTGGTTCAACCGATGCCACCAGTAGGTCCATGCATCGAGTAGCAGGATGGCGCCAATGGCATGCAGCCATGACAGTTCGTTGGAGCCCGCCAGTACGTTCATCAACCCGATCCCACGCGAATGGGCCCACTCGCTGGCGAAAACCCACAGTCCCGCAAACACGAGTGCGACGATCAGCGTGTTGGTCAAGGCCAGCGTGAGATTGCGGGCGAGGTGAACGCTCCACGCTTTGCGCTCCTCTCTAAAGAAGTCGAAAAATGGATGTAGGTGTTCGACGAGAAGCAGCACTGCCAGAACGGCAACAGCCGCGCCGCCCTGGATTCCAACCAACCAGTTGATAGGTACGTTCACGATTCAGAATGTTTGCTATTCGAATACAAAAAAGCCCCGAAGGTGTGTGTCGTGGAGACTTTTCCTGAGCTATTTACGACAATCCTTTAGCAGCTATTGTAATCGACGGACCTCCGTTGATAATGTCGCGATAAAAAATCCCCCGCCCCACGCTATATCGAACCTTCACTAAACCCGCCAAACATGTCAGAAGATACCCAGAGTCGAGTCGCCACCGCAGTTGTAAAGGTCATTGAAGGGACAGGTGATACGGTTGGAGGAACCGTCGATGTCGCTCGTGACGTGGTTGTGAACACGACACACAATGTCGGAAAGATTGGCGAGGTCGTACCAGAAGTAATTCGAGATGTACTCGTTGGAACCTTGCGCGCCGCACACGACGTGGGCTCTGAGGTGGGAAATGTCGTAAAAGGGGCAATCATCGGAATCGTGAAGGGTTCGACTGAAGTGGCTTCAGTTACGGTAACGTCGTTCAGTGGGATCATCCGTACCGTAATCAAAGGAGCGAGTGATGTGGGGGAGGATATGGCCATGGTGGTTAGACGGGCCGCACATGGTGCGATTGCATCCACGAAAGAGATTGCTATTGGAGCACAGGACGCGACATTTGGCGTTGCACAGGCCGCGATACTAGGGGTAAGTAACGTTGGCGGCGATTTAGGCAACGCAGCAAAAAATGCGGTGCGAGGTAGTATAGCGGGCGCCCAGGAGATCGGCGAAGACGCGACACTCGCCGGAAAGAATGCAGCTCGTGGTGTCGTCAAGGGTGCTTCGGCGGTAGGAGGCGATCTCGCCAAAGTTGCTCGTGCCTCGGTCGAAGGGGCAATTGAAGCTGCGAAACACTTGGGCCTCAAGGCCGAAGACGCTGCCTCAGCCGTAGCCACAGGCGCCATTGAGGGCGCGCAAGAAATTGGCGGGGCAGCCGTGGACGCCGTCAAGAATGCTGTGGTAACAACCATCGATGGAGTGAAGGTCGTAGTCAAGGAGCCCTTCAAAAAGAACGCTGGAGAGTGACACAGGCATTTAGCACCTGCTAGTACAGAAATGGAGTCATGCTGGCCTAATGGCTGCCACACGCTATCGTGTTCGGTAGCCATCAGCGTTTTGCTAGAGGTCACTCCAAGGCCCATCTATCTGCCGGACTCGTCTGTATGAGCCGCTCCCGAAGCTGAGTCACAAAGGCACCTATTATTAAGATGAGTGCGGATACGTACGCCCAAAACACAAAGGCAATAACTAGGGCGAATACCCCGCCGAGACTTCCTAGTGCATCTGCGCCGCCAGAACCTACCTCGCCGATGTCCCGTCCGGCGAACCGCAGGTATAGGGTAAAGCCGTTTTTCGCGACCTCGAATAAAATGGCTGCTACGGTTGCACCTACGAGGGCACTTCGTAGCAATGGCTTCTTCAGTGGGATGAAGTAGAAGAGCTGGGCAAACATGGCCACTGAGATCGACCAAGGAACTAGGAGTGATGTCGCCCAAAGGAGGCTGGCCCATCCATTTTCCAGCCGCAAAGGATCGAGTCCGATGCTCACGCCCCACGCCGTTGTATGGACGTGAAGGGTGTTCACGCCAAAAGTCAAGGCGAAGGAAAGAATGAACAACACGCCTACCTGAAACATCATTCTCAGATCGAAAGCAAGGCCAGGGAGCACAGGCCGAACATCACGCTTCTCACCCAGCATGGCGTGTGCTATCACATATCGGAGCGTTCCGAAGAGCGTTATCACGGACAACGCCAACGCCGCGCCACCGAAAACAGTGAGTGTGCCAGACGTGCGCTGAAGGTCAGACATTAGTTCGAGAAGGGCCCCTCGCTGCGCGCGGGGGAGAAATCCGTTGAGGTATCGAGTAACATTCTCGTACGGCTCTCCCTGCCTAAGAACGAGACCCACTATGCCCGTCGCAAGCAAGAGTAGGGGTGCGACTGTTACAAGGACCTTGAACGCGATGGCCTGACACCAAAGGACTACAGGCTTGGAAGACAATTCTTGCCAAAGCCCCCGCATGTAGTATTGGAACGTTCGGAACCTCGAACTCAATGGGTTTTGTGGATGCAGACGCATGACGAAAGAAACGAATTGCAGGCGTTCACAATTTTGAGAATACCTCAGCTACCACAACGGAAGGGTAGCTAAGCCCGGAATGCCAACCTTTGAATAAATCAGCGAACCATGCTGCATTAAATACTCCTTCAAAGGATGTGCAAACAATACCATGAAGCAGCTTTAGCGGTCCTCCCAATCAGGGTTCTATCGGCGGCAGCGATGCGAACCGCTGACCCACCCGTTTGTATACTGTGATCTCATAGCCTTCCGTGCCGCCATTCTTTTTGCCGCCATGAATACTTCGTTCCGCGTCTTCTTGATTCTAGCCTTTTTCGTTGTCGCGTGGGGAACAGGCTGTGCCTCGTCGAAGGTCCCCGAAGCAGCCGTTGCCGCCGAACTCGCAGCCGCACGCACGGCAATCGCCCAAGCCGATCAGGCACTGGCAGGGGAATACTCAGCGCTAGACCTGCGCAACGCCCGCCAGAAGCTTGAACAGGCGCAGGCGGCTGTCGATCAGGGAGAGCGTCAGAGAGCGATGCGACTGGCCCAGCAGGCCGCTGTTGATGCCGAGCTCGCGCAAGTCAAAGCGCGATCGACGCAAGCACAACAGGCCGTTGATGAAGTGCAAGAGAGTATTCGCGTGCTACGTGCTGAAATCGAACGCAATCGCCGCGGCTCCGGTCAATGAGCACAAGCCTGTTGCCACTCGCCTATCACATGTCTACTACTGCTATGCGTCGATTCCTGCTCCTTTCTCTTGTCGCTCTGATCATTGCTGGCTGTGGAGGACCGCCCCGCGCCAACCCGATGCTGACGGAAGCCCAGACCTCTTACGGTGCAGCCGAGACTAACGAAGTAGTCGTACGAAACGCGTCGGTGGCCCTTGCGGAAGCGCGCGAGGCCCTCGACCGAGCAGAGGCGGCCTGGCAGGCGAAAGAGGAAGAGACTCTAGTGAATCACCTCGTTTATGTCGCGAGACAGCGTGTACGAATTGCCGAGGAGACTGCGAGGTTGAACGCTGCTTCTCGCTCAATTGAGTCGGCGAGGGCTGAACGCCAACAGGTATTGATTGAGGCTCGTACCGCCGAAGCTCAATCTGCTGAAGCCGCTGCTGAGGAGGCGAGACGACGCGCAGAGGCAGAACGCGTCGCAGCCGAAGCCGCACAAGCCCGCGCAGAAGACGCACTCGCTCGCGCTCGCGAGCTTGCTCAGCGCGTCAATGATCTTGAGGCAGAACTCACCAGTCGCGGCCTCGTCCTCACATTGGGGGACGTGCTCTTTGATACCGGCCAGGCTACTCTTTTGCCTGGTGCGCTACGTGCAACCACTGCCCTCGTCCAATTTCTGCGAGATTACCCCGAGCGCAACGTGCTCATCGAGGGTCACACGGATAATGTAGGTTCCGATGCCACAAACCTGGTGCTTTCCGAGCGACGCGCGAATGCCGTCCGCGACGCACTAATCACACAGGGCATCGCAACACACCGGATCCGTACAACAGGTCTTGGTGAACGCTATCCCGTGTCGAGCAACGACACTCCTGCTGGCCGCCAGCAGAACCGTCGGGTCGAGATCATTATTTCGGACCCTCAAGGTGTTATTCCTGACCGAACGAATTGAAGCGTTTGCCTTGAAGACAACAGCCGCAGCCAGTACAACAACGGCCGCGCCGCCCTGCACTCCGACCAGCCAATTGATAAGTACACTCACTAGCTAGCCTACCAAGATTCGGACACAACAGAGGCCCCGAAGGCGAATGCTTTCGGGGCCTCTGTGGAGCCAATGACCGGACTCGAACCGGTGACCTGTTCATTACGAATGAACTGCTCTACCAACTGAGCTACATTGGCGACTCAGGGCAGAAACCTACACCCAATCCAGCAACGTGCGCCAGATTGGGCCGGGGAAAAAGCGTGAAACGAGATTCTATTCGACTGCCACCGCTGGCGGCGCTGAGTCCGTCGCGGTTACATCGGCATCCGGCGATGTTATGTAATCATTCGAATCGCAGGGGCACGCTGGAAGGCTGGAGAGCAAAATGAAGGCGAAAAGGACTTTAAACGTACTGAGATTGTAGCTGCCTAAGCGCATGTTTTTCGGAGTTTATGAGCGTCGGCCAAGGTTAAAGGTCAGAGACTTTAGCTGCAAGTCGTTCTATAAAATTGAAGCAGCGAACGAGTCCTTCGCGCTTAGCGACTGCACAAAACCCGTCATCAACTTGATCATCCGCTGCACATCGTCGAGATCCACTGTCTCGATGGTGGAGTGCATATAGCGCAGCGGGATGGACGTAAGCGCGCTCGGAATGCCTGTTTTGGAGAAAAAGATGACGTCCGTATCCGTTCCAGAGAATTTGCTGCTGGATTCGTGTTGCAGCGAAATATCCTCTTTCTTAGCGACGCTCATCAGCCTCTCCACCATCTTCGGATGGTTCACGGTGCCGTGGGTGATTGACGGACCTCCCCCAAGTTTCACATCTCCGTGTTTGGCTTTCTCGATGCCGGGCGAATCCGTAGCGTGCGTCACGTCGAGCACGAGCGCGAGGTCTGGTTCGAGGCGGAACGCCATCATGCGTGCGCCAT
>JAHEJB010000120.1 GCA_024639085.1 Rubricoccaceae bacterium | reverse complement strand
CTGCGGACACATTCCGCCAATCTGCTCGTAGCCATTCCGAATTCGGCTGGCATGCCGACGTGCCACCCTCGCGGCTTTTCTTCTCCTTAGGAATCCCGAACCCGATCCCACCAACTGCTGACGGATTGTGGCCTCTACATCTTCTGCGTGCTGTGCGCCCCCCATGCTCAACAACACAACGCCGACTCTTTCGCCTGGCTTCGCGACGATTGGTCCGCGACTGAAGAGCTCCTCACACGAAGGGCTGGCGCGGTCTCGGAATCTTTTGATGAACTCGCGGGGCGTCACGAAGACGTCGAGGCTAGGGGACAGGAAATAGACTCGCGCTAGCGGCATTAGCCGTATGCTGCGGATGCAATAAAGGCATCTTAGCAGCGTACAGTTAACCTCTGTCGGTTAAGTTTCCGGGGAGGGAGCAAGTCTTTACGGTAGCTCAACATCGCCGCGCCGCGGCAAGTCCTTATCTCCAATGGACACGCCCCAATTTGCCGCGATCCTCGCTACCGTTCTACGCCACCCTCACACAGCCGAGCGTGCGTAAACGGTGTTCCCGCAGGCTGAAGAACAAACTCCGGCTGGGTCTCAAATCCCATCCTAACCACACAAAAACGGCCTTCCGGTTGATCCCAGAAGACTGCGTGTATGTCATCGCCTGTTGCCGTACACACAGCGCGGTCTTCGCCGGTGGGCGACCCCAGACGTTGCGACGCTATGCTTATCGCATGCTCAAAACGACCTTCGCGCATCGTGTAATCGGTTCTAATTTCTCGGATGCAGTCGCCATCCATCCCAAACGTAACGGTTGGAGCATCGGTGTATTCCAGCGACTCCACGTAAGTAAGGGTCCCTGAACCAGCAACGGATTCTGCGCAGTCCTCCCCTCCCGGTCGCGTCGTATGCAGACGATAGTCACGAAACGGAGCCGCGAGACGAGCGATGCCTTCGCGTGCAGTCACTGTAGCCGTCGACGCGGCTTCTGTTGCAGCCTCGGGCGGACCCGCACATGCAGGCAGCAGCGTGCTTGCCGCGAGCAGTACCACGAAAACCCAACCTCCCGGCGACCTCATATCGATGCCACGACGCGGGCCAGGGCTCTACGATAGACCGGGTCTATCAGCTCGGTCCACAGTTTTCTAGCCTCGGAGATCATGTCCACTTGCACCGTGCGGAGCTGATCGCGCAGCTTGGCCGCGGCTTCGACGTCAGAAAAGGCTTCAAGATGGTCCGCCGTGAGCCGAGCGTGATGCAGGACGGAGAGCTGCGATTCCAGCAGAGCCATCGGTTGGGTTACTTCACGAACGGGAGCTTCCGCACATCCACTGGTAAGGGCTAGAACGTATTGCATCGCTGCACATGCTACGCCAAGAGGATGCAGCAGATCGTCTGAAGGCTTCTCAACGGTTGAATCGAAGGCACGAAGTCCCTCATATCGCTGCCAGACGGCCGAGCCGAGCATGTGCTGCAGGCGCGTACGTTGCGGCAATTCAATGTATTGGGAGAGGTAATTGTCCGGTTCCTTCGGCGTAAAGTCATCCACATCGACACCGCTCTCTACCTGTACAGCGAGTCGATCCAGCAGCCTCTCGAAACGGAGTCGCCAGTGAGTATGCGTGGCCGCGTTTAATCGAACGTGAACGGCTTTCCGGGCTGCTCGTCGTTCTCCAGCTAACTCTTTAAGGACGACTTTGAACCCGGCAACGTTTCTCTCCTGCAAAGATGATTCTACATGTGCGATGCTGAAGTCAAGATCACCGAGCACATCAAGTGGATGCGCCATTCCACGAAGGCCCTGATGAAGGCGAAGCAGTGGTCGTTTGGGGAGGTAGTCGCCGAACAGCTGGAGAGCGATACGAAGCCGATGAACGGCTATCAGAAGTCGCCGGATGCTTCGCGGCTCTCCTTCCATCTCCATCGCTCGATTGGCGGCGTCCACGTACCACGCGTACTGGTACCGTAGAACCTGCTCGGCCGCTGAAAGAACCGTTTCGGATGATTGAAGGACAGGGCGATTGGGAAGTGGGATAGTTTCGGCGGGCGGATTGGAGACGTCCATGTCTTCCAACTCGGAAACAACGTGGGAAGAGCCATTCGTCTCCGGAATATCGACTCGCTCGTGCGCTGTTTCTTGAACCACTTGGGTCTGCGGGATCGTCAATTCGCCAATGACGGGAGCAGCGGTCTCCACAACTACATCAGTGGGTTGATTGAACGTTGGCGAAGCACCATTGGCGCCGTCACCTGTCGGCAGCGGACTGACGGATTCTACCCCGTGGCGTTCAACTTCGATGCTCTCGTCCCGCATTCCCCTGGGAACGCCATCGTCACCATCGCTACCCGAATCCACAATTACCGAGGGTGGCGGCTCATCATCGAAATCCGGTTGTATGGGTGGTGCCTTTCTGACAATGCTTCCCGCTCTCTCGGGCACAGGCTCTGGGAGAATGCCGACCGGAAACAAACCAGGCACCTCTTGTTCTTCAGACACAATCTCAAGAACGCGGAAACGAGGTTCGACGGCGTCACTAGGTACGACATCCAGAGCACTTGTGTCCCCGTCAAATATGCTCATGCGATCGCGTCGAAACGCGTCGATCCAGTGCTGCACTCGCCGAAGGCTCAAGCCCACCTTGTTTGCGACAGCTCCGGGGCCGAGGCCGCGCGCGGAGAGCAATACAACGCGTGCCCGCCTTCGAAGAAGTGGGGATCCGGCTTCCTGATAGCGGCGCAGTTCCGCCTGCTCTTTAGGAAGGATGAGGAGTGGCGTGTCGGGATTCCGTTGAAGTAGCGCCATGCCGCGCTCAAACTTCGATCTGCTGGTCGGCTCCAGACCACGTTCCTTCAGGATCGGGTCTAGAGCAAAAATGTCGGCATCCTGTCCTTCTCCAGCTAATTCGAATTCCACCTGATGTGAAATGTCTGGCCCGATCTCCGTTTCTGTAGCAATCACGTCCAAAGACATCACGCCAACAAGGCGATCTCCATCAAAAACCACGCGTGGTGATCGGTACTGCCGAAACTGAAGCAGCTGAACCAGCGGATCGTCGCCAATCAAGCCATCCAGCGTGTCTTTTAGCGGACCTTCGGGAAGATCCAACCGGCTTTCGTCATCCAGCGGTTGGTCAACATCCGCCTCAATCTCAACGCGTCTGTGAAGCGGTCCTTCAACGCCACCCGTACTTTTTAGCGTCACTTGTACATTCTCGCCCTGCTCGCGGGTACGCAGCACAAATCCTTGATTGAGCAGGTCGCCTGATTGTGTATCGAAATACGTGTCGTAGACAGGCGTCGCGATCATGGCTTCCAGGCGGTACCGACCCAGAGACTCAAGAGTCAACAGCTCCGAAAAAGCGCCGGACTCGCGAACAACATATTTCGATTCAACTTCCATGGGTACGCTACGGAAACAGCCCACCTCCGTGTTGAGTGGCCTGTGTTGTGGCTTCTCAACCTTTTACGAAAAGGCAGGCGGGGAGTCAAGTCTTCTAGACATGACGGACACGTAAGGGAAACCGCATTTCTGCGCTCTATGACTTAGGCAGGTCGAATGGTCCCGGCCAACTCCTCCGCCTCCTCAATCAGCACCCCGATCGCATCCAGTCCCTGATTCCAGAATCCCGGGTCGTTGAGGTCGATGCCCAGTTTGCCAACGAGCTCGTGCGGCCAGTCCGAACCACCGGCTGCGAGGAGATCCCTATACTTGTCAGCGAAGGCTGGCCCCTCGGCTTGATAACGGGCATACAACGCCAGGACAAGCATCTCGCCAAAGGCGTAGGCATACACATAACCCGGCGTATGTACGAAGTGCGGAATGTAGCTCCACCAGCGCCTGTAGTTGTCGGTGAGAACCACGCAGTCGCCGTACAGTGGGCGCTGCGTCTCCATCCAGTGTCGCCCGAAGTCATCTACTGAAAGCTCCCCTTTCTCGCGACGATGCGTGTGTATCCGTTCTTCAAATCGGTTCATCGTCACCTGCCGAAACACCGTTGCCATGGAGTCGTCGATTTTCTCGATAAGCAGCGCAAGACGATCCGCCGGGGTCTCCAGTTGCCCGAGAAGCCGCTGAAAGACGAGCATCTCCCCGAACACGGAAGCAGTCTCTGCCGTGGTTAGCGGCGTGTCG
Organism: Rubricoccaceae bacterium; assembly: GCA_024639085.1. GTDB lineage: Bacteria > Bacteroidota > Rhodothermia > Rhodothermales > Rubricoccaceae > JAHEJB01. The sequence goes on along the minus strand of JAHEJB010000120.1, from coordinate 3,683 downwards.
GCGTGGAAGACGCCCTGGTCGCGCGACAGGTATTGGTGGATCCCGTGACCCAACTCGTGGGCAAGCGTCTGCACATCCCGAACCTTCCCCGTATAGTTCAGCAGGATGTACGGGTGCGCGCTGGGCACGGCGCCGTGGCTGAACGCCCCTCCCCGCTTCCCAGCCTCCGGCGGCGCGTCGATCCATTTGTGCTCGAAGAACTTTCCGGCGATGTCGCCCATCTCGGGCAGGAAGTCGCCGTAGGCATCCAGAACGGTTTCTCTGGCTTCATTCCACGTAACGAACTGCTGCGTCTCGCCGAGCGGGGTGTAGCGGTCGTAATCATACATCTTATCAAGTCCAAGCAGCCGCCGCTTCATGTCGTAGAAACGATGGACGAGATCGTATCTGCCCGTCACCGATTCTATGAGCGCGTCCACGCTCTCACGAGTGATTTCGTTGGATTCGTTGCGGGAGTCGAGCCAATGCTCATAGCCCCGCAAACGATCCGTCGAAGCCTTGTCGGCGAGAATCGTGTTGAAGACGTAAGCGAGCGGTCGCTGCAATTCTGAGAGACCTTCTGTGATCGACTCCTGCGCATCTTTGCGGACCGTTCGGTCCGACTCATGGAGCTTCGAGAGAACCTGCTGCAGCGGCAGGCTCTCGTCTCGAAACGTGAATCGAGCAGCGCCCAGCGTCTCATCGAAAAAGCGATTCCACGCGCTCCAGCCCGTTACCGCTTTCTCGGCCATCACCTTTTCTTCCGGCTCAGACAGTATGTATTTGCGCGCCTTGAACGTCACTTCCAAGTAGTGGCGATATGGTACGAGATCTGCCGAAGCAAGCAGTGATTCCGCAGCCGTCTCTTCAAGTCCAGCCCATTCCACTTCAAAGAAAATGAGATGCTGCCCTATGCGCGTGTAGGCTTCGCGCACACGTTGCAGCAGTGCGCCTCGCCCGGCATCCTCCGTGGCAGTCGACCAGTTCAGATAGGCGTACGTATATGCCTTCCCCACGCGGTCGTGAAGGCCACTTAGTGTTTCCAATGCTGTTGAAAGCTCGAATGCGTCGAGCGACGCAATTCGCCCATGGTAGGCATCAGCGAATGCCTTGGCCTCGGTCTCTGCTTCCACAAGGTCAGCGTCGAGTGCTTTGGTGTCGGGATGAAGATCGGCGAGGTTCCAGCGAATGTGTTCGGCTCCAGTCTGCGCGGTGTCGGCCATGAGGTAAAGAGAAGGAGGAAAAAGAGATGCAGCACGGCCCCAAACGCACAATGCGCGTATATTTCGGGCTGGATGTTGTTGGGTTCGCGTCCAATTTACCGCCGATCCATTTCACGTTATTGCATCTCTCCGCTTCGAAAACGCATACGCGTTCACGGGCAATCGATTTCCCTCCTGATGCTCGCCCGCCTCGGTTCATTCTCTTCGCTAGCCACCCTGGCCCTTCTTGTCATCGCTGGATGCGGTGGCGATACCACAACAAACAACGACTCTCACCTCCTTGAGGAACCAGGTGCATCAGGAATAGGAGCTGAATCGGCTGATTCCAGCGGAACGGCTCTTTCGGAAGACGGCATCGCCGAGGCCTCGCCAGCTCACGACTTTACGTTGCCTGGCATCGAGGGCGATTTCACGCTTTCGGATCACGAGGGAGAGGTCGTTGTCCTCAATTTCTGGGCGACATGGAATGAGCCCAGCGTTCAAGGGATGGACGCTCTGAACGAGGTCCACAGCGAACTCGGTGCGGATGGCATCTCGGTTGTAGGCGTTTCTGAGGACGAGGGCGGTTTGGAAACCGTGCAGGATTGGGCAGAAAACCATGGTATCGCGTACACGTTGCTAGCCGACGCGTCGAAGTCGGTTGCCCAACAGTTTGGTGACATCGAATTCCTTCCAACCACGATCATTATCGACCGTCAGGGACTAATCAGGGAACAGCACACGGGAATTCTCACGCACGACGAGCTGCTCGACCTCCTTGGCCCGATCCTGATTGAAGAAGACGAGCCGCTCTCGGCGCTTCCACAGAATTCAGCAGGGGACGGACCTCAATCCCTGTCTCCGCTGGATGTCCACATCCTCGTAGGCGAAGGCGCCATGCTCGTGGACATCCGACCACACGGCACCGTTAAGGAAACAGGCACGGCCCTCGACGCCGAGCATCATCCCTTCCACGCGCTGATTCCACAAGACCTTCCGGCCAACTTTGGCGTTCCCGTAATTTTTCTCGGCGATGGAGGTGGGGACCAACCCATGCGTGCGGCAGAACGAGCAATGGATTGGGGTTATGCCTCCGTTTACGTTGTGGAGGGCGGTCTCACCGCCTGGCTCGCTGCCGGTTTGCCGGTTGCGCCACTTACGCCGTTGCCCTCTGACGCACAGCCGTTGGTCCGCGCGCGCACGGTTATCGGCTAGGGAGCCGTTGCTAAAGTTGCAACGATTGGTGCCGGGAACGGGACTCGAACCCGTAAGAGAGTTATCCTCTCGGCAGATTTTAAGTCTGCTGCGTTTACCAATTTCGCCATCCCGGCCGCACGCCAAGCTACCTCGCCCTCCGACGCCTTCGCAACCAACCGCCCATGCTTGACGACGTGTTCAATCAGCTTCGCGGTCTCGCCAATGAGGTTAGCGGCAACGCGTACACGCCGTACTCGAAACAGCCAGTCGGAACCGTGGCTTTGCTTTCCAATGGGTCGTGGATTCCGGGAGTACGGGTTGAGAATGCATCCTATCCGCTCGTGATTGATGCGCTGATCTCTGCCTACTCGACCGCGCGGTGTGCGGGGCGGATTGATCTGGTCGCGGTCGTCCAAAATCAGCCATTTCGGCCAAGCGACGTGCTGTTTCTGTCGGAGGCGTTGGATTCGGAGTGGGAGTTGGCGGCTCCGGATGTGTTGACGCGGAAAGGCATTTCTGAACTTCCGAATCCTGCAAAATCTCGGGATGTCAGTCTAACTGTTGATAACGACAGTGAGGCTGCGATGCTTGCTCTCGCCAATGATGTCGCCGACTGTGCTTTCATCCCCGAATCGGGCTTTCCAGTTGGGTGCGTTGTGGTAACGGAGGACGGCTCGATCATCCCGGGCTGCAACGTAGAGCACTCCGACTGGACGCGAGGACTGTGCGCAGAACGCATTGCGATGGCCACAGCCAGAGCCTACGGTCACAGTTCTTATCTCCGGATCTATCTCTCGTGCCCTCACGAACCAACAGCCACCCCGTGTGGAGCATGCAGGCAAGTTCTGTTTGAACTCACGCCCGACGTCCTCATTGTCATGGCGCGCGGATCTGCGTCTCCTGAAACAACGACGGCAGAGCAGCTTCTTCCCGGCGGTTTTCGCGGCGACGCCTTGCGTTCGTGATTGTGCAGATACAAACCTCGACGTTGGGACGTTAGCACTCCGACTTCATGGATCTGTCCCTAACCCATAGCCCGCTACTGTTGGTGCTCGCCCTGCTCGTGGCGGCGCTGGTCACGTGGTGGACGTACGGGCGGACAACGCCATCCGTCCGGGGATTCAGGCGCGTGCTTTTGGCGAGCCTTCGGTTTGTGGCGCTGTTCATCGTGATCCTTCTGCTGTTCGAACCCATCTTTCGGCGGCTTGATTCGCACGATGATCCGCCGCTACTAGCCGTGCTTACGGACGTGAGCGAGAGCCTAAGCGTTGGCGATTATGCTGATACGATCCGAGAAGGCCTCGC
>JAHEJB010000119.1 GCA_024639085.1 Rubricoccaceae bacterium | reverse complement strand
GGTAACGACAAACTGGGAGCGTGGGCCGTTCCGCCCAGATCGCGGTATGGGACTGGGTATGCAATCAGCTTCCGCGCCGTCTCGTGCCCCGATGACCGCAAGTACACAGCGCTCAGGCCGCAGCATCACTGATGCTTCTGGCAGACGTACGGTCGGCAATTCTACTCAGAGGAATACGGAGAGAACATTGGCCAACACAACGCGCCGCTCGAATAATGGCACGGAGCGAGGTACGGTTCAGCGCAGTACTGGTCGCAGTTTGAATACGAACACACCGCAGCGTAGAGCAGTGGATCGCGGCGAGAGCACGACCACGGGTCGGAGCACTGGTCGCGCGCTTAGTACGACAAGGCAAGGGCGCGATGTGGCTGCGACACGTGCACGCCGTCAAACAACCCAGCCGCAAAGGTCGACGCCGAGACCACGCTCTAGCGTTAACAATCAGTCGGTGACCAATGCGCCTTCACGGACCACTGGTCGTGAGACGTCAACTCCTCGCCGACAAATTGCGCAGCCGCAAAGGTCAGCGCCTCAGTCGCGTGCGCCGCAACGTGAGGTTGCACCGTCTTCTCGCCGACAGGCAACGCAGCCGCAAACATCGGCGCCTCGGCCTCGAGCTCAGCAACGTGAAGTGGCACCTTCTTCTCGCCGGCAGGTAACGCAGCCGCGAACGTCGACGCCCCGGCCAAGAGCAACCCAGAGGAATGGTACCACGCAGCAGCCGAGAACAACGCAACGGTCTGCACCTAGTCGCGGGAGCGTAGCGCAGCCTCAGACGTCGACGCCTAGGCCGCGCGCTTCGCAGCCGCGGACGTCCCAGCCTAGACCGCGGACCACGAACCGTCAGGCAGCGCCTTCACAACCAGCGCCACGCCAGACCCGTCCAGCGCCACGCCGAGAGCAGGTTCAACGACCGGCTCCGCAACAAGAGGAGCGCACATCCAGGCCCGCTAGGCAGCGACAAACACGTGCTTCGCGTCCTGCGCCTCAGCCATCGTCGCGGTCGGCTCGTCCGGCACCTCAACGCCAGTCAACGTCTAGGTCTACGCCACAGAGGTCGACGTCCCGGTCAAGCGGTCGGTCGTCTTCCTCCCGCTCTACGCCATCGCGTAGGCGCGGCGGCAACTAGGCGGAGCCTTCCTTCTACACAGCTGTGACTGAAGGCCCGCTGTCTACGGGCAGTGGGCCTTTCTTGTACCCCAACCCCATCATTGCCATGCGCCGCTTGCTTCTTCTGCTCGCCATCGCAGCACTCGCCTCTCCAATAGCTTTCTCGCAAACTGCCGACGACCTCTTCTTTTTCGGTCGCCGTGGCCCGGCCACCGGCGCACGGATGACGGCCATGGGAGGTGCGGCCGTGGCTGGTCTGGGCGACTGGAATGCCACCTACGCCAATCCGGCAGGATTGGGCTATTTGAGAAGTAGGCAGACCGTCGTTTCGGGGGGTGTCTATATGCAGGGTACGTCGGAGCCCGGATACGATGTAGATGTGGAAGCCGAAGGCGTGTCTCTTGGAACTGCATCGTTCGCGACTCCAATTCCCGTGGCCCGAGGAGCTATGGCTGTCGGCGTCGGCTATAGTGAAACAGCCAACTACGCACGCGGCACAACAGACTATCTGAGCGGTGGTGGATTGTACACCGCGAGAGAGTCTGGTTTTCAGGGCGAACTCTCCGCAGCGGGCGCCATGGCGATATCGCCTCGTGCGATGATTGGCTTCTCAGTCAACGCCCCGATTGGCCACTATTCGTTCGACGAACCGTTTATCTCGGGAGATGAGAACCCAGCCTCGCCCGCATTCGATGCGGATATTTATGGTGCCAATGTCCGTGCAGGGCTCTCTATCGAGGTTACCCCAGCCCTCCGCCTTGGTCTCACCGTTGAGTCGCCCACCCTTCTGAATATTGACGAAACAGGTCCGAGTTTTGGCCGCAACGAATACCGCATTGCAACGCCATGGAGAGTAGCAGCTGGGTTCATGGCCAGTTCTCCGCGAGCCCTTGTAAGTGCCGACATCGAATTTGTCGACTGGTCGCAGGCGCGTTTCGTAACCGATAGCCCTGACTTTGACGCAGAAAACGTAATCGCTGATCGTTTCCTTAATCCGGTGCTCAATGCACGACTAGGTGGCGAGTATCGTCTCGGTGCAGTAGCCTTACGCGCAGGTGCGGCCTTCCAACCCGATCCCCGTTTCGACAACTTCGAGCCCGATGTCATCCGCCAGCACTACTCTGCCGGAATTGGCCTCCAGGTAAGCCAGTCTGCACGCCTTGATGTTGCCTTTCTGCACACGCAGCTAGGCGACAGCGTTCGCGGCTCCCTGTTCGACGAAGAAGGCTATTTCCTGTGGGATGTCGACCATGCCTTCCGTAGTACGCTACAGGTTGGCATGGACATGCGATTCTAGCGGAAGCACTTTGACATCAGCAGAAACTGAGTTTTTGATCCGCTCACGCCGTTTTTGATCACTCCGTTTTCGACCTACCCACTTGCCCAATCCAACGTTGATTGCAAGCAGGCCGACGATGGTTTGGGAGGCAAGCAAAGGCGACGAGAACGTGAGCGTTTGAACGATGAGAACTGCCAGTGCTGCAGGAATTGAAACAAACAGCGGCAAAAAGCGCTCGGCAGCGCTGAACCGGTCTGCTCGGCGCGAGAAGGGGGGGCGACGATGAATAAGTGCCTGGATGCGGGTTGCCAGAACCGTAACGGAAAACCAGAATGCTGCATGAATGACCGCGTGCAGCGGCGGCATTAGCGTGGATAGCACAAGGGCGAGTACCACATGTAGCGGCAGCAGAACACGATATGTAAGTGCCTGATGCGCACCTAACTGAAGTACACGTGGCCGCGCATCGGGGAGCGTATCGAACAGCCAAGCGGCCTCAGCATGATCCGAAAACTGAAGTGTTTGAACAAGAGACTGTCCGCAAAAAAGTAGAATCACAACCAGCGAGAGGTGCAGGCGAGTTTCGGAGAAGAGAAGCACATTTTCCGGGCCGTACAGGAAGAGGTCGCCCAGACCGCCCATCCACCATCCAAAGAAGGCAAAACCAAGCGGGAGTAACGCCGCAGGCCATAGCCGACCGCGAACAAGCCTGTCATCGCGGAAGGCCGAAAGAGCAAATCCATACGCCGCTCGGGCCGCAGGAGCACTAATCAACGCGCGCTCCCAAAACGACAACGTGCGTTGTGCCCGATGCCGACGCTCCAACTGCCTGGCTCCATCGGCCAGACGGTTTTGCAGCAGGAAGTAACGGCTCGGGAAGTAGATCGCGCCCAATACGACGAGGTACCCGATTGTGCCAAGGAGTAGCGCCAATCCTTCTGTGGGCCTACCGGACAGACCATCTGCCAGCCATGCAGCGGGCCACCACGGCGCGTTTACAGCACTTTCTTCCGATCCTACCCACTGATAGCCTAACACGAGCGCTGAGATCAGCACTGTTTTGGTGATGCTCAGAGCGGGACTCAATAAGCGATATGGAAGGGAAAGCGTCAGGCCCCACAGAAAAGTCGTTGCGATTGCGGCCGTCCAGAGCATTCCTGCCGCAACGAGTCCACCAACGGCAATCCCTGCTCCGATGCCATCGGACAATGCAACTCGAACCCCAACAGGTACAGCTACCGAAACGGCAATCAGAACGAAATAGAAGCCAATACTAGCCACCCGAGCAGCATAGTGTGTGCCTTCACTGGCTGGAAGTGTGGTGAGCCAGGCGTTGTCCTTTGGCCGACCCATGAGCTCGTCGTATGAGCCCGCCACGCCAAACGCAGCGAGCACCATTCCAAAACTGGCGGCTACAAAGAGAACCGACTCTGCACTCGCTTGACCCAAAGAAAGCGCTAGCACGAGCCCCGAAAAACCATACGCAATCATCGTCGTAGCTATCCGCGAGGCACTGAAGCGCCCCGTTCGCGGATGTCTTAAGTCCAGTTTCAACTGGGCTACGACAAGATTTCGGATAGCTGGGAGATTCATCTGTTACTGGGCAACCGGGTCTTGGGCACGTCGCAACGAATCGCGCCGAAGGGAATCACGTCGTTGGGCGCCGATTCGTGTCTGTTCAGAAATGTAGGCAGACCATTCGCGGGCCGCGGTCATGTGTTGGCCGAGCGTTTCGGTGAATGTATGTCCCCCGGTTCCATTGGCAACGAAGTAGAGATAATTGTGCTCCTCGGCATTCAAGACTGCATCGATTGAGGAGTCCGACGGATTGTTGATCGGCCCCGGCGGTAGTCCGTTTATGAGGTACGTGTTGTACGGATGAGGCGTGTTGTAATCGCGCGTAAAAAGTCGGCGCATCGGTCCGCCATCCATTTGCATCAGCGCGTACTGCACGGTGGGGTCAGCTTGCAGACGCATCGATCCGTTGTTCGTCCTTCCAAGGAGACGGTTGAGATAAACACCAGCGACACGGGGGCGTTCGTCGGCTTGATGGGCTTCCCATTCTACAATCGAGGCCATCGTCATCACCTCGTCTGGCGTGAGGCCAAGTGCCTCAGCTTTGGCGAGGCGTTCGTCAGTCCAGAAGCGTTCGTACCACCCGTGGACGCGTTTTACCGCCGTCGCCGCGTCGGTTGTCCAGAAAATGTCGTACGTATTGGCCCGCATCCTGCCAAAGAGATGCGCCGTGTCCGTCTCAAGTTCAGCGGCGAGAGCAGAATCATTAACCGCCTGAACAAACCCGTCCGCATTAATGCCCAGATCTCGCGCCAGCACAGCACCAACTACTTCAGGCCTCGTGCCCGGGGGAATCGTAATACGGATTGGATCCTGCAAGCCCTTTCGGATTTTGTCGAGCATCGCCCAGTTGCTCATCCCCGACTCCATTAGGTAGTGGCCGGGTTTCACTTGTCGTCGCCAGCCTGTGAGGGTCGCGAACAACCCAAATCGTCCACGCGAGCCAAGAATGCCTGCCGAATCCAGCGAATCGGCCGCCGCTTCAAATGAAGAACCCGATGGAATGCGAACTCCTCGTGCGTCCTCAAAAACCTGCGTGTTCGACGCAAAGGCAATCCAGCATCCCACCAGAATTCCGACAACAGCTATGGCAACAAGGGGAAGCAAGATCAGGCGCAGCCGCGATGGTTCGGGTGGAGGCGATGGTAGAGGTGGCGGTACTTCCATAAACCGGACCGGGGCACGCCCGCGTCATTTAGAGAGGTGAAATGTCTACGTTCGCGCCAATCTCGCCATAGAGGACCGCTCGTGCACGTACTGCAATCTCGTTTCAGGACCCATTCTGCGTACGGCTGTCCACCGTACACGTCGTGTTGATGCCCCCTCGCACGTTGTAAACCGATGTCACGACAAGATAGTCGGGGTCGTCCAGATGCTTGCGCAAGTCCTCGTAGACAAGCGCCGTGATGTCTTCCTGTGCCGCGCCAATGTGCCGCCACGACAGGAGGTAATACTTCAAGCTTTTCAGTTCGAGCAGCCAACTGCGGGGAACGTATTCGATTTTGATCGTCCCGAAATCCGGGAGGCCCGAAAACGGGCAAAGTGCGGAAAACTCGCCAGCCTCTGTTTCATAGATCACGACCTGCCGTGCTTCATGCTCGTAAGGCAGACGGTGGATGCCCTGTTGCCGCGTTTCTGGCGGGAGGAAAAGCGCCACCTTGCCTTCCGGGCGGATTCCGTGGCGCTCCATATGCTGGAGAGAGAGCCGCGTGTGTTCAACGAACTCCTCGTGGAGCTGCTGAAGGTGCTCTGTTGACTTCTTTTCGTTTGTTGCCGCCATTTGTTGATAAGAGTCGATTGCGAGCAGCAGCATACGTCTTCTTCACGGCTGAGGTTCGGAGGTTTAATGCAACCCCTCCCTCTCAGAGGGAGGTGGATCCCCGCAAGATTGCGGGGAGACGGAGGATGTGTACCGTTCAACTACGAAGCTTCGTCCGTCGCCTGAACGAAGCGCATTGATTGTGTTCGAGTAACCCTCACCCACGCAGCAAGTGCGGGGGAGCTCCCTTGAAAAGGGAGCGGTGTCTACGAAGGCGCTATTTTCAAGCTCCGAAAAGAATTCAGATGCCTTCCGACAACTACACCTTCTCTACCGTCACCGCTTTCGTCGAACAGGTGCTCGGTGTCTCCGAGTGGATGACGATCAATCAAGCTATGATTGATGCCTTCGCCGAACTCACAAACGACCGCCAGTGGATTCACATTGATGTAGAGCGGGCTGCTGAGGAAGCGCCAACTGGCACCACAATCGCCCACGGATTGCTAACCCTCTCTCTTCTTCCGGGAATGCGGAACGAGATCGGCGTCATCCCTAAAGGCACAGGCCGATCCATCAACTACGGGTACGACAAAATCCGCTTTCTTGCGCCTGTGAAGCCGGGCGATCGCATCCGAACACGCATTGTGCTTACCTCTGTTGTCCCGCGGGGCGATGGAATCCTGATCGACACCCGAAACACGGTCGAAATCGAAAACAACGATCGACCAGCCATGGTGGCTGATTCCCTGACTTTGTTGCTGCCATAGACTCTACAAAGTCCCCCTTAGAAGGGGGTGGATTGGGCGCAGGCCGAGACGTGGGATGTCTGACTGTCGAGGAACCGCGCAAATTGGACACCTGAACACCCCTCCCCCGCTACGCGAGTACTCCCCTCAAGGGCAGACTTTTAATTGTCGGACAAATATCTTCTTTCTCACCTATTCTCGGCTCTACTCATGCTCTTCCAGAATCAAGTCGTCGTCGTCACAGGAGGCGGGCGCGGTATAGGCGCAGCCGCAGCAAAGCTGTTTGCCCGACATGGAGCCTCCGTTGTCGTGAACGACCTCGATGCTGAACCAGCGGAGTCTGTTATTGCGGAGATCCAATCAGCTGGAGGCTCGGCTTTCGCTGTCCCAGGAAGCGTAACCGAAGAAGGTTTCCCCGAAACATTGCTTGATGCCGCGGCCGAGCGGTTTGGCAAGATCAACGTTATTGTTAACAACGCTGGGTTTCTGTGGGATGGGATGCTCCACACGATGACCGACGAGCAATGGCTACGCGTTTTGGAAATACACACGTTCGCTCCGTTTCGAATGATTCGGGCAGCTGCGAAGCACCTTCGGGAGCCTGCGAAAGAGGAACTCAAGGCTGGCAAACCGTTCTCGGAAAACCGCTGCATCGTCAACGTGTCATCCACAAGTGGACTGCATGGAAACGTTGGACAAGCCAACTACGCGACAGCCAAAATGGGCGTGGTGGGTCTTACCAAAACCGTGGCTAAAGAATGGGGTCGTTTCGGCGTGCGATGCAACGCCGTAGCATTCGGATTCATCGACACGCGGATGACTCGGGCCAAGGAAGACGGCGAGTCCATCGAAGTCGCCGGACATGAAATCGCTCAGGGCATCCCCGAAGCTGCTCGCGGACGCGCTGTAACCGGCAACCCGCTAGGCAGACCCGGCACGGACGAAGAAGCTGCCGGGGGCATCCTCATGATGGCATCGCCTCTTGCGGGCTATGTAACAGGTCACACCTTGGAAGTGACGGGTGGAGCTGGGATTTAGTCCCAGTAGATATCTTGGCGACATAAACCCAAACCAACTGATAACTCCCATGTCTGATTCCAAAATCATCGCCGTTGTCGGCGCCACAGGTGCACAGGGCGGAGGCCTCGCCAACGCGATCCTCGATGATCCAAATGGCGGCTTTCGCTGCCGCGCTCTTACGCGCAATCCAGATTCAGATGCCGCGAAGGCTCTCGCCGACGGAGGTGCCGAAGTTGTACAGGCCGATCTTGACGACGTCGCCAGTCTTACGAAAGCGTTTTCTGGTGCATACGGTGCGTTCTGCCTGACCAACTTCT
>JAHEJB010000118.1 GCA_024639085.1 Rubricoccaceae bacterium | reverse complement strand
CGACATCTTGAATGCCGAGGAACACATCGAGAGGGATTTTATCGACTACCTCTACGACCCAACGTTCTCTACCGTCCCCTTCAAGTACCCAGGTCCCTGGGCCGGTGAGCCGGTTTTCCGACCTGCGGCGCAGCAGCTCCTCACGAATCTGACGGTAGAAAATGGCCTGCGGTTAATCTTGGTCAATGTCGGGAGCGAAGGAACGCTACTCGACATGCTACGGTCGGCGCAATCTGAAGTGGACAACCTTCTCGATCTGTTGGATGCCGAACTAAGCCCATGATTCTCGCCCGCCTCAAAAACGCCATCCGCGAGCAAAACTGGTTTGCCGTTGTGCTTGAAGTACTCATCGTAGTAGTGGGCGTTGTCATTGGATTCCAGGTGACGGCGTGGGGTAACGAACGGGCGAATCTGGCGGAGGAGCAGGAGTTGCTTCGAGGGCTTCAGGCCGAGTTCGCGGAGGTCGTGGTCGATCTCGAAGAGCAGGTTGAGAAGCACAGGCGCATCGAACGAGCAGTGTCGACCACCCTCGAGTCGATGGACCGTGCGCAGCGTGCGGGCGCGTCATACGGAGCCGTCGCGGACAGCACGCTCGCGCGGGCCCTTGTCGCGACTACCACCCAGTTCAGCCAAGGCGTTTTGGACGGAATGCTCACGACTGGGCGCCTCCAATTGATCAGAGACCCGGACCTACGAACCGCCCTCTCCGGTTGGGAAGGTGTGCTTGCCGACGTAACGGAAGACGAAATCGCGTCCCGTGATGCCGTGACGGACCGTGTCGGACCGATCCTCTGGCAGCGCATGGATGTCCGGCCGTTCCGAAAGTACGAGCTACTGCTGGGAACGCTCCCCCCGGCCGAGGCCGGGTCCGTAAGTGAAGTACCCATAGACAACGAGACCCTCGGTGTTCTGGCGACTCGGCTCTTCTGGTTGCAGCACCTGATCCGCGAGTTCGACGGACCGCAGGAGGAAGCGCAGCGGATAGCCTCTCTAATTGATCGGTCGCTGAATTGAGCGAGGAGAACCGGCCATGATTCACTTCCTACGCCGTATGCGCCAGCGTCTTATCAAGGAAGGTGCCCTGTCAAAGTACCTGCTCTACGCCACAGGCGAAATCCTGCTGATCGTTATCGGTATCCTCATCGCCCTGCAACTCAACAACTGGAATGCAGACCGGGCTAGAGAGGCGCAGGAATTGAAAATGCTGAACGAGCTGCTGGTCAACCTGCGGGCCGACTCGTCAGACCATATAGACAATCAAGAGTTCTGGGAGCGCGTTGAGCGCTCGGCTTTTGCAGTCGCGGAGGGTTTAGACTCCCGCTCTCCCTGGGCCGATAGCATGGAGACCCACTACGGATGGCTCCTGAACAGCGGCATCGCCAACCTCAACACATCTGCCTACGACAACCTGAAATCCCTCGGCCTCGACCTGATCAGTACGGATAGCCTCCGCGTGGCGGTCGCCAATCACTACACCGTTAAATATGACCGACTCACGCAGTATGACCGTGACCTGGGCGTAGATCACACGGTCAATCTGATTGCGCCCGTGGTGCTGAAGCGGATGCGAATCGTCGAGCAGTGGCAGCGGGCTGTGCCGCTGGACTACGAGGCGCTCCTTGACGACCTGGAGTTCCGGGAAATCGTGCGCTTCAAAGCACAGACGGCCAGTTGGATGACGTACGTGTACGACAGCCCCATACGGAGCACGAACCAGCTCATCGACATGATCGAAAGCGAACTCCAAGAACGCGGTGCGCGATGACTGACGCTACCAACGATACGTTAGAACTACCGGTCAGCATGCCAACGGAAACAGTGGCATCGACCCCAAAGCGCGGGAATTGGAAGCCGAAACTCCGCTGGTTCGCCGCCGAAACCCTGATCGTGGTTATCGGCGTGCTCATCGCACTTTCGCTGAATACGTGGGGCCAGGGGCGGCAAAACGCTGCCAGTGAGGAAAGCTATCTGGCACTCATCAGCCGCGATCTCGGCCAGATGTTGGACGACCTCGAAGAGCTACGCGAGTATGAAGATCACCAGATTGAAGGAGGGCTGGAGGCATATCGCACCATTTCTGCTCAAGGTCGTTCCCGGGAACAAATGGCGGTGGTTTCGGACGCAATGCTGCGCCTCACGTCGAGACGCACCATGAACCCTACGGATGCAACGTATCAAGACCTTCTCAGCACAGGCAACTTGCAGCTCATCCGCAACCGCGAACTGAGAGGCCAGATCGTAGCGTTTCATGAACGTGTGGAGCGAGAGTTCGAAATCCACAACAAGAACAATACGTTTTTTGTAGACGAGCTATTCGGCACTGCCATTTTCGGGCGAGGGTTGTTCTTTTCTAGAGCAGGATCCAGTACAACTTTTGCTGCAACCAGAAACTCGGAAAACCAAATCACGGAAGCATTCGAGGGTGGTTATGCAAATGATCCAGATCCTATCTGGAGTCTGCCATATAGTTCAAGTGAATGGACAGCCATCAAAGGTCAGTTACTCCAAAGAATCCGAGTATCCGGGTATGCGCGCGAAAGAGCTGAAACGCTGTTGCAGGAAACTATTGAACTGAAAGAAGCGGTGGATGCAGAGTTGGCAGGACATTGACCGCTCCGTCCACGCTTGGAGGTTTGGGACCGAACTCCTAGTTTTGTATTGAGCTTACGAGTATCACTATGCCCGTGTCCTGTCAGAACCATTCCTTTCGGACTGCGACGATAGGCATGGCACTATTACTCTCGACTCTGGGTGCTGTTGCCCAGGATGCGCGCCAGTTCGTCTCGCCCAACAACCAGCTTGGTGGTTTCTTTGGCTTCGATGTTGCCGACGCGGGCGATGTGGATGGCGACGGCGTCCACGATTTGTTTGTGGGCGCGGAGAATGAGTTCAACGCTGAAGGGCGTGCTTACGTGTTTAGCGGTGCATCTGGCCTGCTCATTTACGAACTATTTCCGCCATCTCCGGAGATGAGCGGCTACTTTGGAACGGCGATCGATGGGTTGGGTGATGTGGATGGTGACGATCGTGCCGACGTGCTTGTTGGTGTTCGATCTGGTTTGACGCCGAACGGCGATCAGGGTGGGTTGGCTCTCGTATTCAGTGGCGCTTCAGGTGACTTTCTCTATTCGGTTTTCTCCCCGAATACGGAGTCTGGGAGCAGCTTTGGCGCCTCGCTTTCCGGGCTTGGCGACGTTGACGGTGACTCAGTCCCCGATTTTGTAGTCGGGGCCGCAGGGGAGAACACATCGATTGGAGCCGATGCCGGGCGCGCGTACGCGTTCAGCGGGATCGATGGGGCCCTACTCCATACGCTCGAATCGCCGGAAGCGACGGTCGGGAGTGGACTGTTCGGAACTGCTCTCTCAGCGATTGATGATGTCGACGGCGACGGGCGACCGGACATTCTGGTAGGCACGCTTGAATCGTTTGCCCAGGAGGCTCGAGTAGGCAAGGTCTATCTCTTTAGCGGCGCCTCTGGACTATTCTTGACATCGTTCGAATCACCTAATCCGCAGACCGAGGGCCGGTTTGGAACATCCGTCGCGGGCCTGTCGGACGTAAACGGCGACAGCAAGCCCGACGTTCTGATCGGAGCACCAGGCGAAGCGGTAGAAGGCGGCGACGGACGGGCCTATGTGTTCGACGGCGTAACCGGCGCGATGATCAATTCCATTTCCCATCCAACGCCGCAGCCCAACAGTTTCTTTGGCAACTCGGTGGCCTCGTTCGACGACGGTACGTTTATCGCGAGTGCACCCGCGGCAACCCAGAATGGAACGGGGAGCATTGGCCTTGTCGCCCGTTTCAAAACCAGCGACGGGTCCTTCGTTGAAGAGTTCGCGTCGCCCAATCCGCAGAATGGGGGCGGGTTCGGCAACGCGATCGCCGCCGTTCCTTATCCCAACGGATCCGGTGTTCTAGTAGGAGCGATCGGCGAAGACGCCGGGCCGGGCGTGGGATCCGGAAGAGCCTATCTATTCCCTGGCTCAATTGTGGTCGGAGTCCCGCCCCTTCCAGAGTATCAAGATTTCGACCTATCGGTTTGGCCAAATCCAACCAACAGTGGAACTACGATTGGCTACACCCTCGGGAGATCAATATTGGCGCGATTGTCAATGCGAGATGCGCTTGGACGGGTGATTTGCGAATGGGCGAGGAATCAGTCCGCTGGGTACCACGAGTATCGTATAGATTCGAAGGGTCTCGCGGCTGGCGTATACATGATTCGGCTGGAAACTTCTGACTTCGTGAAGACGCAATTGGTTACCGTCGTCCGCTAGCTCTAGCCAAGTTCGAAAATTGTCGGCGCATACCTTCGCGCAATGCCCACCGACTCCCTCTACGTTCTCGCTGTCCTGTGCCTGATCGTGGTGGCGTCGGAGTGGATGGTGCGGCGCACGTGGATGCGGCATCTGGGAACGGCGCTGGTGGTCATTCTGGTTACGGCAGTGGTCGCAAACCTGGGCATCATTCCGGCTGGCTCAACTGAAGAAGCACCTGTCGCCGCCTACGACTATACGTTTGCCTATCTCGCGCCCATCGCGATCTTCTGGCTCCTGTTGCGCTGCAATCTCCGCGATATCCTGAAAGCAGGTCTTCCGCTCGTTGCGCTGTTCGTGATCGGAGCGCTAGGGACCACGTTTGGTGTGCTCGTCGGCATGTGGGTGGTTGGCGGGCCTGAGAACATTGGGCCGCTCTACAATGCCATCGGCGGCATGTTTGCCGGGACGTACACGGGTGGAAGCGTCAACTTCAACGCGGTGGCGCTGCATTACGACGTGGTTTCGAATGGTGCGCTATTCGCGGGCGCTACTGTAGTAGACAGCATCGCCACAACCATTTGGATGATGGCAACGCTGGCATTGCCCCGGCTTCTGTCTCCAATTTGGAAGAGCTCCTATTCAACGTCCGACACAGCCCGATCATTGGAAGACAGGCTTGGCATCGACGACGACACGGAGACGATCCATCCGCAGGATGTAGCCCTGGTCCTCTTCCTCGGACTGAGTGCGTTGTGGTTCTCCAACTTGCTCGCTGCATGGACGGACAGCCTCGGCTTCGCGGTCCCATCCATCATGATCATTACGGCACTGGCACTGATCATTGCCCAAACGCCTCTGATGAATCATATTCAGGGCTCCCAGGCGCTGGGGATGTTCGCTGTTTACATCTTTCTGTGCGTAGTCGGCGCCTTCTGTGATGTCGTTGCCTTGCGCGGGCTCGGATCCCTCGGCCTGACCCTGATGGCCTTCGCGTCGATTACGGTGTTAGTGCATGGCCTGATCACGTTCGCGGCCGCACGACTAATGAAACTGGATTCAGAGTTGGCGGCCGTGGCATCGACGGCCAACGTCGGAGGCGGCACAACAGCATTGGTCGTGGCCCGGAGCCTCGGGCGTCAGGACCTTGTGCTCCCGGCCATCCTAATTGGCTCGCTTGGCACTGCGCTGGGAACGTTTCTTGGCTTCTGGGCAGCCGGGCAATTGTTGCCGTGGATGTTGGGATGACGACCAGCTTGGTTCTTGAGTGAGTGTCGTTTGACACCCGGTTTGTAGATTTAGCGGCGCTTACGATTTGGTAACAGACCGATGGACTATATGAAGTTTCCAGCAGTTGCTGGCCTGGCCCTTCTACTGCTTTCAGGATGCCGCGGAAATTCAGAACCCCAGCCCTATTTCGAGCTTACCGCTGCACAGGCACGCCCCCTCACCGATCGGACGTTCGAGACGACACACGACCGTGTGGCCCGAGGCGAATACCTTGTCGAAGGCCTTCTGCGATGCTTCTTCTGCCATTCAGAACGCGATTGGGATGCACCAGGAGCCCCGCCAATTGAAGAAACGATGGGTGCAGGTGGACGCGTCAATGTGGAAGACAATCTCTGGCTGACGGCTCCAAATCTGACGTCAGATGAGGAAACTGGTATCGGCACCTGGTCCGACGACATGCTGGCAAGAGCTATACGGGAGGGCGTTGGCCACGATGGGCGCGTACTGCACACCTCGATGGACTATGGTTCTTTTCGCCGTCTCTCGGACGAAGATCTTGCATCCGTAATAGTATTTCTCCGCTCTTTGCCTCCTATCCACAACATACTCCCTCAAACCGTGCTGGCGTTGGATGAGCAAGAGCGCCTCGCTTCGCGTCTCAACCCAATAACTGAACCCGTTGCGCAGCGAAATCTTTCCGATTCAATTGAACGCGGGCGATATCTCGCAATGATTGGTAATTGCGAGGGCTGCCACACGTCATGGTATTCGCCTCGCAATCCTGGATTGTTCGGCGGTGGCAATATCATTGAGCGCGGCAATGTCAGAGCCTTCAGCACCAACATTACCGCCCATGAATCGGGGATGTTATATGATTCAGCGGCATTCATCAATACTATCCAGACAGGCAAGGGCGGCACACTCAGTCCACTAATGCCCTGGGCGGCCTACCGAAACGTGTCGGACGAGGATCTATCCGCCATCCACGCCTTTCTTCAAACGATGCAACCGGTCACACACTACATCAACAACTTTGCCGAACCAACGTCCTGCCCGGTTTGTGAGCAACAGCACGGGCTTGGCGATTTGAACGAAGTCACTAGACCAGAGGGCGTATCTATTGACCCTGAACTTCTGGACGATTACGTCGGCGCTTACCGTTCAATGGAGTACGGCTTTACGATCCGCGTAACACGAGAAGCAAACCAGCTAGTGGCGCAAGAAGACGATGGACCCGTTGCGGATCTAATCCCGCAATCCGACGCTCGCTTCTTGATGGACGGTGGTATCGCCCCGGTACGCTTCGAGCGGGATGCCGCTGGAATGGTGACAAGGCTCGTATCCGAGGAAGTAGAAGAACTCGTGCTTGATCGCGTTGAGTAAAGCGAATGCAATGCTTGCTGCATCGACACTGTGACTCACTCGCCGACGCATCATTCCTCGGAGTGAATCCAGTCTGAGTAGTGCTGATATAGATCAGCCCGGGGAAGGTTCGAAAAACCGTGCCCCTCGAAGAGGAATTTGACGGTCATGTCAGGGTGCCCGGATTCCTCAAGCGCCCGGAAGAGTGGAAAAACATGATCCTCAACAGGACAAACCATATCATTTACGCCCACAACAAACAGTAACCGGTTGTTGGAAAGCGTTTCTGCGTGCTCGGGAAGTCCGAACCCGTAGATGTTCTCTACCAGGTCATCAACAAAGATTGCCGGCTTCTGATCGATCACCCCGTTTTCACCGAAAAGGGCCTCAATCGTCTGTTCGAGGAATTGCCGGATTTCAGAATGAGGATTAAGAAACTCCCTGCCGAAATGACTGTGATCGCAAACACCGAGGCCGATAACATCGCGAATACGATTGTCCGAGAAAGACGTAACGAGAGCCGTCGTTGACCCGAAGCTGTACCCCAACAAAGTGACGCGCGATGTATCGATTTGAAACCGCTCAATGTTCTCGGATGTGCTGAGGAAGTCGAGAGCACTTGCCGCGTCGCCAACCGCATTCGTTAGAGTGAAATCACCACCGTTGCCCCAGAGCCCTCGATAGTTGAAGCGAAAAACGTTGACGCCATCGGCTGTCAAATGATCGGCCAGTTCCGAACTATCGTCCAGCCTGCTGCCGGGGTTTCCATGCAGATAGACGACGGTCGGGAGATATCCTTCTCCCTCTGCCTGATGCATGATCGCGGGCAACGCTACTCCTCCACTTTCGAAGGATGTATGCCGGATCTGCGCATTAACGGCGCAGACACCAAGCGATACAACGATAGCGGTTACTAGAAGTCTGATAGGCATAGAGCGACCATCCATAATTGAGTTGCCGGAGGTGGTGGCCAAGGTAATCCGACATGGCCAGACGGTGCCGACTCAATCGCCTGCTAGACTATGTGTTTATTTGGCTTCGGTATCCCGCAACCGGAAACGCTGCAACTTGCC
>JAHEJB010000117.1 GCA_024639085.1 Rubricoccaceae bacterium | reverse complement strand
ATCGAAGCGGGCGATCATGTGCTGTCGCGGCACCTCACTGCTCCAGAAGACGGACTTTCGTACGAAGATCCTTCCCCGAACACCTTTTCCTTCAACTCGCCTTATGGTGCGTGCCCAGAGTGCAACGGACTTGGGGTCAAGAAGGAAATCGATCCGGAGCTGGTCATCCCCAATCCTGCAAAAACCATCAACGAAGGCGCAATTGGGCCGCTCGGCAAGCCACGCGATGTCTGGGCCTTCTCGCAGCTCAAAGCGGTTGCAGAGGTGTACAAGTTCGACTTCGATACACCCTGGAACGACCTGACCGACGTACAGAAGCAGGTCATTTTGAAAGGCGCTGGCGACGAGCAGTTCGCCATTGTCTACCGCCACAAAGGCCGCGAGGTGAACTACCAGCACCGATACAGTGGTGTCTACCAGCACATTTGGCACACGTACGAGAACACGTCCTCCAACACGCAGCGCAAATGGGCAGAAGCGTTCATGCGAATGCGTGCGTGTGTGGATTGTGGCGGTGGAAGGCTGAAGCCAGAATCTCTCAGTTACCGAGTCGGCAACACAAAAACGTACGAAGGAGACTTATCCATTGCGGACCTCGTGCAGATGGATTTGCGCTCGCTTCGACAGTTCTTTGAGGAGCTCAGACTTGAAGGACGTCAGGCCGTTATCGGCGAGCCCATTGTCAAGGAGGTCCGCGAGCGACTTGATTTTCTCCTCAACGTTGGCCTTGATTATCTCTCGCTAGATCGCTCGGCCCGTACCCTCTCAGGCGGCGAAAGCCAGCGCATCCGCCTTGCTACACAAATCGGGACGCAGCTCACGGGCGTGCTTTACGTTTTGGATGAGCCTTCCATTGGGCTGCATCCCCGCGACAACAACAAGCTCATCGACTCACTCGCAGATCTCCGAGACTTAGGCAATTCAGTGATCGTCGTTGAGCACGATCGCGAGATGATAGAAGCGGCCGATTTTGTCGTAGACCTCGGGCCGGCTGCTGGCGAGTATGGCGGAGAGTTGCTAGCGGCCGGTCCACCAGAGCTGATCTCCGATCCCACCGGAGACAAATCTGCCAAGGGCCAGGAAATGCGGAGCCTCACAACGGCCTATCTCTCCGGCCAACGTCACATCCCTGTGCCGTCCGAGCGGCGGCAAGGCAGCGGGGAGACCTTGACCCTTAAGGGTGCGCGCGGTCACAATCTGAAGGAAGTGGATTTTGAACTTCCGTTGGGCACATTTACCGTCGTGGCAGGCGTCTCCGGCTCAGGCAAATCCAGCCTGATCAATCAGACGCTCTACAGGATTCTGGCGAACCATTTCCACAAAGCCGTCGCCGTACCTCTGCCATACAGCGAGATCGAAGGGTTGGAGCACGTCGACAAGGTCATCGCGATCGACCAGTCGCCAATTGGACGCACGCCACGATCTAACCCGGCTACGTATACGGGCCTGTTCGGACAGATTCGGGATCTGTTTGCCCGTCTGCCGGAAGCCGCCATTCGTGGCTACAAGCCGGGTCGCTTCTCCTTCAATGTGAAAGGAGGGCGTTGTGAAAGTTGCAAGGGTGCCGGCATCGTGAAGCTCGAAATGAACTTCCTGCCGGACGTTTACGTGGAGTGTGAGGTCTGTAAAGGCAAGCGCTACAACCCAGAGACGCTGGAAGTGAAGTACAAAGGGCATAGCATCGCCGAGGTACTGGATATGCCTGTCGCCGAAGCCCGGCCTTTTTTCGAAGCCGTACCAAGCATCGCGCGAAAGCTCCGAACGCTGGACGCTGTCGGTTTAGGATACATCCGTCTTGGTCAGCAGGCTACAACGCTTTCAGGTGGGGAAGCGCAGCGCGTAAAACTTTCCAAAGAGCTCTCGCGACCGGGTACGGGCAAGACGCTCTACATCCTCGACGAGCCTACGACCGGGTTGCATTTTGAGGACATTCGGCATCTGCTGAACGTCCTTCATGCGCTCGTGGACAAAGGCAATACGGTGCTTGTCATCGAGCACAACATGGATGTTGCGAAGCAAGCTGATCAAGTTGTTGATCTGGGGCCAGACGGAGGAGCCGCGGGTGGAGAAATACTGTTTGCTGGAACTCCAGAGCAACTGGCGAAATCGAAATCAGCGACAGCCGAATTTATGAAGGAAGAACTGAGTCGATCCAGGAAGAACGCTGCCGACGTAACGGATACCAGCTTCGATTTGGATGAGATGCGAGGCGAAGATGATGAGCCAGACGAAGACGACGTTGAAGAGTTGGAAGAGGATGAAGTCGAGGCCGAAGCGAGTTGATGGCGTCTCCTTGAGCCGCAGGTGCATGTCCTGAAATGAGGACGCAAAAATGGCGTTTTATGACAAGAGAGGCAATTTTGGCTCGAGGAACGACCCTTGATACTTGAGAGGCAATTGGCGCGGCTACCTCATCGAAGCCCACCTTTCCTCAATCACTAACCCGAGCGAGCCATGCGTACTCATCGATGGCCCCCCCTCGCCCTTCTTCTTGTATTCGGCCTTGGTTCAACGGGCTGTTCAGCCGCCTACGGCGCTCAATACCGAAGTGCTTCGTATGGCCATACAACTGCTAGACAGGCCCACCATTCTCATAGCGGTTACGCCAATACGCGCGGGTACAACAATATTCGTCGAGATGCGGATCGCTATGCCGAATTTCTTGATCGGGAGCTGCGCCTGAGCAGCCGTCAAGAGCGCGACATTGAGCGTTTGCTGATTGATCGGGCGGCCGATTTGCTCCGCAATACGCGCCCAGCCTATCACAGTCGCGTATATCCGTTCCCTCGCGACGGTCGTTCATCGAGCGCACGTGGCTGGTGGGATCGAACAGACCGCTATATCGAGCGGATGATGTCTCCACGGCAACGACAGGAGTATCGGCTTATCGTTCGATATCTGGAGCATGGCCAACGCGGCCGTAATCCTTGGGAACGTGGTCGGGACTACTACTACGACTACGACGGAGACAGCGGCCGCGGTCGCGGCCGTTAGCAGAATCCCCCTGGTAGACTACCTAGATCGGGGTCGCACACTGCTTGGCCCCGATCTTTCATAGCGCGTCCGAAAGGCGCTCGCCGGCCTCAATCGCGACGCTCAGTCGGTTTTCAGGCGGGGGGACGGGACAACTGTACAGCGGATTGTAGACGCAGTAGGGGTGGTAGGCCTGGTTGAAGTCAAGCGTGAATATGCCGGTTTCATCCTCGGTCAGATCCAGATAGCGCCCGCCGCCATAGGTTGTGCTGCCGGAAGTTTGGTCCCTAAACGGCAGAAACAAATGGCCGGGCGTTGCATCCTCCCCAACCGGCTTGAAGACAGTCAGCGTGAGGCCTCGGCCACTCGCATCAAAACGAAACGTGCCGTAGGGGATGTAGGGTCGCGCTTCGCCCGTCGACGTAACCATACGAATCGTATCTCGCGCTAGAATAGGCTGCAGGTTTATTCGAAAGGCAAGCGTAGAGTCGTACGGGAAGTACGAAAGGCCCTGAAATGACTCTCGGTCTGCTTCGACGAGGGGCGATGCATCCGAGCGAAAAAGGCTGTCGCGGGAGGCGATCAGTTGCTCGCTTACCACACGCAGCGCCGAGTGATCAACGGGTTCGACGCCAGCCTCTTGCGATGTGCATGCGCCGAGAATCAGAAGAAAGCCTAGCCATACACCGATCGCATGCCGGGGGCGTGAGCATCGATCCACATTGAACGATCGCGATGGGAAGGATGAATACAAGTTGCTCATGACAGGGGGAAGTTATGACCACCGAAGCGCGTCTAACTTTCGTATTCTGCGGTTACAATTCACCTCAGATTAATCTCGCAATGAAAGCGCCCCTAATCTTTTCCGGAGCTGTCCTTACGGCCGGGTTGGTACTTGCTCTTCCATTTCTTGCCATGTCTTATTCTGGAGGTGCGCCTTCTGCATTTTCAGGACCTGAGCAGACGTGCAACTCGTGCCATGGTGTTCCTGGCGACGTAAACACGGGAACGGGCTCGGTTACGATAACGGCTCCTCCCACGTACGTAGCTGGCAGTACA
Source organism: Rubricoccaceae bacterium (assembly GCA_024639085.1). Classification (GTDB taxonomy): domain Bacteria; phylum Bacteroidota; class Rhodothermia; order Rhodothermales; family Rubricoccaceae; genus JAHEJB01. The sequence continues at coordinate 3,917 of JAHEJB010000117.1, read as the reverse complement.
GTTTCGATTACAGTTTCGGTTGACAACACCACTCCGCCAGTTGGCCCGACTCCCGTTCAAGGGTTCATGCTCTCCGCCCGCAATGGCGACGGCTCTCTTGAACATGTTGGGGAATTTGACCTTGAAGGCTCTACGCTAGTTCGGTTTGGCTCGGGCAACGACCCACCCGACGACTCACTGTGGGTCACGCAAACTTCGTCCAGTAACGAAATGACGTCGTGGACCGTCTCCTGGATCGCTCCAGAAGAAGCAGAAGCTCCACAGATGGTCACGCTTTATGCTGCCGGAAATGCCTCAAATGCGAATGGCGTTCCGGACTTCGATGATTTTGTGTACACGACTTCTCACACAATGAATCTGTTCACGGTGGCCACAGAGCCGGACGCAACGCCGACTGCTATGTCGATAGATGCAGTTTCCCCAAACCCATTCAGAAGCAGTGCAGAGATTAGCTATACGCTCGACCAACCTTCGACAATCCGGGTAATACTTCGCGACGGAAGGGGGCGTACGGTGCGAGAACTAGAGAATGGCGTGAGGGATTCAGGAGCCCACCGTCTGCGAATATCTGGAGACGACCTTGCCCCAGGTGTCTATTTTCTGACGATATATGGTCCAGCAGGGGTTCAAACCCGGCCGTTAACCATATCCAACTAGGCAAATTTGCTGCTAAAAAATTAAAGGTTGCAGGCGGGGCTGTCGATTATTTGACTACCGTCTCAGCCGCTGATGCCCTCCCAGATCGGGTATCCGTGGCATCTTTGCATGCAGCAAGCTTCAGAAAACCCTTTCCCATTTCCATCCGCGCACGGCATCGAAAGGATTGCTGTGGATGATGCGGGGCTGAAGCGATTAGCCCGTCTGGCAGCTGCGTGTTTTGATGTGTCATTTGCCCAAGTCATTCTCTTCGGAGACGGCGATGGGGTTGCGGCTACTCCAATTAGCTACGGTAAGCTTTTTGGGCAAGAGCCCGACCTTCGTCTCGCCTGCGCGGCACTACCTCCGGCAGCGGAGTTGGTTGTGGTGGAAGACGCCGCGAAGGATGCACGGTTTGGCAACGGATTGCCAGCAGAAGCGCGTTTCTTTGCTCTCGCGAACATTGCATCAGAGAGCGGACATCCACTTGGCGCACTGTGCCTGCTTCACGATTCACCGAAGAGTCTCACCGCTTTGGAGACAGACCATCTGATTGAGTTCGCATCTCTTGCAGCTGGTCTTTGCGACGATACTGGCAACCGCCCGACTCGTGGCACGGCGGAAATTGAATGCCGAGGACATCTGGCGGCGCTTGGAGAGGCCTTGTTTAATGCGCTACTGGTGACCGAGGATGGGATTATTCTCGAAGCAAACCAGCGTGCTGCCGACTTGATAGGAATCAGCAAGCCCGAGCCACTGATTGGCCGGCCCGTTACGGATCTCGTGCCCGAAGATCAAATCGAGAAGGTGAGCAAGCAGTTGGCGATTTCTGGGGTGTATGAGGTGGACGTTGTGCATGCACTCGGCCATGCTATGCGCGTTGAGGTAAAGGCCATTTCGTTTTCCGACAATGGCAGGACTCTAAGGTTCGCCGCGTTTCGCCCATCAATCGGTGCGTGAAGCGACCTTGGAGGCGGTCTGTTTTTAGGACCGGTAGATTTGCGGTCCAATTTTGCCGCCGCTGGCTACTAGATCAATGTTTGTCCCTGAGTACAACAAGCCCGACGCGCCTGGCATCCACATGGGCTTCGATAACACCGTGTCGTTGTACCATATCATCGAAGAGAACGATACGTTCGAGGTATCGGCACAATCTGTTTTTGAATTGCTGAAGGAGGCACAGGATCGTTATCCGGATTGGCCGCGGATTCTCTTTCTGGATATCGAAGGCCACGAAGGTGAGGCCGCGGGTTTCACGCCGGATTTCTACGAGTTTCAGCAGGAGTTTTTGTTCTCCGTAATCGCTCCGTTGGTAAGTGCATTCGAAACGCCGCTGACCGGCCCGCTTGTAAACCCCGAGCTGCAGCGAAATGATCTTCCTGATCGGCTGAACATCGGGGGTGACGTTAGGCCAAGCTCAGGTACAGTCGTTCCGGACGCCTAAGAGTTGGGTGAACTCGCATTCAAGAGCAAGACGGGGATGTTTCCTTCCCAACGAATAACTTCGGCTGATTTCATTCCCTGTTTCATATGCTGCTCCGCCAACTTCTCATCGTCGCTCTGCTCGCCATTGGTTGCGTTGCGAGCGCTCAGGATTATCCCGAGTTGACCGTAGACATGATTACCCAGGACCCCGAAACGTGGATCGGGGCGTGGCCAACGGACGCGTTCTGGACGGACGATCCGGCGTTGATTTATTTCCGTTGGAACCCGCAAGGGCGGTTTGAATCAGATTCACTATTCAAGGCCCGCGTGGATGGGGGAGAGGCCATTCAGCTTACTCCTGTCGAGCGCCGTCATCTTCTACCTCGCTTTCGAGGCTGGCATGCCGAACGGTTGGAATACGATCCACAATTCCAGCAACGAATCTTCGAGCGCGACGGCGACTTGTACATCTACTACCTCGACGAGCTGGAGGTCGCCAGGCTAACGCACACATCAGACAGGGAATCAAATCCACGTTTCAGCCCGGACGGTAGGCGTGTGATTTACAGCAGGGGCGACAACCTGTTTGCTCGCGACGCGAATGGCGTCGAACAGCTAACCGACCTCCGCAACGGATCTGAGCCAAGCGAAACTGAACCGAGCGAGCAAGAAGCCTTCCTTGAGAACCAGCAAGCACGGCTTTTCGATGTGCTTCAAGAACGTGCCCGCAGAGATTCACTCCGTGAAGCAGCGAGCGAGCGCGACGGGGAAGCGGAAGGTGGTCCGCCCACCTACTACGTCGGAGACAAGGACGTAGGCCAGTTGCGAATATCGCCAGCTGGGCGGTGGGTCACGTTTGTTCTTTCGGAATCGGCTGACGACACGCAGACGCACATGACGAACTACGTTACGAGTTCGGGCTATGCGGAAGACATGACTGCACGACCAAAGGTAGGTGGCCCTACTGGCGACCAAACGTTGTACGTTCAGGACCTGGAGCAAGACACCACCTACGCGGTTGACCTCTCCACGCTGCCGGGAGTTTTCGACGCGGCAGAATTCAAACAAGAACAGGGGATGGAGGCGGATTCGACGAGGAAGCTGTATTCGTTTGGGCCATACTGGAGCCCGGATGGTCGGTTTGCTGTGCTCGACGTGCGGTCCTCCGACAACAAACACCGCTGGATCGCTCGACTACATCCAGGAGACGGGGCAGTCGAAAGTCTCGATCACCAATATGACGACGCGTGGATTGCAGGTCCGGGTATCTCGTGGTGGGGCGGTCAATCCGACGTAGGCTGGATGCCCGATAACCGGCAGTTTTGGTTTCAGAGTGAGGCTACCGGCTACAGCCATTTGTATGCAGTTGATGTCGCTACCGGAGAAGTGGAGCAACTGACTAGCGGCGAGTTTGAGATCTCCAATCCGCAGCTTTCCAAGGATGGTCAGACGTGGTACTTCCAATCTTCAGAAGGCTCCCCGCACGAATCACACGTCTACAGGATGGACGCAGACGGGGGCAATAGAACACGTCTAACGAGGCTTTCTGGGCGGAACGATTTCGCCCTTTCGCCAGACGACCAGTGGCTGGGATTGCTTTATTCGCAGAGCAACCGCCCGCCGGAGGTAGTCCTCGAACCCGCTGAGCCCATGGAGACGGAAGGTCGTCAAGCGCCTATTCGTTATCTCACGGCGTCGCCAACGGAAGATTGGCTGGCCTACCCGTGGCGGGAAGCTGAGATCATCAACATTCCCGCCAGTGATGGCGTGGACGTTCCTGCGCGGATCTATCGCCCGGAGAACCCAAACGGTGCCGCCGTCCTGTTTGTCCACGGTGCGGGGTATCTCCAGAATGT
>JAHEJB010000116.1 GCA_024639085.1 Rubricoccaceae bacterium | reverse complement strand
TTGAAGAGGCCTCGCCTCAAATTCGTGCTTTCCCAGGTTGCCTAAAACTCGAGCTATGGGAAGATGCTCGCTTTCCCAATATTCTGAGTACCTACAGCCACTGGGAAAATGAGGACGCGCTCGCTACATACCGCCAATCCACCCTGTTCGAATCAACCTGGGCGAAGACAACACCAATGTTTGCAGCGTCGACTGTTGCACATAGCCAACACGTCGTGATGGTTGTGTAGGATAAGTATTTCATCGCGACAACTCGTTAGACAGTTCATAGAAAAAGAGGCCACCGGTTAGCCCGGTAGCCTCTCTCTTTCCCGGAGAATTAGCGAGTGTCCTAGAAAGCAACTACGCCTTCGAAGATTACACCGCTGAACTCGCCACCATTAAAGATGCTTGACGTGGGGTAGTCATCGTGCTGCTGCATGACAAATCCTACCTTTATCAGGCCATCAGAACAACGATCAGCTCGTGGCCTCCTCGCACCGATTGAGGTTAGGAGGTTCTAACTAGGCTAAAGCGATGCGCCCGGCGAGTCCACTTGTGACGTAGACCGAACCGTCGGCATAGATCCAAGCGCCTTCGGTATCCGGCAGCGACTCGATCAAAGCACGGCCCCTACGTGACTCCATGACAGCTGTCGCGGTCGCGAGCGCGTCGGCTGCCATAGCAGTCTTCGCCACGATCGTCGAACTAAGGATGTGCCGAACCGGTAGGCCCGTTTTTGGATTAATCAGGTGCGTCACCGTCCCGTTTGGAGTTGGGCGAGTTTGCGCGTACAAACCCGAAGTGGCGACCGCTTCGTCTTCGATGTCAAGTGTAGCATAAAGTGCATCGGGGCGATTGGGATCGCGAATGCCTATGCGCCACCGCTGATTGGGTTCGGGTCGGCCTATTGCAACGAGGTCTCCCCCTGCCTCAAGAAGAGCCGAGCCAACTCCCGCCATCCGAAGCGAGCGTGCGCTTTCATCCACCGCGTATCCTTTCGCAATGCCTCCAAAATCAACAGTCACGCCACCGTCAAGCCGCACGCGGTCGTGCGAGAGGCGCAACTGCGTGTAATCTATGCGTTCGCGCATGGCGTCAATGCTGACGGAATTGTCACCTCCTGGTATGAAGCCGTAGGCCCGCAAGATTGGCAACACCGTTACATCCAGCGCACCTTCGGTAAGTTCTCCATAATGCCTAGCGGTCCGACTGACTCGAAGTAGACTCGCGCCTGCTTCGTGCCATATTCCGCCCTCACGATTCAGGCGACTCAACTCACTAGACCCCTGATGCGCGCTCAATGTTCTGTCTATGTTGTATAGCGCAGCAAAGGCATCATCGACGAGGGCTGGTTGGTAATCTGCTTCGAGTAGCGTGAGGTTTATCAGCGTGCCCATCGTCCATGTTGAACGCTGGATTGTTCGAGCTGCAGGCTTCCGAGACGCAAGTGTCCAGCCGGGAGTAAGCCCAACCAACGTTGCACCGCCGAGGGATAAGCTGGCCGAAGCAAGAAATCTTCGCCGGTTCATGTGAGTCTCCATGGTGTTTCTTGGTTCGTGTCAGTTATCCAGGGCGCCGTCTTGAATCCACTGCAAAAGGGTCATGTACTCAGCGCTTGATCCTGTAAATAGAGTTCCACCGCCGTGTCCGTCACCTCCTGAGCCTTTCACAAGCAAAGGGCTGTTCTCTGGGTCGTTCGTGTTAACAACTTCTTGTGTTTGTGAGTACGCGTCGGCACCACCATCATACGTCCACCCGCCCGAGCCACTGGCATGGCAGCCCACGCAGGCGACAAGAATGGGCTTGACATCCGCAGCGAAGGAGAACTGCTCTCCTGGGGCCGGCATGTCAATCGAACCATCATCGAAGTCCGGTCCGCGCTCGAATGGGTTGTCAGTCCCGCATCCAATGAGAACCGTCGCTAGAAGTGCGCTAAGAAGTAGGGGCTTGAACACCTTTGTCCTCGTAGGTCTGTTAGTTTATGTGGTTGGCGTAGACCAACGCAGCCCTCTTGACTGCGGCTGCTACGGATGTGGACGTCCATGTCGCGCCGCTGACGCCGTCGATGTCCCGGCCTATCGTAATAGCGCTTCTGCTTGACTTGCCAATGAACTGGCGCAGGAAGCCCCAACGTAGTGCCGGACGACCGCGATCCTCGCCGAATACCGTAAATCCGACATCGTAGATGTTCCCGTTTGGCCGTAGGGCAACGAGGACCTGAAGCGGGCCTTCTTTGCCTGCCTCATTCACAACGACGACCGTTCCGATCAATGCGTTTTGTGCATTGACCCCTTTATATACCGTGTAACTACCTGCCGCTTGGCCCGAGGCTACGTTGACGGAAAGACGCTGTAGGGTGGTCGCACCTTCGTCCTGCAGCATCCTTCTCAGCCCATTTTGCTGGCTTACAACTGTGTTTCCTCGCGCAACCTGGGCGGCCGTTGTGCTGGTCAGTACGACACCCATGAGAAGGACAAGTAGTCCGAATCGACGGGCCGACGCAATGAAAAGTGAATGTCCGTTCATGGGTTCACGTGGCTACAGGATGTTTCATAAACCACATCTGGTGGATACCGATGAGGAATACGAGTAGAAATGAGATTGCCATCACGGTGCCGGAAATAATCATCATCCACGAAAAGCCCGGCCCGACGAACCTTGTGAGCAGCATGCTCCAGATGTCGAAAACCGAGGCGACGAATGGAGCAATAATGAGGGTGCCCTTAAACCAAGGTTTGAGGGTAGCAAAAAGGACAACCAAGCCGCACAGGAAGAAAATGGACGTGTATCCGAACAAGTGGAAGTGCCCCTCAGAAACCAGTGTACTTAGGGTAGGCACGGGCAGGATTGGTTCGTCCGACAGCCCTGGCTCCTCACCGAGATCATCGAAGCTGAACGCTTCCCCTTCGACGACTCCGCTTTCTTGGCCAGGCTCGTTGCTAGCTTCAATGTCCTCCAATGCCTGGCGAGAGGCCTCGTTGCCATAGTAATGCTCTGTGACTTCACCGGGTAGGAAGCCTACCTTCAGCGCAACGTTGCCGATGGCAAAAAGGTAGCCGGTTCCAAGCGTCAATAACATCGCAGTGAAAAGCAGCTTGGCTGGTCTCGGCAGGTTCCACAAATGCAGGTTAAGCCGTGTCGGAATTGTCGACATGTTCGCAACAGCGTCTGTTTCTGAGGATGGCATCTTGACGTTCCGTGCGAGGGTTAGTTGAAGCGGAGAAACAGGGTCCGAGTCGAAGTCGCGTGCGCGATTTGTGCGTTGTCGAAAACCGCAACGCCGAAGGGATAATCGACAGCGAGGTCGTCAAACTGAACGTCCACGTCACTGCCGGTCACACGGGCTCGTCGTATCTCAATGGTCCAAAATCCACCAGAATAGACTGCCACAGCCGTAATGTCGGCTCGGTCGCCGTCTGGGATTCGAGTGTAAATACTTGGAGGGCGCAACTGACCATCGCGCTGATAGTCTGCGTTGGATGCAAGAAGGACAGACCCATCCGAAAGCGTAAGGTCTCCACTTGTATTGGCGGAAACCACCTGCGCGGCATCCCCGGAGAGGATTTCGTCGGGCGTAATCCAATAATACGAGTTGACCGCATTTGGCCGCACATACAGCGGGAAGTCCATGCCGCCGAGCGACTGCGTGTTATTCGCGTACGAGTTGGTGCCTGGGTCGCTATGGCGCCCTCCGTTTCGCGCTGTACTGGTCCAATCGGTGTACTGGTCGTCCATAGTTGGTATATCACTACCGGCACTACGGACCCACTTGAAGTGCCACATATCGAGTACCTCACCCGAATTGTTCGTGTACTTCAACGCGGTCTTGCCGCCCTCGTTCGAAAAAGGAGAAAGGCCGACATGGCAGGCGACTGCGCACCCTGTTTCAAAGAAGTCGACAACGGGTGTTGCTTGCCACATCAACGAGAATTTGTCCTCGTAAAACGCCCTGCGAGTCTGCGCGCCTGTAGAATCAAACATAGGACGCCCGCTTTCCTGCATCCATAGTCCGGTCGCCGGATCTACATACCATGTCTGACGGTCGGAGTCGAGCGTGGCGTCATTGTAGTGGGCCTGGAAGTAGACGAATTCATCATCGTAAAGCGCTTTCAGCTCGACCTGATGGCTGCGTCCTGCATATCCAGCAAAGCTGGGAATGTCTACTACGGAGGTGCCGACCATGATCGATTCAGCGGCGTCCCAGACAAAATCGTCTGCGACACCGTCGATGGTAGGAGCGGTTGAGGTTCGAGGGGCAACCATGACGGTGCCCGCATCGGGCTCACCGCCAGTTCCGCCGTTCAGCGTGCCGTCACGCGAGTCACAACCTTGCAAGAGGACGAATGCTAGACCGAAACAGGCCACGATAGCAAGTAGCGATTTCATGATGATTGGCCTTTGTTGGGTTTTGTGGTTGGAGGAGGACATAGCAAAGAGAGTCGCTGAGATTAGAATTCGAACACGACCTGGAAGCGAAAGAGATCATTGTCGATCTCGTTGACCTCCTCCAGGTTGAACTGGTATTCGGCGAGAAGCATCAGATTGCGACCTAGCCGCGATAGAAGAGCCAAATCCCAGGTATGGCTGTCCTGATTCGTTATGCGGTCATCGAAATCAATGACGCTACCAAAACGAAGCCGAGGTTGGACATAAGGGATTCCGCGATAGGTAAGCTCGGCGTAGTCGCCGTAGCGGAAGTACCAAAAGTCTGGATTGACAAGCGGGTCGACGACGGTATCGTCCCGGACTTCCGCTCGGGCAAAGGCCGCTCGGAGGCGCAAGTCTCGAAGTGCCGGGAGATCGACGAGACCATAGTCGGCCAATACATCACCACCCCAGAGGAGCACTTCATTATCGCTTTCAGCGCCAAATCGGTTATATAGAACGGAACCCCAAATGGAGAGCTTCTCTCCTATGCCGAGCCTTGTACGTCCGCCAACGGCGAACCGATCGTCTGCACCTCCACCTGTAAATTGCAGAACCGCGCCTGAATCCGCCTCAAAGCCACGGATGACGTAGGCGTCGGCTTCAGCGTGAAGTGTACTCCCGTTTAGGATAGTTCCGCTAACGGAAGCCCCGAACTCGGACCAGACATTCGGTAAAAACAATCCGTCGAACGGGTCGCCTTGGGCTCCACCATAGTAGTGGTGAAACGGAGTAGCCCCGAACGGGACCCAAATCTTCCCGGCGCGGACGCTTACTCCCTCTGCAAGCTCGTACTGCAGTTCGTAGTAAGAGAGATCCAAAACCTCTGCGTCAAGGGTGATCCTGTCCGTCGGCGTAACTTTGAGGAAGAGGAACTTGTGGTAGTTGCGGACGCGAGCCTCCTGAACATCCGCCTCCTTCGTCGGATTCTCGACCTCCATAACCACGTCGAAACGGCCACTGACATGAATCATGTCTGTCCAACTGGACTGTGTGTTGATGCCAGGAGCTTCATCCCCGACTTCATCGAAGGTGATGACCTCTGTTGAATCAACCTGCGCGAAGGATGGTCCGATAAGGACTGAGCTTAACAGAACGGTTGCAAGAAGGCGATGTACCATGATCCATGTACCAGCTTTGCTGATTCAGGTAGCCCGCCCCGGCAAGTGGTGGCTGGATAGGCTGCTCCTGTGAAATCGCCTGCAACGTATGTAGGGCACTATTCAACGTAAGAACGGCCTCACCCTAACGCTCCGTAGGGCCGATCTTGTCAACCACTGTCAGGCGACTCACTACAGTCTCGCTCGCCCCCATCTGATGGCATAGGGATCTGAAATTGGCCCATTTCGTGACGAGAGGCCACCGGAAGATCCGGCGGCCTCTCTTGTGTAAATGAGCGGCGTATCTCGCGCAAAAGGGCTTGAATTAGAAAGCAACTACGCCTTCGAAGATTACACCGCTGAACTCGCCACCATTAAAGATGCTTGACGTGGGGTAGTCATCGTGCTGCTGCATGACATACTCGCCCTTGATAAGCACATTGGGTGTTACAAACACTCCACCACCAACCTGGAAGCGGCTGACGGAGACTTCTGTGGTCGTTCCCGAAAGCTCTCCCGAAACTCGATTGTACCGACCGCCGATATAGGCAGCGTCGTTATTCAGGAAACGGAAGAGTCCCTCTACGCCAATCTGCGTCCACGTGCGCTCCATGGTCTCTCTCGAAGAGCGACCTTTTGCTTGCTCAAAGAGGCCAAAAAGCTCAACCCCATTGAACTGCACGAATGGGTTGACTTGAAAGGTAGTAACCTTGTCACTGAACCCAGGATTGATTCGGCCGGAACGGAAATTCGAGCCTGTTGAAGACCCCGTGTTTTCCAGGACCGAGTAGTAGCGGGAACCTGCGCGGTCGCCTGAATAGAGCGTGTTGCTTGCAGAACTCGAAGTCGTATAGACGGAGCCTGTCAGGCGCACGCGAAGGTCTTCGTTTATCTGCCGGTCAACGCCCACTTTGCCATAGATTGATGGTGATCGGTCATCTGGACGGTCGACGCGTCCTCGTATTTCTCCGTCTGTGATGCCGAACATCCCCAAAAACCCATCGCGTTGGACGTATAATTCTCCACCGATTTCGGTTGCAAAGGAATCCATGAGGTAGTTACCCACGAACGGATTGTACATCGCGTTGCCGTTGTCCGATCTGCGGAAGTGGGCATCGCCATAGTTGACCTCCATGTGACCGACTCGAAGAGTCACGTACTCCATGATGTTGTCGATGGTCTCACTGTTGAGCATCGGGAGCGCGTCAATCTGTACAAAACCGCTCTTAACCCAAGCCTCTGGGTGGTGGCGTGATGACAGATAGGTGACCAGATTCACGCGGGCACCTTCGATTAGTGTAGCGTCTAGATTGAGATTGGCGGTTGCTAGGTTGAAACCTCCACCAATATCCAGTAGCTCGTTTACGTTGACGGAGTCAGAATTCAGAACCACGTCTGCGGTATTGCTGTGATCCAGCATCTGAAACTGCTGGGTAAAACCAACACCCAAACGCAGGCGCGTATTTGTTTCAACGTCCTCCTTTGGTGGTTCAAACATCGAGACACCGCTTTGATCGTAGGGCCTGAAGTTTGGCAACGTAGTGCCAGGCTGGGCCGAAACGAGCGAGGGTGAAAGACCCAGTACAAAAGCGAGTAGGGTCAGTGATAGGTATCGAAGCGTGGCACTCATTGGAGTTAGGGTTTGAGTGGGTTTATGGTGGTTATCGGATCGATCGTTGCGCGGCTCGTAAGTCAAACCGAACAACTATGTCGTTGTGTGAGCGGACAAGGCCGAGAAGTCCACTCGGTGGCTCGACGTTGAAATCGGTCATGCGAAGCGATTGCTCGCCTCTGACGCGTACCAGGCCGTCTGCCTGCCGCTGTCCGTGTAGTGAGAAAGTGACGCGTCTGGTCTCACCAGCTACCTCGAGTTCGCCAATGGCAGAGATGGGCACCCATACTCCGGTCCGGAACGAACCGGGGGACCAGTCTGCGTCACTAAGTGAAAAGCTGATCGCGGGGTGAGCGTCCGCCTTCAGAGCATCGGTCAGGTCATCGTTCATCTGTCCAATACCACAGTCAAAGGATCTGACGGGCACGGCAATCTCAACAGTGAGATGGGCGCTATGGCTCTGGTCAAGCCGACCAAAGCCCACAACGCGGTCTCCGGCGCATGAGTAGGTACCCATGGTTGAAGTCCCTTCAATCCAAATCATGCTGTCAGGCAAAGCTTCGTAACGATCAGCTTCGAAGCTTCCCCCGACGAGCAGGAGGGCAATGATCAGTGTCGAAAAGCGAGCGAGCGTGTTCATCGTGCTTTTGCTATTGAGCTTCCGCGTGAATCGAGTAGAGCAAAGACGCTCTAGATCAAATGCCTATTTGAGACTACGGCTGCACGGTTACATCGAACCGGACCGTCACGTTGTCGCCCGTGCGGAGTGTGCCCAATAAAGCCGTCGGTGGATCGACTCCAAACCGACTCATCGCAAACGGTACGCTGCCGGTAATCTTGACACGTCCGTTACTGAGAGGCTGGCCAGTCGCATTAATGTTCATTGTCCTTGAGACACCATTGATGGCTA
>JAHEJB010000023.1 GCA_024639085.1 Rubricoccaceae bacterium | reverse complement strand
GTGTGTTATTGGTCGCGTTCGTCGGTGCAAACGCTGCAAGCGCGAAGAGAAGACCGAGCGAGAGCAAAGAAAAGGAAAGCTTTTTCATGGGTTCGTGTAGGAATGTTTTTTGGTTGGTGAGGTTTGTTTCGCTTCTGGAACGAATATAGGCGATTTGGACGAATACGTTGCACTAATTCGTTCATATCGCCCATTCTTCATGCTCGCATCATCTTACGTCCGTCACTTAACCCATTAATGTAGAATGATTTATTGTTTAGAGCTTAAAGCTAATTCGTTCATTTCGTCCTATCTTTCGACATGAACGATCTCATCACCACAGCAGAAGCAGCCCGAATAGCCGGTGTTGGCGTTAGTAGCATCAAGCGCTGGGCAGATCAAGACTTGATTCACGTCATCAAGACACCCGGTGGACACAGGCGCGTGATAAAGGCAAACCTGTTGCGTTTCTTGCAAGGGGCTGGGGCCGCAACCAAACGCCCTGAGCCACAGGATTCCTCTGGCGTTCGAAGCGCTTGGAAAGCCGACGAAATCTCCGAATTGTCGCCAACGGCCCTAGGCTCATTTTGGGCGGACGAGTTCCTAAAAGGTGACGAGTACGAGATCCAAGCCGCGCTGCTTGATGCCCGAAGCAGGCTTGGCTCTTGGTACCACGCGTCGGACGAGGCGAGCCTCGGCCTGAGAGAAATTGGACTTCGCTGGAAGCGAGGCGAAGTCTCCGTGCTGGATGAACATGTCGCTTCGGAGCACCTAACTAGGGCACTGGCGACAATTACTCGCGCGATGCCCTCTTCCCCCGAAGACCCTGTTTGCGTGCTCGCCTGTGTGGATCACGAGTCTCACACGATCGGACTGTCCTTCCTGCAAGTATGCATCCGCGAGGCCGGATGGCGTCCACTTTGGGTTGGTGCCAATACGCCCGTGGAATACCTCCAAAACATTGTCTTGTCAAAGGATATCGGGATGGTTGCAGTTTCGGCATCCCAAGCCACAAGTGATCCGAATAAACTCCTTTCTTTCTCCGAGCAACTTGGAGCGTCCTGTTTGGCATCTGGGTCGCATCTTGTACTTGGTGGAAGTGGACCCTGGCCCGACGCGCCAGAATTTGGTTACAGGCTCCATAGCTTCACGGAGCTCAGTTCATTTCTGGGCGGGCTTCGATAGTGGAGTTCTTCACTTGTTGAAGAACGTTTGTAAACTTGACGCCCTTCGTCGAGAAGCAGCTGGGATTGGATGCCAGTTCGCGCCGCTAGTCCAGCCCTTATAGAGAAGCAGGTCCACAAAAACGGTTTTGCTGGCTTCCGAGAGGCGCTTATTGAATCTCGAGAAGTACCGCGCACGGTGATGACTGATTTAGTTTAATACCCTATATCATATCGCGTCGGCCGTCCGATGCATTCGCAGAGCGTATGGTTTCCGCGCATTCCCTGTGTACGAGCGTATGTCTGGCCTACCATCGAACCGGCATGTCGGTGCAATAAAGTGTGGCAGTATTACGTCGAGGGTGGCGCTTCGCGTTTTGTCACGTGCGCGGTGGAGATTCAATATCAACCTAGTCCCAGCGCGTGCGCCAACGATGTCGTCTCAATGAGCCTGTTGTCATGGCATCATCAGCTTCAAAGTGTTTATTGCATCATTGCCCAGACAATTGATATACTGTGGGGCTTCTATGAAAACCTTTTCATACTAACCACGTGCTTGCTCGCTCGTACTTCCCCTCCCTGACATGACAAAAATTGCACGCATTCTGTTTGTGATCGCCCTGTTCGGCTTTGCCCCGGTACTTGGCGCCCAAACTCTCGATCTCGTGATCGACGATTACAACACAGGCGACCTTACGCCGTACTTCCAGTTCCAAGGTGGAGAGCCCTCTATCCTTTCGACCACGGCCACAACGCCGGACGGCTCTCCTTTCGCGCTCCAGTTCGAGACAGACGGCGACGAATATGGCGGCTTCACTGGCTTCGGCCGAGGCGTGCCAGGCGCCCCATACAATACAAGTGGGCTGGTCAACCCCTACCTCATATTCGACCTTTCGGCGAACGTGCCAATGACGGTAGAGATTAACCTGCAGACAGCTGGCGATGCTGAGAATCGCAATGCGCTCGTTCTTTCCGGAACCGGGACCTACCAGCGCTACGCACTGCCATTCTCATCATTCCTCCAGTCGCAGGCAAACCCCTTCGATCCGACCATGCTGAATAATGTGGTTTTTGCAATCATCGGTCTCGCAGGTGACGGAAATCCAGCCACAGCCGAGGCGGTTCTTCGCCTGGACAATCTGGAAATATGGGATGCAGGGTCTGTTTTCACAAACGATCTCACCGTGATGGACTTCGACGATGGTGACCTATCTCCCTATTTCTTTTTCGCTGGTGCGGAAGGCATTGCATCATCAACAACAGCTTCTACTCCGGATGGCTCGGCTTTGGCTCTCCATGGCGAAATCGATGGCGATGAATACGGAGGCTTCGCAGGCTTCGGCCGCACACTCGCAGGAGCTCCAGTTGACGTGAGCACAAATACATATTTCAACTTCTACCTGCGTACAAATGGACCAGGCGTGCTCGAAGTCAATCTGCAAAATGATCCGATGGCTCCTAGTGGTCCGCAGGAAAGCAGAGAGGCGGTCCGGGTAGAAGATACCGGTGGTGCGTACAGGGTGTTCAGCTTACCGCTCGATGCATTTATCCAGACGACCGCAATGCCGTTCGACCCAACGGCAGCGTACAATGCCGTGTTTGTATTCGTCCAATTACCGGGCGACGCAAATCCTTCGACAACCGAATTCACGTTTGACATTGACGACGTCGGATTCAGCGGCAGCATCCAGGTACCCGTTGAATTGATTGGGTTTGACGCCACTGTCGCCGGTTCGGACGTGATGCTGAACTGGTCAACTGCCTCGGAGACAAATAACGCAGGTTTCGAAGTACAACAACGCCAAGACAATTCTTGGAATGCTCTCGGTTTCGTGCCGGGCGCAGGAACGACGACGGAAGCACAGGAATACGCATTTTCTGTTGCTGATCTCGGTCCAGGTATCCACGTCTTCCGACTCAAGCAAATCGACTTCGATGGAGCGTTCGAGTTCTCACCAGAGGTGGAAGCCACTGTGGGCGTGCCGGGTACGCATGTGCTTTCTTCGGTATACCCCAACCCGTTCAATCCACAGGCGACGTTCACACTCGCCGTATCACGTACGCAGCAGGTCCGCGCAGACTTGTTTGATACACTCGGACGCCGAGTGGCCACGATCTTCGAAGGAACCGTGGATGCCAACGTGACACAAACTATGCGTATCGACGGCACCGGCCTGGCATCTGGTGCATACGTCGTACGCCTCTCAGGCGAGACGTTTGTCGAGAGCACACAGATCTCGTTGCTCCGATAGACTGTAAGGCGCTTTCAGGAAAAGGGCCGTTCATCAATGATGGACGGCCCTTCTTTGCCTAGGCGGCCTGGTATTTAGCGATACTTCGCAGGTACGCTGGACGCAATGGTTTACCATGGATCTCCGAATATCGACCGCACCCCTTAGCCGATGAGAGTGACAATACGAGACGTAGCACATGCCGCGAACGTTTCGATCTCTACAGTCTCACGCGTCTTGAATGATACATGCGTCGTTAGCGAGGACAAGCGGCTTCTCGTACTGGAAGCAGCTAAAAACCTTAACTATCGGCCGAATCCGGCTGCAAGGAGCCTGCTTAACAAGAGTACGGGTGGACTGGGAGTATTGCTTCCTTTCGTAAGTGGCGAGTTCTTCTCCGAGTTTCTCGGTGGAATTGACGAAGCAGCTCAGAAGAACGACTTTTTTCTGATGATCTCGACCTCACACCGCCATCAGGACGAGTTCAGGGCTGCAATGCGGGCAATGGATAAACGTGTGGACGGACTGATCATAATGGCCCCTGAGTTAGGCGCCGAGGATGCAGCCTCCATTCCGTCGCTAGACGAACCCGTTGTTTTTGTTAATACCAATATTGATCAACGCCCGTTCGACGTCATCAACTTTGACAATTTTGGTGGTGCCCATGCGCTGACGCGGCATCTCCTGGAGCTTGGCCATCACCGCATAGCGCATATCAAAGGGCCTGCCGACGCTCGGGATGCGCAAGAACGTACACGCGGGTACCGGATGGCAATGGCCGAATCTGGGATCGAGGACGTCGTGGCCCTTGAGTTTCAGGGAGGCTTCACACAGGAATCAGGGCATGCTGCCGCGAATAGAATTCTACAAATGGATCCGCGCCCTTCAGCCATTATGGCCGCCAATGATTACAGCGCTATGGGCGTTCTGAGTGCGCTCCATGAGGCGGGGATCTCTGTGCCGAAAGATGTGGCGGTCGCAGGGTTTGATGGCTTGGCCAGTGGCCAGTTCACCGTTCCACCTCTCACATCGGTTCGGGTCCCCGTTCGCGAACTTGGCTCAACCGCCGTCATGCGCCTCATAGACAGACTGCATGGAAAACTGGCGGACACGGCACCCTTACGCCTTGACCTGCCTGTCGAATTATTGATTCGAGAATCAACGAGTGCTAAGGCTGTGCACGGGCGCACGCCTGCGTTCGAATAAGCGCTGTGGATAAGACCGTGAGTGGAGTGGGTGGAGTCGTGTGTGTTCTGGCCCACTCCAAACTCCGTCTTTCGTGAGTCGGCGATTGATCTAATCCCAATACCACTTGCTCTTCCCGACCGTCTTGCTGGAACCTCCGATTATTTTTTTGAAAACCTTTTCATGAAGTCTATATTTAGAGCGTGTTGCCTCCAAGCAGCCGTCGCGATGCACTCTTGAATCGTCGCGTTTTCCTCACCCCTAACCTCTCGATCACCTCCCCAAGGTCATGAATGCTACTCGCGTACTCCTCTTAAGCCTCGCTGCGTTCGCATTTGCGCTAGCAGCAGAGGCACAGGTCGTCTTTGACAACTTTGATGACGGCGATGTCTCTGATGTCTTCACGTTCAGCGAAACAGGTGTGGGCATTGGTGTCGGAACAGCCGAAGGACAAGACGGTGCACCCGACGCGGCGCTCTCGACCGGGCTCAATCCCGCGGAGACTGGGACCTTTGCAGGCATCGTCATCACGGGTGGGGATGGCTCCGTCGATGTAAGCTCGACCAATTACCTCTCCTTCTATTTTCAACCAACTACAGTCCAGGCCGGCAACCTGCCTCTGACCCTGGAGATCAATCTTCACGAGGACTCAAATGGCAACGGTACCTACGAAGGAGGGTCCGAGGATGAATTCCAAGCCGTGTACAGCGTACAAACAGGCAGCGAGTACAACTTTGTTCAGATTCCGCTGGCTTCCTTCACTGATGACAACACCACCTTTCCGGGAACCGATGACGGTTTTGACTTCTCGGCGCTGCTAGAAGTCGTGATCGCCATTGGTAGTCCTGTTGGCCCGGAGTACGCTTTCACTATCGATGACATTGTTTGTCTCACTACACCGGCTCCGCTAGGCCCTCTGGTCCCGTTTGATGATTTCGACGATGGTGATGTGTCAGATATTTCAGTATTCAGCGAGTCCGGCATCGGCATCGGCGCGGGCACTACAGATGGCTCCTCTGGCTCAGCGCTCTCGATTGGGATCAATCCTGCTGAAACGGGCGCCTTTGCAGGTTTTGTTATTCCGGGCGGCGACGGCACAATCGACATATCGGACGCCGAGTATCTCTCGCTACAGTTTCGCCCCACATCGGTTCAGGCCGGTAATCTTCCGCTGATCCTTGAGATCAACCTTCACGAAGACGTAGATGGCAATGGAACCTACGAGGGTACGACGGAAGATGAGTTTCAGGCCGTTTTCAGCGTCAGTACGGGTTCTGGCTATGTCGAGGTTGCTATCCCGCTGGCCTCGTTTGCGGATGACAATGCCGTGTTTCCCGGCGCCGACGATGGTTTCGACTTCAGCGCGCTTCTGGAAATTGTCGTTGCAATCAGTGGGCCGCAGGGGCCCGAGTATGAATTCGCCTTTGACGAAGTTGGCTTTGCATCACCGATGCCCGTTGCGATTGAGCCCGATCTTCCAGGCCTTCCAGATTCCTACGTCTTGAGCGGTGCATATCCAAACCCATTTAACCCGCAGGCACAATTCAACCTGACGCTGGAGCACTCCCAATCTGTCCGGATTGACGTGTTTGACGTGCTAGGTCGCCACGTCGACCAACTCCACGAGGGTACGCTCGCGGCACAGGTCCAACATACCTTCAGGATTGACGGACAGAACTTGTCCAGCGGGACGTATCTGTATCGCGTGATGGGTGAGAACTTTGCGGAGACGCGGAGCATCGTGTTGCTTAAATAGCAAGTTCATGTTGAATTCGGGCATTTGATTAATGAGCCAACGGGATGAAATAAGATTTCTGATTCCTGGCGATAGCCACGGAGTCGCTGCCGCTTGGTTGGTTGAAGCCGCGGTGGCGTCGATACTATTTCTTGTCGCATTTGGTAGCACTATCAGTTCCGTTGTAGCGCAGCCGCTAGTGGGTTTAGGCTCTGACTTATTTGGGGCGGGAGTCGCGTCCGATGAACCGCATTTGGGCTTGGTTGCAGATTCAGATCATCGCGCCCTTCTCGCTCCAATGCCGGATACAATCGACATGGCACAACGCCAGCCGCGCATTGGTTGGGGGCCGCGATCGGCTGCTTCGGGCTCGGAGGCCGACACCACAGAGGCATTGCGCCAGCAACCACAACGACTTACGGTGCACGGCTACTATCGGCTGTTTCTGTACGGCCGAAATATTACAGAACCCTATCCGAACCTGGAGCCATTCGAGCGAGCGTATGGCGTGGGAGACGGTTATCGTGAACCGATGCTCTCCCTGAATGTCATTGGTAGGCCTAACGGACGGTCGAGCTTCGGAACCGAGTTGTTCGTCTATACTCCGTACGAGGGCGAGAGTACGGAGAACAATCAACTCTCTCTCAACCTGGGCATCAACTTCTACGGCAACTTCCGTACGGAAGTTGGAAACTTTGGCGTGCGAGCCGGCGGTATCCATTGGTACAACCTCAGCCCGTTCACAATTGGTGTGTACCAGGTGCTGGACGGTTATTCCGTGTTCGATCGCACACCGTGGGAGGGCGTGACTGGCACTTCGAAGTACCAGAACTATTTCGAGCTGGGGCAGACTAACGCAGGCGACGAGCGGTGGAATTATCAGGCCTTTCAGGGGCTTATACTCGATGGTAGGCAGTTACCAGGTGGTGTCGGTTTCGATGCTTTTCTGGGCAAGACTCAGCCCAATGGTGGCTTGCCTAATGCCATCACTGACCCAAGTGAGACAGTCGCGAATGAAAATGAAGCGGGTGATGTACCTACATATTTAGGTTTTGACGGTGAGTCACGAGTATTGCCCAGTTTTATCACTGGTGGGCGTTTGCAGAAATCATTCGGTGACAACGTAGTCGCGCTAAATTCAATTTATAGTTTTCGCACGCTCGACAGTTTGAGTAGAGATCGGCGCGAGTATCACGTCCATACGGCTTCTTTCGATGCGGATTTTGGTGGCGTTTCCGTTAGCGGTGAGCTTGGCGCTAGCAGATTCCAAAGCCCGAGTTATGAGTCGAAATGGGGAGAAGCACTAATGATTCGTGCTCGAGTACCTGCTTCGTTCACGTATTTACCGGTAGATGTGCAGCTATACCAGGTAGGTAGGAACTTTTACAATGAAAACGGAGAGATCTCAACCTCCAATCACCCAGCTATTCAGGCCGCGAACGCCTGCGAGGTTTCGGCAGGTCAAGGTTCCGTTGGCGGGCTGATCACGCAGGTAAACCAGCTCTCTCATAATCGAAGAGGAGTCAATATCAATACCGCATGGGCATCCGGGCCGGCAAAGCTAGCCGCTGGCTGGGGAATTGCCCACGAGCTTGCACCGACGACATCCGAACTATCGTATATCCACCGAATCAATGGCTTGGCCGTATCTCGAATCTATAACCCCTTCCCGGCCGAGGCTGTTTGTGCGACCAATTTTGGGCCATTAAGCCGCCAGTATTCGTTCTTCCGGGGAGTCTTTGAACGTGTGCAAACAACCGATGTAGACCAGGTTACTGGGATTCCATCTACTCGCAAGTATTTCCATGCATTTGATTTCCGCGGAAGGCTAGGAACTGAACTTCTTGATCACCCTCTATATCTCTTCTACCTCGGAAGCTTTGGGTCCGCAAATACCAGCGCTACGATTTTTCCTCAGAACGACGACACCTACGTATTCACGCAGTACCATGAGCTTGACCTTTACTATGAGCTCCTGGACAATTTTATCGTCGCGGGATATCTCGGTCTCGAAAAAGCAAGCGGCGGACGATTTACGGCTCTCGATTCGGAAAGCGGACTGCCTAGAGATCAGCTTGCCAAAGGTTTCGGCATTGGTTTCGATTGGACGATTGCCAGCAACGTAGGCCTCTATGTCCGCCATCGTTGGATGGATTTCGAAGATCGAAGCTTTGCTATCGACCGCTATCGTGGGCGCGAACTGACCTTCGAACTCAAGATTTTCATTTAGCCGTCAGCGGAATGAGATCACGTATTACTACTACTAGTCTCCTCTTTTTTGCACTGAACATGTTAGTGGCAACCTCCGCGTTATCGCAGGAGCCCTCGAACACGGAAGGAGAAGGTGCCGGAATCCAGTTCAACGGGCTTGGCCGGACTGTCCTTCAGCAAACTGGAATTGGAGGAACGTTGTTGAACACTGATTCAGTGACGGTTGAGAATCTGACTGATGGTGAATTCCTGTTAGACCTTGCCGTCAATGCCCAGCCGAACGACGTAACGGAGTTGCAAGGTGTAATCCGTTTGCGAAATGAATTCGGGGGATTCTTTGGATCCGGAGTTTCGGTTGAGGTGCGTGAGCTTTGGGCGCGTGGCATTATTGCTGACGCTATCAAATATCGGGTAGGCGACATGGATGTAGCATTGACACCGTATACGCTGTACCTGCCGGATGAGGCAGGCGTGGTGAATGAGCCAGAGGTTTTCCGGCCACAGAAGGAGATCATCTACTACGATGAGTTCTATAGCGAATTCAATGAGCGCCGCCTTCAGGGAGGCAGTGTGGGGTTCGGTCTCGAATTCGACCGCGGCTTGGACGAACTTGAGGTGCGGAGCTTCATCGCAAGACTTCGTGCGACGAACTTCATGGACACTCCTACGCGACTTATTGGCGGGGGTCGGATCGGCGCATTGTCCCCGCAGTTCGGTCCTTATAATTCGCAGGCCGCGATTGGTGCGAACCTCGCCTACACATGGGATGACCTGCTTTCAGGTGACGCAAATACTGGAATTCGCAACTCCGTTTTCACTCTCGACGGCGACCTCATACTGCTGAATCGAGATCAGATTGGGCTCCATCTTATCGGAGAAGGCGGATGGTCGAAGGTCGAGCTGAGAACCAATACAGACTCTCCCACGGAGGGCCAAGTGCCGACCCCAGCGGAACCGACGATTGAAGACACAGACACGTTCATCGAACTTGGATTGTCTGCCAATCTCAAGCGAGCAGATTTGAGCGTATCGGCAACTTTTGTTGACGTCGGGCCAGACTTCTACAGTAGTGCTGCTCAAAGCCAGCGCGTCGATTACACCCGCACCAAGAGTTTCTACGACAGGGTCGGCAATGACCGAGACGTGAGGATGGTAACCTTATTTGACCTCGCTCGCGATCCCGCCCTCTACACGTTCAGGGTGGCGAATGAGTTGATGGCTTACGACCCGCGGTACGGCAATGTCCTTCCGTATGGCCGAGCAACACCAAACCGCCGAGGCGCACGCTTTGGCGCTGCATACGCTCCCTCCGAAGGGCCCCTTGACGCGGCTGTAGACGTTTCGATCCTTCAAGAAATCCGAGGGCAGGGCACTACCGAATTGAAGGATTTCATCCTGATCCGAGCAGAAGCAAACGCGCGAGTCGATCAGCTTATAGACTGGAATAGAGCGCTCGAAATAACACTCGGTGCCCAGCGTGAGAGCACGAGCCGAAGCGGTGAACCCGTAGAACGCGTCAATCTCACGTCCACGCTTGTCGAAGCAGGTGTTTCTGCTGAGGTTTATGATCGGCTTGACATCCTGCTGGGATTGAAGACGCGGACTTCTGACGGCCGAGAGTATGTGCCTACGATTGAAAACTTCAATGATGTCGAAGACTTTCCAGGGTTGTTCGAAGTCGATGACAGCGAAAGCCTTTGGGGGCTCGGTATTCGATATCGGTTCAGGGATGGAATTTTTCTAACCCTGCAATATCAGCGTTTTAGCTACGGCGACGATTCTTTCCCTGCCGGTGACTATCAACTGAATCAAGTCTTTGCGCTCTACAGCATGACCTTTTAACGCCATGAGTCAGTCACGTCATCAACGTCAATCAGAGCCGCAAAGAATGAAAACGGTCTCCAAGAACCGAACTTGTGTTGCCCTAACTCTGGCTGCTGTATTTCTTCTAGCTGGATGTGATCACCTAACCGAACCCATCGACGGTCCGCGTCTTATCGACCGATTTGGAGATTTTTCGCTCATTGAACCGCTTGGAGAAAGCCGTCCGTCAGTAGACTTTGCCGCAGGGGAGAGCGTAGCCTTTACGGCAAGATTCAACAAGCAGGTCAATTGGGTTTTGGAGATTACCGGGCAGACTAGCGGAGCCGTCAAACGTTTTGAAGATTTTTCGGACGAACTGACGGATGCAAATGCCCTCTGGAGAGGTGGCACTACGGAATTGCCCTTTTTTGGAACCGAAATCTGCGACGTAGCTCTGATCATTCCAGATGAGGAGGTCGACACACTGCGCACGATTGTAGAGGTACTTAGCGTCAAAGAGTACGAAGGCAACGTTGCAGCCGACTTCAACGAAGATGCGGGCTCGGATATCTTCGTCGGCAATTTTGAATTTGAGCTGGATGCCTCATCCGGTCTGAGCGCTGAAGTACGTCCTGCCGAAGGGGAGTTCTTCTACCTCCTCCGTGGTACCGACGATGTCGTCAATAACTTTTTCGTAGGTCTAATCGACATCAAAGCGACGATTACCGGTGAAACGTACTTCCCCGTCCCGACTTCCGTGCCGGAAGACCTGTATTTCAACATGTTCTTGTACAGCTTTGGTACACCAAACACCATTGCGGTCGTCCAGCTTGTCTTCGACGAAAATGGGAGCGGAGCCTTCGAGGACGGTCAGGATCAGGTATTCGCCTACGGCGATATCGTTGTTGATTGGGTGGGGTGGCAACACTTCCACAAACCAATGAGCGAGCTCGGGCTTACGCAGGCTCAGGTCCAGGAGCTTGTGGCCATTCGTGTACTTCTTATATCGGATAACAATGCGCAGCCGTCGCCGCCCTTGCCAGTCGACTACGGGATCGACTACTTGACATTCACGGCGGGCGGCCCCCTACAACTGTAGACCATGCCAGTAGCATTTTCTATGCCTGTCAAGCAAATCATACTCAGCCAGCCTATCGCAACCACTCTGCTCCTGGTTAGTGTGTTCCTGATTCAGGGTTGCGTGCGATTCCAGCCGGCTGTTCTCTACACCGGCGTGGAGCAGCTCCCTCCACCCGAACGTCCTCGGATGCTTTCGCTGGCCGTCGAGCCGACCATCTACGAAGATCAGAATGATGATACTGTCTGGTTTCAGGACGATATGCGTTGCACACAAGGCCGCATTACATCTGACGTTGCATTTGATGGAGAGCGTGCGATCGAGGTTTCCTGGGATCGAAATGCCGAGGGGTGTGTCTGGGCCGGGCTCGGTTTCGGTTGGGACAACTGGGTAGGCAAAGATCTTTCAGAGATTATTCCGTACGCGGCCTTTCAGATGCATGTGCGCTCGCGCGAGGGTAGGATGTACGGTCTTCCCATAGTGCTGACGCTGGAGGACTACTCCGGTGGGATGGGCTTTGCATACACCGCGAACAAGTACTTCGAGCGGACCTTCATCGACGAAGAGTGGCAGACTGTTACCGTCCCACTCTCGGCGTTCGACTTGGAGATCGAAAACCTCGACCCAACCAACGTTAAGCAGCTCAATTTTGAGCTGCAGCAATCAGGCAGTATTTACATCGACGACATTCGGCTGATTTTCTACGAGGAACCGGAGCTAGAGCCGTGGCTCGTTGAAGAGTCTCGCCCGGACCCGACTGCTCTGCCCATCCAACTCTTCGGCGACGCTTTCATCAACGACAACGGCTGGGGCCTCGTAACCGACGCTTGCCAGTCCGTAGAGATTACCGAGGAAGAGGCGTCCGAGGGTTCCACATCGCTTCACCTCCGATGGAATGTCACCTCCGACGACTGCTACAGTGGCCAGATGGGCGTGAGCTGGGACAAGTGGTACCCGGTAGACGTGACTGGCATTTCTGAGCGAGCCGCAATCCAATTCGATATCCGGCTTCCAACCGGCACGGCTTCTCTCGTTCCAATCCGAGTTGGGTTGGAAGACTACAATAGGCAAGTCTCTCAGATCATTTTGGATGGCCGATTCTCATCATCGGGCGATTTCACGTCGGAGTGGCAGACAGTGACGATTCCGTTTAAGGAGCTTCGGGGCGGTGGTCGCGAGCTTGCATCCGCCCCGGCCACTGTCGGCGATTTACCCGATCTTCGAGACGGAGCCGACCTCAGTTATATAAAGCAGCTTGTCCTCTTTTTAGACGACGAAGGGGACGTTTTCATCGACAACTTGCGGCTAATAGAAACTGATTAGATCCGCTCAAAAAGCGGTCTCCACCTTGCTTCTTGATCTGACTACCATGAGACTTACCGTTATCCTCATTCAAGCGGCGATTCTTGCTGTCGGATCTGTGCACGCCCAGATCAATGAGGATCGCTCTACGACCGACCGACCGGCGATGTCGAGTGCTGTCGAAGCCGAACTTGCGAACCAGGGCGCGATCCCAGTCCAGCTTAGGCAGGCAGAGGACGGGTCGTGGACGCTGTACCGAGGCGGCGAACCCTACTATATCCGTGGCGTGGGGGGGCTGGAGTACCTGGACCGTGCCGTCGCCTACGGTGCCAATTCGATACGTACCTGGGGTGCAGGCGACGCCATCGCCGTACTCGACGAGGCTCACGAGAAGGGACTTACCGTGACGTTCGGTCTCTGGGCCGGACAGGAGCGCCAGGGCTTCGACTACAACGACGGTCGTGCCGTGGAGGCTCAGCTCGCACGATTCCGCGAGGTCGTCCGTGCCTACAAAGATCACCCCGCAATCCTGATGTGGGGCCTCGGAAACGAGAACGACCTGTTCTATTCGGACTTCAAGGTGTGGGATGCGCTCAACGACATCGCCGAGATGATCCACGAGGAGGACCCTAACCATCCAGTTATGCACGTCACGGCGGGGCTTGACGTCGCCGAGGTCCAACTTATCAAAGAGCGCGCTCCTGCCATTGATGTATATGGTGTCAATACGTATGGCGAACTAGTCGGAGGCACGCGAGCATTTCGCTCGTACGGCTACGAAGGCCCACCAGTTGGCGTCACCTTGCGCCGGGCGGGATGGCTTGGCCCGTATGTGATTGCCGAATGGGGCCCCGATGGACACTGGGAGGTGCCGAAAACCGCGTGGGGCGTGCCCATAGAGCAGACAAGCCGCGAGAAGGCAGCGGTATACCGCCTTCGCTACGAGCGTGGCATCTCTGCCGATCCCACTCACTGCATCGGCTCTTACGTTTTTCTGTGGGGCGCCAAGCAGGAAACCACCCCAACATGGTACGGCATCTTCACGCCCGGCGGCTACGAAACCGAAGTCATGGACCAATTACAATTTGTGTGGAGTGGCAGGTGGCCCGAGAATCGCGCCCCAAGCATCGAGACCTACACTGCAAACGGTCAGACCATGTTCGATAACGTGTATGTGGAGAATCGCGACGTTGTCACCTTCGTCGCCACGGTCACTGACCCGGAAGGCGAAGCCCTACGCTACGAATGGGAGTTGTTGCCCGAGAGCACCGACATCAGGGCCGGAGGTGATGCAGAGGTGCGACCCGATGCCATGCGGTTGGATATTGTAGTCCAAGAAGGTGGCACGCTTGCGGTTCGCGCTCCGAGGCGTGAGGGTCCATACAGAATGTTTGTGTACGCCCACGATGACCATGGCAACGTCGCCACAGGCAACTTTCCGTTTTTCGTCGGGCAACCTACCCCATAGGATTTCTTGAGAACGATCTTGCCACCTCTCCTACAGCCCATGGCGACCCTACGTACACTCGTCGGAGCCTTGCCGCTCCTCTTTGTCATGCTTGTCGCCTGGGCGGGTTGTGATAACTCGGTAGATCAGCTGATCCCCGACGCGGAGGCGACGCCTCCAGGCTGGACGCTGGTCTGGTCAGATGAATTCGATGGAACGGCGTTGGACACGACCAAGTGGGAACCCCAACTGGGCGATGGTTGCCCGGACCTCTGTGGATGGGGTAATGGTGAATTACAGTTCTATCAAGCTGAGAACGCCACAGTAGAAAATGGCGTTCTCGCAATCACGGCACTTCAGGAAATCAACGCAACTGATACCTCGTACACATCGGCCCGCCTCCGCACGTTAGGACGAGGTGATTGGACTTACGGTCGCTTCGAAATTCGCGCCAAGCTACCTACCGGGCAGGGACTCTGGCCTGCGATTTGGCTGCTCTTCAGTGAAGACACCTACGGTGGCTGGGCGGCCAGTGGTGAGATCGACATTATGGAGGCGGTTGGCAACGTGCCCAACGAAATATTTGGAACGCTTCACTATGGGGGTGAATCTCCGGACAACGTCCAGTCCGGCGAGCCGTTCGAGCTTGTTGCCGGCACCTTTGCCGACGACTTTTTCGTGTTCGCTGTTGAGTGGGAAGAAGGCGAGATTCGGTGGTTCGTCAACAACGTGCTTTACCAGACGCAGACCGAGTGGTTTTCGACGGGCGGAGAATATCCCGCCCCGTTCAATCACGATTTCCACATGATGCTGAACGTAGCCGTTGGCGGCAATCTACCGGGCGCGCCCGATGCTACGACGGTCTTCCCGCGAAGCATGGAGGTCGACTACGTGCGCGTCTACGAGCGAGTAGAATGATTAGGGCTGAGTTCAGCCTTCCTATCGCGTAGGCATCAAATCGACTTCAATTCGAGTGATTCTGCCTGTTCGGTGAAACAATTCAGCGCTCGATTCCGAGTCGATTGAGGCGCCGTCCAGCTCTACGACCGTGCCTTCTTGTTTGACAATGCGAATACCTGCCTCGAAGGATCGATAGTAGACAACTGGTACTTGCGCGTATGTGAAAGCCAGAGAGTCTGCTTCCAGTGCAAGAACTTGTTCAGCGCCGTGTACATCAACGTAACGGAACGTTGTTGGGCTGGACATGAATTCTATATCCCGGAGAAGCACGGGCGTGAATATGATCTGACCCTGTACGACACGCAGTCCGAGTTCTCCCCATCGGCAAAGGATGTCCTCCTTAACTTGACCCGTCATGCCAGGTTGCTTCGCGCCCGACTCACCCGGCGTATGTGAGTACGCGTCGATAGGGAAGGCCCCGTACTCCTGCGGGGTTTTGTTCAAACCGAGGCCACTTCGTAAGTCGTAGTAGGCATCGGCCAGTCGGCGCTGTACGTCGGGATCTGCTCCTTCATCGAGTGCCCTAAAGCAGATCTTCTGGACGGCAAGGATGAGCTTCGAGACCATGTGCCAGTAGATGCTTCCCAATCCTTCATAGCCGAAGAAGGTACCAGACCGACCCGTGTAGGATCGGTGGTTAAAGACCTGCTCGAACAGATCGAGAACCTGCTCATACTCTGCTTCGCCAATTCCTGAAACGCCGGTGTTGCGGAGTTCGTCAAGCGCCTCCTCAACATCATTGCTATTGCGAAACGACCCGTTGAAATGTACCGAGCCGCCGACGTCTTGGATCACCAGGCGCCGGTCTCCCTCATCGATGAGCCGTTGAAGAAGCTCGATTTTGGGAACGGCCTCGGCCGGAATAACGTTCTTCTCTAGGAACCGAGGAAGCGTTCGGTCGGGGTAGAGCATATAGCTATGCTGGTCCTCGCGGTAGAGTGCACTGGTTCTAAGCGCTTCCAAAACGTCGAGTGCGGCAATTGGTGAGACCACTCCAGAGTCGAGGGCAGCCACCTGTCCCTCTAGCATCAAGTGCAGCGGAGTAATAGCTATCCCATCTTCCTCCACCTGCAGAATATTATAAGTATTGAAGAGGCCATCGCGGCGTCTGTTAACATCAATGGTTTCATCAATGAACGCCTGTACTAGTACGGTAAGGCGTACAATTGCACTACGGCTCACGGCGCGCGTTTGCCCTGAGAGGTCATGGGCGTATAGCGTTCCTCGGAATGCACAACCGGCCATCCCTAACGCATCCAACATCCTCTTGCGCTCCCAATCTGTTTTCCAAGCGCTGTCCAATAGGGAGAAATGATCAAAGCGGGCGGAAACACTGTCCATCAGGTCTGCTACTTCTTCAGAAAGTTCGAAGCTCTCCTTTTCTTCCTTGGCAAACAGGTTGCCGAGGAAGATCACATAGCTTCTAAGTTGGAAGAGCGTGACCATCGAGATTCCGTAACCCACCAGCGCGTTGTTAGCATCGTTCCAGTCTGGGCGCTGCGTGTTCATCCATATACCGCCTCCAGGGATGAAATTCGTGAGTTTGGCAAGCAGAGGCACCAGCAGTTTCTCGGTAAGAGTCACATGGTAGACGGCCCCTTGGCTGTCCCAAAGGAGCTTGCCGTCCGCTCCAACGGACTCGACACGCTGTTCAATTTGTTCCTCCAATTCAATGTCGTAGTCGATAGTGTTGTGCGGATCACTGAGAATGTCGGCGTACGACTTGATGCGATAGGGGATGTTCGCATAGGCGAAAATCTTGCGCGACAAGAGATACTCTAGTCGACCGGGGTGATAGGCGGTGGAGAGTTCAAGGAGCTTGAGGAGATAGACAATTTGGTGATCTCCCCAATAGCCGATATGGGACCACGGATCATCAGGATCCAAGACCTCCCATTCGAATCCCTCGTCTGTCATCCGATATGGGTTGTAGCCGTCCGCCGTCGATGCATCCACGAACTGGGCGATCATGCTCTCCAAGTATTCTGGGAACGAGACGCTCAGCGCCTCCCAGTTCTGAAAAATGTCGCGCCAGTTCCCTTCGTAGCTTCGGCGCACTGACCCGTCATCGTTACGGATGTCAATAGAGAAGTGATTCCACGGCCGGCTAGGGTCACCGTGGCGGCGACTGAACACAAGGGGAAGGTAGAGAGAGGAGAGACGCTCTAGATCCGGCCCATTTGCTCGCAACGCCTCCAAAAGTGTCTCAATTGTACAGTGCTGCGGAAGGGCGTCGAGGGCCGCCGTCTTCGCTCGAGCAAGCGGCTTGTTGTACGTAAAAACAAAGGCCTTAAACTCGTCGCGGTCGACGAAATAGCCATCGTCAAAAACTCCCCCTCGCATTATGTTGAATAGCACATTCATGTAATGGCGAGCTGTAGCCATCCTGTCGCCGGTGCACTGGATGCCGTCTGCGCCACCTACGAGACGTCTTAGCCCCTCCGTTCCAGCGCGAATATCGCGTTCCACCTCCTCTAGAAGTGACGCCGGATTTTCAAGTAGAGTGTTGAGGGCAATTATATCAGCAGCGTCCTGCTCGATGTCGGCAACAAGAAGCCAGTTCTGTGCCTCGTCCGGATTTAGTTCAAATGTGGCGTATACAAAGTGAGCCCCACGCTCGGCGCGTACTAGAAGCTCCGGTTTGAGCGGATGGCCCATCCGAAAGCGATTCAACTGACGGGTCGAGAGGAGGTAGCCCTCGGGTGCCATCCCAGCGGCCCAAACGGTCGTCGCCTTGAGTGCCTCGCTAGGCTCTGCTTTGTCGACGGGTTGCGCACCGACTGTAAATAATCCGAGTCCGGTATCAGAAAGTAGTTCATTGATTTTATAGGCGTCCGCCAGAACGCTTCGCCAGTTCTGCAATGCCTGATCTACCCCAAACGACATCAAATTGCGCATTCCATCTAATGCGCGTACGGAAACGGGCTTCGTTCCGTTGTTTTCCAGCGTCGCGCGCTTGACGAACCCGAACCGGTCACCTGTGCACCACGTGACGGCGAACTTCAGCCCCAGGTCGTCATTAATTTCTTCAAAGCGAAGCTTGTCTCCGTGCAGACTCTTATACAGGTTACGGCGGATGGTGTATATGCCGGAATAGCGATCTGAGAACGGCTCCCATAGCCATTGTTGATGTGTTCCGTTCCCGTCGAAGACCTTCTTTTGATTCCCAGCTGAGCTAACAAGAAATATTGTCTTGCTGCCGGTTAACTGCTGCGAATCATGAATCTTGTCCTCAGTGTAGTAGGGGAAAAGAGAATGTTCGGGACTTTTTCGCCCTGCCGTCTGGGCACCAGTACTGGAAATAAACATCCAGTGGTCCGTAGCACTTACAAGAGATATAAGGAAGGGCGGCAGGTTGTCGTAGCTCTGGATTTGATAATAGTCTTCACCATCGATCTCCACGAAGTCACCCAGGACAGGACGCAGATTGTTTCGCAATGGCGTACTGCCAACCGTAATTACCGGCTCGGTGCCCTCTCGGTGCAAGTCCGCCGCTGTCGTTGGTGCAGTGAGATTGTCAATTGACATAGAACGGGATATTGGCATGGGCGGCGTGCCCGTTGTTGTCGTAGACGTAAACAAAGAGTCGGTAGGCGCCCGTATCATCGGGGGCTGTTACTGTAACGCGGGTCTCATCCGGAGAATCGACTACGCCAAGGACAAGATCTGGCTCAGATTCGTCATCTCCACCCTCACCTAGATTTGTCGCCTCCTTTCGAACCTCCCATGCGTATCGGAGTGGATCATTGTCAGGGTCACTGGATTCAACCAGCGCTGAGACGGCTTGTCCGGCCTCCAGGGTAATAAAGTCTCTAGCGACTCGACCATCAAGAGTCACCGACGCGAGTCGGGGGGAGCGATTCTCTGGCCATTGGCCATTCCAAAGAAAGTGCATTACGTCAACTGATTCCGTCTCTTCCCCACCCTGCAAAAACAGTCCGTACCAAGTTGGGGTCCTTTCTTGTTTCTGGCCCCAGAGAAAGACGTACGATCCAAGTCCCTGCAATGTGTCTGAGGCAATGGCGGTCTCGTAGCGCTCGCGATAGAGGTCCGCCTTAATAGAGCTACTATTCTCAATTGCTGCTCCCCACGGTGTCTCTTGGACCTCCCAATGACCGGTAGCCCCCCACTCCGTAATCATGTAAGGGCCGTCATATCCAGCCGTCTCGATTCGCTCGGGCAGGTTTTCGATATCTGCGTACATCTGTATACTCAACAGGTCGAGGTCCGGCGCACGTGTCGAGATTTCGGTTACCAATTCAGGGCTTATCCCTGCAAGCATTGTCGTTGTGAGGTGATTGGGGTCGACTTCGTGGATCATTTCCGAAATCTCGTTGACGGCGTTCCACACTTTCGGATTTTCCGCACCAAGGTTCAGCTCGTTGCCGATGCCCCACATGAGTAATGCAGGATGGTCTTTATAAGCCATTACCTCTGCGCGGACGCGCTCGAGCTGTTCGGCAATGGCGACCTGGTCGTTGTAGTCGAATCCGAATACGCCTCGGCCTTGTCCTTCGCGTTCGCGGGCGATTTCTAAGCCCATTGTAACAAGAAGGCCGTTGGCGTGGGCGCGATCAAGAACCTCAAGGCCCGTTTCCACGCCATTATCTGTACGCCAGGTACGAAAGGAATTTGCGCCATGAGCCGCAAGCCGTTCGACGTCTCCGAACTCAAGACCGGCTCCCTTGATGTAGAACGGCTCTCCATCAACGAATAGCTGATAGTCGCCTGCATCGTTACGCAATTCGACGTGAACCGGGCCATCTGGGTGATCAGCGGGTGGCGAGCCACAGCCAACCAATAGGCCAAGGCTGAACAGGCCACACACTACCCACGCAGAGGAAGTAGTGGTTGCTATGATGCGCATCATGTATCGGGGAAGAATGAGAATGATGGGTTAGGCGGGTCAGACTGTTTCTATTCCTTAATCCGAACCAACTGGCTTTCGAGCTCTTCAAGAGATTTGCCCTTCGTTTCCGGTACGATTATTAGGACAAACACCAAACCTGCTGCGGCGAACAGCCCGTAGATCAGAAAAGTCGTCGAACTTCCGAGCGTGGCAAGTTCCCATGGGAAGACGAGTTGCACAAGGAAACTGACTGCGGAATTGATTAGTCCGACGAAAGAAATTGCTAGCCCACGCACCCGATTTGGGAATATTTCGGAGAACAGCACCCACATCACCGGCCCTATTGAAATCGCAAAGGAGGCCACAAATCCCAGGATACCTAGCAGGATCAACGTAGGGTTCATGCTAATGGCACTTGCGATTAACTCCGACTCATACTGCCTCGCTGCCTCAAGCCCAAGCGCGCTCTCGAGGGCATCCTTGAAAGCGACGTCGGTCGAAAACGTCTGCCCCACGAGAGGTTGGATAGCTTCGGTCTGCCCCTCAACGATCGCTGCGGCATCGGCACCCAGTGTGTAAGTGGCTTGCCCGAATCCGAAGGCTAGAATGAACATGGCAATCGTGATCCCTGTGAGACCCACCCCGAGAAGGGGCTTGCGCCCGACTCTATCGATCAGCAGGATGGCTGCAATCGTAAATACGAGATTGATCAAACCCACAAAAACCGCTTGAACGAAGGACGCGTCGGTCCCAATGCCCGATTGTTCGAAGATCGTTGGGGCGTAGAAGAAAACAGAGTTAATCCCCGTGATTTGCTGGAGTACGCCAACAACGATCCCAATCGTGATAACGAGTCGCATGGCCGGCACGAAAAGATCCTTTATCGATCCCTTCTCTTTGTTCGCCTCTTCGGCCATACTCTTCTGGATCTCAGAAAGCTCCTGCATGGCCGCTACGTTGCCAACGGCCATCTCCATTATGGGCAAGGCCTCTTGCTCTCGGCCATGCATGAGTAACCATCGAGGGCTCTTGGGCACGAAGAAAAGCCCAGCGAAGTAAAGGATGGCTGGCAGTGTTTCCAAGCCTAGCATCCACCGCCAGTTGTGCTCAGCAAAGCCGAGTGTTTGGGTCCAGCCGGCGTCCGACTGTCCGAGTTGAAGGATCAGGTAGTTCGTAAAAAACGCCACCGAGATGCCGATGACGATGTTAAGCTGATTGAACGAGACCATCTGTCCCCTCATCTTGGGGGGAGAAATCTCGGCGATATACATGGGCGCGATGATCAGCGATGCCCCGACGCCGAGGCCACCAATCATTCGGGCCACCACAAGGAACCAAAACGAGGGCGCCAAGGCAGACGAAACGGCCGAGATCGCGTACAGAATCGATGCGACTACCAGGATTGACTTGCGGCTGAATCGGTCGCTTAGCGGTCCGGCAAGCATCATAGCCAGTGTCGCCGTCAGGGTTAGCGAACTGACCGACCATCCCAATTGCAATTTGGTCAGATTGAATTCAGGCTCAATGAACTTGACGACGCCGGAGATAACCGAGGCGTCGAAGCCCATCAGGAAGCCACCCAGTGCGACGATTAACGCCGTTCGGATGACGTAAAGACGATTCGGCATAGATTCGGGGCGCTAAGCGAGTGCGGAAGACCTTCGGAGGACAAAACTGAATGAGAGGTCGCGTAGGAGGCCCCGAATCGGTTTTGCGTACTTGAAAAGGTTTTCATAGTGAACTCTGCAATATCGCTAACACGGCGTTTGCGCACAACCGGAGGTGCGCTACGTGGCATACCCTGCGAATCGCCAATAGGAGACGAACTTCATCTTGTCAACAGCATGGTTCTAACCAAGCTCCCCTTTGTTGTTTCTAGTCGGCACGCGTATGTACCACTCGGAAGTCCATTCCCGTCAAAGGTTATTTCGTGCCTACCTGCTGGCAACGTGGTGTCAAGAAGCACATTGACCGCACGACCGAGCATGTCATAGATAACAATTCGAACCTCCGTCTGCTCCGACAAGCCAAAGCGAATTGCCGTGCGCTCGCTGAAAGGATTCGGAAAACTGCCTTCCAACGTGGACTCGGACGGCAGATCAGGCATTTCTGATGCCGTAGGAACCGTTTCCTTGTACACACGGACGTAATCAATCAGGTACTGCTGGGGCAAGCTTGCGGTAATGCAAGCCGGGCTTGTACATCCGGTGTAGTCGCCACCGACCGCCGTGTTCAAGAGGAGGTAAAATTCTTGATCAAAAGGCGCCTGATGGTTGGATGGTGCTCCAGTCGAGTACCACTGCGAACTTGTCCTTGTCGCAAATAGTGTGTCATCCACGTACCAACGAATCGAATCCGGCTCCCATTCGACGGCATAGAGATGAAACTCGTCGGAGAAATTTACGCCGGCGGGCCCAAAGGTCGTGTTCGTCGATGCATTGTCCGGCCAACTTCCTCCGAAATGGAGTGCACCAGCTACCCAGGTCGTGTTGTTTGCGGATTCCATGATATCTATCTCACCGCTGGCAGCCCAACTTCCGTAAATGTCATCCTGAGGCATCATCCAAAATGCCGGCCACATACCTCCACCGGTCGGGATCTTGGCCCTCATTTCGACGCGGCCATAAAGGAATGAATGATTATCTCTAGTGGTGACTTTTCCCGAAGTAAAGCTTCTGCCTCCGAATGGCTGTTCGATGGACGTCAGAACAAGGTTTCCGCCAGAAACGGCTACGTTCTCGGCCCTGTAGTACTGAAGTTCATTGTTGCCCCAGCCGCAGAGATCCGGGCACCCGTCACCAATATCTGGCGTCCAGTTATCGGCATTGAGGACTGTGCCCTCGAACTCATCCGCCCAGACGAGCGAATACGTTTGTTCCGTCTGAGCGCGAGGAAGAGCGCTCACACCCATCACAATGAGAGCGATCAGGATAAGACGCGTTATGGGCATGGATTTCATTTCCTGAAAAGGTTTTCACGCATTAGGATTATATGGCTTCTCACCCAAAATGGCAATCCGCAGAGTGGGCTTGATTCCCCAGCCACAGAAAGTGCAGGATCTAAACGCTTCTCGCGACCCTAGTAAGTCAAACCAAAGCCGAACGGATATAGCGGGTCGTAGTCAGGGTCTCCTACATTGATTGGTTCCTGATCTACAGTCCGTGGCCATGTGTAAGAGAGCCTGCCCGTCGGGGCATAGTCGCCAAAAAGTACGTCGGTAACTCCTGCGCCTTCCGAGCCAGGTAACCACGCGACTAGGAAGGCGTCGCTCATGTCAAGCGCGGTCTCGACTATCAACGGACGACCACTGAGCAAAACGACCACCACCGGTACACTGCTCTCGCGTGCCCTTGATATTACCTGCCTGTCTGCCGAGCTCATTTCGAGATCAAGGTCATCTCCAAGAAACTCAGCATACGGGCGTTCCCCCACGACCACAATGACGACATCTGCACCTACCGCTCCCGAGCCGTCTTCTGAGAACGTCACCTCGGTAGCCGCTGAAACTGTGCCTTGAATCGCCTCCAGAATCGTCGTGCCCTCGGTTATCGGTCCTACATCGCCCTGCCAATCAATGGTCCAGCCTCCGCTCTGCATTCCGATGTCATTAGCTCCGGGGCCTGAGACATGTATCCTCGTCGCACCCTTGTCGAGTGGAAGCACCGGGCCTTCATTCTCTAACAGCACGATCGATTCGCGAACGGCCTGGCGTGCAACGACTCGATGGGCTTCCGAGCCGAAACTTTCTTCAAGGGCCCGATCCGCCCGAGGTGACCAGTTGGGGTCGAAGAGGCCGGCGGCAAACTTTACCCTCAGGATGCGTCTTACGGCGTCATCAATGCGTTCCATAGGTATTGATCCTTTCTCTACTAGCTCTTTCAACGTGCCATAGAAGAGCTCGTAACGATCCGGCACCATAACCATATCCATGCCCGCATTGATGGATGTCTCAATGTCGCTTCTGTAATCGCCCGGTATGTCATCAATCGCCTTGAAATCGGAGACAAGGAAGCCTTCAAACCCGAGTTCGTCTTTTAGAATTTCCGTCAACAGACGCCTGCTACCCGAACATCGTGTCCCGTTCCAACTGCTGTACGATGGCATAATCGTGCCGACACCAGCGGCTACCGCCGTTACATACCCCTCCATATGTATCCGCCGCAATTCCTCTTCACTCAGTGGTACATCGCCACGGTCGAATGGAAACTGCGTCCCATCTTCTGTGGTGATGCCTGTGCCTAGTACCGTCCCACCATCGCCGGCATAATGTTTGGCGCACGCTAGTGTGCGCAGTGGGTCACTCAGATCTGTTCCCTGTAGACCCCTGACGGCTGCTTCTCCAAGTTCGGCCACAAGCTGCGGGTCTTCTGAGTAACCCTCGTACGTTCGTCCCCAGCGGTCATCTCGCGGAACGGCCACGCAAGGTGCAAAGGCCCAGTTCATTCCCGTGGTTCTGACTTCTTTGGCCGTGATTCGGGAAATCTCTTCGACCAATTCTGGATTCCGCGTAGCCCCTAAACCAATGTTGTGGGGGAATACAACGGCACCGATAACGTTTGAGTGGCCGTGCACCGCGTCGACGCCGTAGAGAAGCGGAATCTGTAGCCGGGTTTCAAGGGCCTTCGCCTGGTAGCGCTCGTATAGATCTCGCCAGTCTTCGAGGCTGTTTGTCTCCGGATCCGAGCCTCCACCACTAAGGAGAGATCCCAGGAAGTAGTCTCTAATATGATTTACGTCCGTGAGGAATTCTTGGTCTGCTTGCGTCATCTGACCAATTTTCTCGTCCAGCGTCATCAGAGCCAGCACAGAATCGACCTGCGAATCGAAAGCAACGAACACTTGCTGAGCAGTGGGCGCAGTGCCCGGCGTATCCGACGGCGGTTCGCTGCACGAGACACTCAACAAGAGGCATATCAGAATTACAGCCTTTGTTCGATTGGCGAGCTTCATGTTGTACGATGAGCTACCGAGAGAAGCACTGGATTCGAAATGAAATTGATCATACCCAACCACGTCAACTATCTACGCCCCTCCCTATTGCAAATTCTCGATCATGCTGATTGAGAAGCTCACATTCAACCTCATTTTGACCCGGGATGTCTCCTGACACTATCACCGCACCCAGATGCTGTCACGAGCGCCAAGCCATAAATAACGAGTTGAGGTTGTGTGGAGCACTCAGCCATCAATCCAGCCTACGAAAACAGAAGCAGGCCCATAATAACGGGTCTGATGGCCGGCGAGAGGCCCTTCGGCCTCTCGCCATGTACCGCGTACGGGATTTGAACCCGTGTTACCGCCGTGAAAGGGCGGCGTCCTAAACCCCTAGACGAACGCGGCATGTTCGCGCCGAGGAGGCGCTGGGAGACTGGTGGGGATTGAACCCACGACCTCCAGGACCACAACCTGGCGCTCTAACCAACTGAGCTACAGCCTCCGTGGTGTGTAGGGCGCATAATCTACGGAATGCTAAACGCGCGCATCCTGAGAAAGCCGATGAAGAATTTGGAGAGCCCGACGATTAACGAATAACGGCAATCTTGCCGTGTGCAGTCCCGCTGCCGTCAGCAGAGATTGCTGAAACTATGTACACGCCTGACGAAACCAGATTGCCTGTACGATCATCCCGCCCGTCCCATCGGATAGAGCCGCCACGTCCGTCGAGCGATGCAACGACCTGGCCATCCAGCGTGACAATCCGGATATTTGTTTGCTCGACGAGACCAGAGATTAGCACACCTCGAGGGTGAACATCGGGCCGGTATGGGCTGGGTGCAACGGCGAGATCCTGTACTTCGCTGACCGAAGCCGTCGCCTCGCCATCCAAACTCAGAAGGCCGACATCCGTAGCGAAGTAAATCCGCCCGGTCTGGCCGTCAACAGCCACAGCAATGACGTTGTTCGAAAAAAGCGGTGAGTTTTCCTGCGTTAGCTGCTGAAGAACCTCATCGCCATTCGCATTAAGTAGCCATGCTCCTGTCGAGGAGGCTAACCACTTCTGATCGGCGGGATCTATGGCGATGTCTGCAATGGCCAGGTCCCGAAGGAGGAACGATGCGCCATCTGCTGTCCGAGCCCACTGCGGTTGAACAAGCGAAGGGTCACCTCCGAAGGCGGATCCTACAGAAAAGATGGTAGCGAGCCCACGCTCCGTGCCCATCCAGAGTCGGTCCTCGCCGTCGATCGCCATTGCGTTCACTTTCTCGTGCGGAAGCCCGGTACCGACGGTACCTACCGCCTCTATGTGGATGGCCTGGTCGTCCGATGCAAGCAACGGATCTACGCCTGTTGAAATGCCCAACACGCCACGTCCTCCCGCCGTCGTTGAGGAGAGCCCGGATACCCACTTTTGCTCAAACTGATCTATGATCATTCGCCCGAAGTCAACGGAACTCGGCGCTCCCGGAGGATAGGGGAAAGAGGTCCATGTTCCATCCGGACTAAAAACATGCAGAGGCCGCTCTGCTCCCGTATTTGTCACCCAGACTCGTCCTGCAGCATCAGAAACGGCAGCGGAGACGACGATGAAGTCTGGGTTGCCACCACCAGCGACGGGCAGGAGCGTGGAGTTATCCGACCTGAACGTAGTGACCGTACCGTCTGGCTTGATCTGCGTGAGGCCATCACCACCTGAAGCACCGTAGAACGTCCCGTCTGCTGCTACGTGCGCCCCTTCATAACCTTGAGACGCGATATCAAGCGTTGGATCATCACCTGAATACACCGTCCAGCCCATCTCATCCAGACGACTGATGCCCGTGAAGGCCCCGGGCCGTTCATGCGAAACCCAGAGCGTACCGTCTGGACCAACAGCTAAGCCTTCGATCTGATTCAGAAGTGGTCCCGCCGGAATCACGGCCTCTGCGACTTGGAGATCAACGTTGCCGGTTTCATTACCTAATGCAGGCAGACGAAGAAGCCCACCCGTTGCGTCGCCTATCCAAACTGTTCCGTCCGATCCGATAGCGGCTGCCCGCAGGCTGTTATGTCCCTCGATGGTGTAGAGGGTAATCCCCACGCCGGGCTGCCGCCTGTGGAGGGAGAACTGTGCAACTCCGAACAACCTATCCGTATCGGCTACGAGATCTACGAACGGGCGGGTCGTGAAGAATACGTTACCCCATGTTCCGTCTGACTGTTTGACATAGGTATCGTCCGAACAGGCATAAACCTTGTTTTCGAAATAAGCCAGCCCGGTAACGTCCGTTGGGCCGAGATCTTCAACCGTCCATGCAGACGCCTGCTGGAGATTAGGGCTACTGAGTGGTGCGCGAGCAACTCCGCTCTCTGTAGCAACCCACAACCCTGCTCCACCACCGTCTGGCAATGGAGCAACCAGCACATCACTGGAGGAAACAGCGGGTTCGAACGTGCCAAGCCGCGAGTACGTGTCTCGAACCTCATTGCGAATCGGATCGAAAACAACGACGCCAAATGCTGTTGAGGCGTAGAGGGAGTCGCCAACTAGGCGAAGTCGATTTATGGTTCGGTCGATGAACTGGTCGGCTCGAGCAATATCAAAAAACGTCTCAACGTCGCCGGTTTCTACATCAATACGATCCAAGGTGCCCTGTCCGTAGCCAATCCACACAGCATTTCGACGCTCATCATACACCAGCGCCTTTACGTCTACGCCAAACAAACCCTCGACCGACGTGTATTTGTTGACCTCGCCCGTGACAGAGTTGTACGAAAACACACCTCCAGATGTGGCCGCCCAAACGGCTTCGGGCGAGGTGTCGAGCGCTTGAATGGCTTGTAGGGCCGGGTACGCTCGCCATGTCCCTGGCTGTGCGCTACCAACAACTGAACAAAAGGCGACCGCGTTGACAATCAGCGCTGTTTTAGCAATCAGCCGCATAGTGGAAAGCATGGGAGTTCGCATGGCAACGCAAGGTCCGGAGCTGTAGGTCCGGTTAGTCGATGACGTGTAGGGCGTAGCGAACGTTGCGAGCTGAGCTTTCCTGGTTGCGTTGTGGCGCTTAATCTACGCGAAGTTGGCGTAGAAGGTTAGCCATTTCCAGAGCGCCCTCGGCTGCCTCGACGCCCTTGTTGCTGGCGTTACTGCCCGCTCGTTCAATAGCCTGCTCAACTGTATCCACGGTGAGGACACCAAAAAGAATCGGTACGCCCGTTTCCAGCATTACCTGCTGAATGCCATCTGCGGCGCCTCCAGAGACGTATTCAAAGTGAGG
This sequence comes from Rubricoccaceae bacterium, assembly GCA_024639085.1. GTDB lineage: Bacteria > Bacteroidota > Rhodothermia > Rhodothermales > Rubricoccaceae > JAHEJB01. The sequence goes on along the minus strand of JAHEJB010000023.1, from coordinate 117 downwards.
AGTCCCCCCTCGAATTACCGCCCCTACGCAAATCACGGCTGCATACTGACCAGTTGTGGCCATAGTTTTTGCGACGATAGGGATCTCAAATGCACCCGGACACCAGGCTACATCAAC
>JAHEJB010000115.1 GCA_024639085.1 Rubricoccaceae bacterium | reverse complement strand
TACGTCGGGTATGCTACCAACCTTGGTTACGATTTTGAACCGAATCCAAACCAACCCAAGAGCGGCTTCGTCGCCGGCGTGGGTGTGGAGGCAAACCTAACACCAGGCATTTTGCCTATTCGTTTGAAAGCGCGTCCATCTGTTGAAACAGCTTTTGTTAGCGGAGGTGAAGTAGAGCCAGGGACTTCGACGAGCACGACGGGTATCCGTGCCAGCCTGGATCTCATAGGGGAGTTTTCGCCACCGTTGGCTCCATTTGGGGCGTACGTCGGCGCTGGCGTCACTTACATGAACTTCAAAGCAACCGCGGATGGCTTTGAGGATTTTACAGGTTCCGGAATTGGTGCCAACCTTTTGGCTGGTGTCCGCATGGGAGGCGGTTTCGTTTCGCCGTTTGTGCAAGGTCGGTATACTCTTGGCTCTCCCACACCTGACGATGCGAGCATTAGCTTGGGCAATTCAATTGCTGTACAGGTTGGCGCGAGTATTGGTTTGTAGCTCGAATTTGGCGTATGTAAACGGGGCGCCTTGCCGAGAAGTCGCCCCGTTTTTTTGGTTGCCTGCGGGTAGGCAGAAAGAGCGATGCGTGGCAAATCACGTGGGCCTTTGTATTTTAGGCACTTCGCCCACTAATCGGTCCCCCACGATGAGACATTTACTACCCACCGTTGCCCTTATAGGAGCACTCTTCCTCCCATCAGCAATTGCGCAAATCGACGTGGCTTTCGCTGGCTATGCGGGGTACAACTTCGAAACCAGCAACCCCATGGTCGGATTTGCAGTCGACGTAGACAATCTGGGCCAGTTTGGTGCGATCACGGGCGGCGCCTGGGTAGACCTCGAAACGCAGTTCGAGGACAACGCAACGGTTATTCAGATTGATGTCAACGCGACACCTCGATACGATTTGGGGGATATAAAAGTCGCTGTTGGAGTAGGCTTTGCATGGGAGCGTTTCTCCCAGAACGGAAGCAGTGGGTCCAATACCGGATGGAATCTCCTGGCAGGAGTACAGCTGGACAAGGGATCTATCGATCCATTCGTTCGCTATCGTTGTTCATTCTTTGACGGCTACAGCCAGGAGACAGCGTTCGCCGGCGTCCTAGTGACCTTCTAAGCGATTGTCTGGACATTGAAGCTTTGGCGGACCGAATAACACGCCAAAGCTTGTTTCCAGAACTACCTCACAACCGAAATCGAAGCGGTTGAGCGGTGAGATCCTGCACGCAGTCGGACGATGTACGACCCTGCGGCCAACCGACTGTTCGTGCGCCAGGCAACGCTGTGTGAACCTGCCGGACGCCTTCCCTGCTCCAGCGTCGCAATTCGTCGACCGCGAGCGTCAAACACCTCCAGCGTAATCTCAGAAGCGCGTGCAAGCGAATAGCGGATCGTAGCTGTCGTTCGAACTGGGTTCGGGGTGATGGAAAGCCCAGCAGAGGCTTCTGCAACGACCTCCTCGTTTGCCGTCGGAAGCGTAGAAAGGTCGAAACTGTACATCCCTCTACCAAACGTGGCTGCGACGAGCGTGCGGGTGGAATGATGAAGGTCAAGGTCGAGAACGGGCGCAGCCGGAAGATCTGCCGCGATCATCTCCCAGCTCAATCCAGCATCGTCAGAGTAGAACACGCCGACATCCGAACCCACATACAACCGATTCGAGTCCAGCGGATCGAACAGTAAATCGTTGACAGGTGCTTCCGGCAATCCCGATGAACGCGGTGCCCAGTTTTGGCCAGCGTCGGCAGTGTAGTAGATGTTGGCCTCAGGTTCGCCCCAGCGGTAACCAGAAACCGCAACAAAAGCACTCAGAGGCTGTGCCGGGTCAGCCGAAACTCGCGTCACCCAGCGCTTGGGTAGCCCAGCACTGACATCTGTCCATGATGCGCCATCATTCTGCGTGATCCAGACGTGCCCATCATCCGTTCCGGCCCAGATTGTATTCGGATCAGACTGAGCTACGTCAATTGTGGTTACCGTTCCGAACACGAGATTCCCGTTGCCCGGCCCGTCTGTTAAATCGGGCGAAATGGAGGTCCAATTTTGCGCGCGGTTCGTTGAGCGGTAAACAGCATTTGCACCGTAGTACAGCGTAGTCGGATTTGTAGGATCAAAAACAACCGGCGTGTTCCAATTAGTTCGGCCAGAAATGCCACTGGTTGCACCAGAAAACGATGAACCACCATTCGTTGAGCGCCCAAGATTGCCATATTGGCTCTCGGCGTATACAAATTGATTGTTCGTGGGCTCAACCAGAGCAACGAACCCATCGCCACCGTAAATGCTCTGCCAGTCGTCGTGGTCGCCGGTAAGTGTTCTGTTCGTTCCATTGTCCTGCGTACCGCCGTAGAGGCGCTCCGGCACGGATTCATCTATCTCGATCGTGTAGAACTGAGTCGCTGGGAAACCACCCGAAGCTTTAGTCCAGGAGGACCCGCTGGTTGTAGACGTGTACACACCGCCGTCGTTGCCCGCTATGAGCTGAGTAGGGTTCGCAGGATCGATCCACAGTGCGTGGTGATCCACATGCATGCCTGCCGAGGCCGAGAACCAGCTCGACCCTCCGTTTGTGGATTTGTAGAGGTTGAGCCACGGCGCGTACAAAATGTCTTCGTCTGTCGGGTCCACACGAATTTGACCAAACCACCAGCCGTACGATACGCCGGGCGGAGCGCCGACCGAAGCCCAAGAGTCTCCCCCATTATCCGAGCGATAGACAGTGCGCGTGTTGCCCGTGGCGTCTGTATAGATCGCGTAGACAACGTTTGGCCTGGATGCGGCCACAGCCAAACCAATACGACCAACATTGCCATCAGTCGGCAGACCTGATGTCAGCTCAGTCCAGGTCGCTCCACCATCGATTGAGCGATGGACACCCGATCCGGGACCGCCGTAATGACGGTCATTTGCTCGTCTGCGGCGCTCCCAGGAAGCCGCAAAAAGCGTATCTGGGCTTCTCGGGTTAACAGTCAAGTCAATCACCCCAGTCGAGTCATTGACAAACAGCGCCTTTGTCCAGGAGGCCCCACCGTTGGCCGTGCGGTACAACCCACGATGTTCATCGTTCGCGAACAGCTTTCCTGCAGCAGCAACCCAGATCGTGTTAGGATCGGCCGGATGAACGACAACGCGACCAATGGTGCCGGTGTTTTCCAAGCCTAGGGGAGTCCAGTCGGCTCCACCATTTGTTGAGCGAAATATCCCCTGCCCTCCGTAAGTCAACGACCCGCCACCGCCGTTCGATTCGCCCGTTCCGACATAGACAGTTTGATCGTTGCTTGGATCAAGTGCGACATCACCAATGGAGAGACTGAGAACGTCGTCGCCCACAGAAACGAAAGAGGCACCACCATCTACCGTCTTAAACACGCCGCCCGAACCTGTCCCAACGTAGAATGTGGAAAAATCTTCGGCCGCTATCGCAGAAACCCGACCGCCGATATTTGTGGGACCGGCAAACTCCCAGTTTCCCCCACCGCGAGCTCTGGACTCATTACGCATTACGCGGGCCTGATCGTGTGCTTCCTGAACAGCCTCGTAATTGATCTCTCCGATAGGGAAAGCACGCTGTCGATAAAACCAGTCCGTTGGTTCCATTGCGCCTGGTTCAGTCTTCTCTTCGGCTTGAAACCGTTCAACAAGAGGGTTAGCTAGCAGAAGAACTAATCCCGTGGCCAGAAGGGCCAAAATCACATGAGAGAACGAACGGCGCATGGTCTAATCGCAATGTTGTGCTCACGAAATGTAGGGATTCAACACGTCTCCTCGACAACCAACCCTGAGAACCGCGACTATGCCATGCCGTTCTCGCCGGCAATAGGCTGCTCTCCACGCAAAAATGCCTCGGCCATCTTCACCATGTTCGGACTTCCGATGTAAATCGGTGTGCGTTGATGAAGGGCGTTCGGCTCTACATCGAGGATTCTCCCGGTTCCCGTTGAGGCACAACCACCAGCTTGTTCTACGATGAAGCCCATTGGATTGGCCTCGTACATCAACCGCAGTTTACCGTTCGGATTGCGCGTGTTGGCGGGATAGATATAGATACCCCCTTTCATCAGATTTCGGTGAAAGTCGGCAACAAATGAACCGATGTAACGCGTAGTGAGCGGCCGTGGAGGATCTGAATTGGGGTCCTCAACCTGCATCCACTTGATATACCGCTTCAGGCCCTCATCCCATGAATTGTAGTTCCCTTCGTTTATCGAATATATTTTGCCGTGCTCCGGCGTCCGGATGTTCGAATGCGAAAGGAGAAACTCACCGATCGAAGGGTCGAGCGTGAAGCCGTTTACGCCTTTCCCCGTTGTGTAAACGAGCATTGTGGACGAGCCGTACACGACATAACCGGCGGCAACCTGATTGCGACCGGGCTGTAGCGCATTCTCTACCGAAACCTCTCCCTCGTGATCGTCGGCAACCTTGTAGATAGAGAATATGGTGCCGATCGAGACATTCACATCTACGTTCGACGACCCATCCAAAGGATCGAAAAGGACGATGTACTTGCCTTGGCAATCTTCGATCTTAATCGGAATAGCCTCGTCGTGTTCTTCCGAGCCGATCAGGCATACTTCGCCACCACGTCGTAGTGCACGAACAAATTCGTCGTGAGCCAATACGTCCAGTTTCTTCTGAATCTCTCCCTGGACATTAATCTCCCCCGAATCACCAAAGATGTCCACCAGGCCAGCTTTGCGGACGTCCCGATCAACAATTTTGGCGGCCAGAGAGATGTCTCGGAGAAGACGAGAGAACTGTCCTGTAGAACCTGGTGTGTCTCCCTGCCGCTCAATAATGAACTGCTCGAGCGTTCTCAGCGCGCCGCCGCCAGTCGCCAGTGAGGAGCCCGGCCGGGATGCTCCCGTGGTCGTTACGATATCTGTCGACATGAGAAGGTGTGATGCGTTGAAGCGCTAAAAGGGCATGGAAGCTAAAACAACTTCGGGTGGGCCTCCAAAAGGGCTCTTAGTGCAGATTCCGTGTGTGCATGAATTACGGCCCCAGCACGCCATTCCCCAAATAGCCTTCGGAGGGCCTGCACATCATCGACGTCGTACCATTCTGGAAGAATCACAGTATGCGCGTTCTCGTTTCCTGCTCGAGCCATTGTATCCCCAAAAACGCTTTGGTGGCTGTACTCCATCTCGAAAAGCGAAGGATACAAATCGTTCATGCCTAGGAGATAATATCCGCCATCCGCGCTGGGCCCAATTGTTATCGTCAACGGTTGAGCAAGTGCCCGAAAGGCCTCCCCCACGAACGCCGGGGGCAACGTTGGATGATCTGTGCCAACAACAACGATTCGCTCGAATCCGGCAGAAAACGTTTCAACAAAAGCTCGTAGCATACGAGGTCCGAGGCTCTCACCCTTCTGTCGATGAAGGGTGGCGCTCTCCGGAACTAGGTGGGCAGGCAATTCATCTCCGGCAGGGAGGTAGAGGCGAACTGCCACAGAATCCGATAACCCAAAGGCTTCTTTGGCCGAATAGGCTTGAAGAGCATCCTGCAGGAAGGCTCCGTAAAGATTGGCGGCTTCTTCCTCGGTGAGCAGAGGCGACAATCGCGTTTTGACATTCCCCGCTACTGGTGCCTTCGCAAATACAATCAGGGCATTCTTCGTGGAGTGGCTTGAAGGAATCACGACTCTATCGCCCGGCTGCTGAAGGTGCCGAATAATGCTGCATCACGTCATTGAGACTGCCGATGCACGCCCCCTCCACCATGGCGCTATCAAGTGAGTTCTCGAAGACCAGCGCTTGCCCTGGGAGAGCCTCTTTGTCGTGGGTCGTATTGTGCCAGAGTACTACGGCGCAGCCGCCGACTCGCTTGACCGAATCGAACACGGCCTGGATCTGGGAAATGGCGTCTTCCACAGAAAGGCTCCTGTGGCCAAAAAGCGTCGTATCCATGACCGCAAGGGGTAATTCCCACAGATCGAGCGGTTGGTTTGCTGAGATGTCGAACAGACGAAACGGATGGCACGTCGCGCGCCGAAATCCTTCGTGCTGCGAAAATCCCAGCGAACTATCGACGTGGAAGCCTTCCTGACTTAACAGCCGAGGCGTTGTGGGTTGAACCCAGCGGAGGAAGTGGGTTCGAACACTATTCCGGCAACTGCCAACAACGCTTGCCAACGCGCTGTATTCTGCTCCCAGTCTCGTAGGATGATCGTAGGCAGCGTAACTGGGATGAAGACCGACCTCGAATCCGGAAGCGATCAGGCCTTCCAAGAAATCCCGGAGCCACGGTTTTTTCAAATCGTAATCCACGTCTTCAGGGCTTGATGCCCCGCCCTTAAAGAAATATGTAGCGGTGATTTTCCGTGCGACTTCTGCCGCCTTCAGCCGATTCAGGCTCGCTCGTCGTGGATTCCGCTTGCCCAGGTTGGCGAAGGCATGGATGACTTCTCCTCGAGCTAAAGACTTTAGCCGACTCCTTTTCCTGGTCTCCGCGAAATCAATGTCGTGCGTCATCGCGACAGACCAAGTTTTCTCGTTCCACATTCGCTTTTGAACTGAAATGCCGAGTCGCTTTAACTGACTCCCTAACCACAACCTGTAAACATCTACCAAAGGCTTGAGTGGGATGCCCAGCTTGGACTGAAGAGAGGCAGAATATGGGAAGCGCCCGTGCTCGTCACGCTCGACAGTCGAGTACTCCTGCCATCCTGAGAGCCAAAAGAAGGTGGCCGCGATAATGTCCGGGGGGCCGTTTGCATCGCTTCCAAATGGAACCGGCCAGCCCTCACCATCCCATTCGATGAATGCCATCTCGTCATTTCTCAGCCCCCTTCGCTCGGAAAAGAAGACGAGCGTATCTAGTCGCAATCGAATGGAAAAAACTTGGTCTGCGTCTTCTCCTGGCTCCTCGCCGTAGTAAATACCTCCTTGGCTCAACCCATCCTTTTCTACCCAAGTCGGAGTTATCCCCAACCCGTAAAGCAGTGCGTCAATCGCGTACTGCGCCTTGGCCACGAATTCGGCCGGCCCCTCTACGCAGCATGGCAATTTGGATTGAGAGGTGTTCAGAGAATCGGAGGAGATGAGAGACGACAACCGTACGTGGACTATCGGGCAACAGCGCGTAAACTAGCGGCCCCTCCTCTTTCTCCCGTGTTCTCACCCTGCCTTTCTCAACGTGGTCAGTCGCTTCAAGCTATTCTCAGACCCCGTCCACGGATTTATCTCTGTGCCGAAGGGCCTGATCGTAGAGCTGATTGAGACACCTACGTTTCAGCGACTGCGGAGGATTCGTCAGCTTGGGCTTGGGTTTTTAGCCTTTCCGGGGGCTGTCCACACAAGATTCGACCATGCACTCGGGGCGATGGCGCTGATGCAGGAAGTGCTGACAACGCTAAGGGACAAGGGCACGGAGATCTCCAATCATGAATACGAGTCTGCGCTGGCGGCCGCAATCCTCCACGATATCGGCCATGGGCCGTTTTCGCATACGTTGGAAACCGTGCTCGTTCCTCCCGGACGTGATGGCACGCTTCATCACCACGAACGAATGAGCCGGGCCCTGATCCTGCGGCTGAACAAGAGCCTGGACGGCGCACTGGACACGGCACTCGCTATGTTCGATGGAACGTACGCCCGCCCCTTCTTTCACACCCTGATTGCCAGCCAACTGGACATGGACCGGCTGGATTACTTACGCCGGGATTCCTTCTACACGGGCGTAGCGGAGGGTGTCGTCGGTGTTGAGCGGATCTTGAAAACCATGCGCGTTCATCCAACCGATGGGTCACCCGAAGGCCGGATCGTTATTGAGGCCAAAGGCGCGTATTCGGTTGAGAACTTTATTCTCAGCCGTCGCCTGATGTTCTGGCAGGTCTACCTCCACAAAACCGTCATAGCCGCCGACCATCTACTTCTCAACACGATCGCACGAGCCCGTCAATTGTGGGGCTCTGATGATGCTGCGCTTGCGGCAACCGCGCCCTCATTGGCCTTCTTTCTCTCCGGCGATGTGACGACGGATGACCTCGACCGTGAGGATGTCCTGGATCGATTCATTGAACTCGACGATACAGACGTTCTCTACAGCATCAAACGGTGGCAAGAGGCCAAGGATCCGATTCTGGCCGATCTATCGCGTCGCTTCCTGGAGCGCGACTTATTCCGAACTACGTTCCTTGCCAGCGA